>DAIDCO010000030.1 GCA_027309555.1 bacterium
GCTCCCGTTCCTGCTCGATTTCTTCCCGCTCGAGACGGCCCGGGAGACGCGGCTCTCCCGGTTCTACGACCGACTGAGGGAGGGGCGGCTCTCGACGACCCGGTGCCCGCGGGACGACGCGCTCTTCTGGCCCCCCCGGACCGCCTGCCCGAAGTGCCACTCCGAGGAGCTCGAGTGGGTCGACCTCCCCGAGCGCGGCCGGCTCTATGCGTTCAGCGCCGTGCTCGCGGGGGCACCGCTCGGCCTCGAGGCGGAGGTTCCGTTCTCCGTCGGTCTCGTCGACCTGGAGGGCGTACCGCTGCGGCTGTTCGGTCGGATCGAGGGGCGGCCGTGGTCCGAGCTACGCATCGGCCAGCCGCTCGCAGTCGAATCGTACGACGTCGGCGACGGACGGGTCTTCTATCGGTTCCGCACGGTGGGCTAGCGCGGCCGCTCGCCGGCGGCGAGCGGGGGCTCGCGAACGGACCCCCGAGCGGCCGGGCGGGCCGTCGGCGGTCGCCCCGGGCCGCCCGGGCCCGATCCTCCCCGGTCCCACCGGGGCGATGGAAACGGAGGGATGGGGGACCCCCCACTCCACGCGCAGATTCTCCGATAGCAGCCTATTTATACAGCCCCTCGGTCTCGCGCGCCGCCGGCTCAGGGAGAGCGGCGACGCATGGAATCGTCTCACACCGGTTGGTGGCGCCGTCATGGGTGGACGGTCGCTCTCCTGTTCACCGCGTTCGGCCTGACCTTCGCGCTCCGCTCGATTTGGGCCTACCCCATTGTCGCGCAGTGGGGCCCGGTCTTCACCTACGCCGGAGGGTCGGATTCGTTCTACCACTCGCGCGTGATGGAGTACATCATCCTCAACCATCGCAATCTGATCCACGACCCGCTGCTGAAGTTCCCGTTCGGGGCGATCAACCCGCGGGAGCCGCTCTTCGACTGGATGAATGCGATCCTCGGCACGCTCTTCGCCCCGTTCTTCGGCGGCAACGCTCTCGTCGCGGGCGCTTGGTTCCTCGACCTCCAGGCGCCTCTCTGGGCGGCGCTCGGAGTGTTCCCGGTCTATCTGATCGGCCGGGAGATCGCGGGTCGCCGGACCGGTCTGCTCGCCGCGCTCATCTTCCCGTTCTTGAGCGCGAACATCGACTCCACGATCTTCGGCTACGCGAACTACCTCTCCTTCTATACGTTCGTGATCCTGGTCGCCGTCTATTCGTTCCTGCGCACGGTAAAGGCCGTCGGCAACCGCCGATGGGTCGTGAGCTACCGGAGCCCCCGTTCGGTCCTCGCCGGACTGAAGGGGTTCCTCGCGACCGAACGCACGGCCGTCAAGTGGGCGGTGTTCACGGGGGTTTCGCTGGGGGCGCTCGCGCTCGCCTGGCAGGGGTTCACCTACGCGGTCGTGGTCATCGGCATCTCGGTCCTGGTCGCCATGGTCGTCGAACGGATCCGTCGGGTCGACTCCTTCGGACTCTACATCGCGACCTGGATCGTCGGGCTCGTGGGGTTTCCCATGGCGATGCCGTACTACATCGTCCAACAGCAGTTCGCGGTCTGGTTCGACCTTCCGATCCTGCTCTACTTCGGGATCCTTCTGCTCCTGCTCCCGTTCCTCTTTCTGCGGGATGTCCCCTGGGTCTTCTCGCTCCCGCTCCTCGTCGGGCTCGTCGCGGCTGCCGCCGCGATCCTCGCGGTGGTCAATCCGGTCTACTTCACGAACATCGTCACGGGCCAGGGCTACTTTGTCAAGAACCTGATCTACTCGACGGTCGCCGAAGCCCAGGCCCCGTCGATCGACCAGCTGATCATCGGTTACGGCGTCGTCACGTTCTTCCTCGCGTTCGTCGGCCTCGCCCTCGTCGTCTACCAGCTCGTCCACGGCCGCTTCAAGCGGGTGCACGTGGTATTCCTCGTCTTCGCGATCCTGTCGATCTACCTGCCGATCTCCGCGGCGAAGTTCTTCGAGATCGGCTCTCCGGTCTTCGCCCTGCTCCCCGCGATGGCAATCGTTCGGGCGCTCGACCTGGCCGGGCTCCCCGAACTGCGTCGTACCGTCGCATCGCTCGCCGACCGGCGGAGCCAGTTCGCTGCGTTCCGCCGGGCCTTCAAGGTCCGGCACGTCGTCCTGCTCGTCGTCGTCGTGGGCCTGGTCCTCCCGAACGTCTGGGTAGCGATCGACGCGGGTATCCCGGGGAATTCGAAAGCGCAGTATTCGAGCCAGGTCGCCTCGACCCTTCCCGCGTGGCTCCAGCCGACCACGACCAACCCCTCCGGCTACTACTTCGGCGCGGCCGGCAGCTCGCTCGACACACCGAACCAGTACGATAGCGCCGGCTACAATTGGCTCGCCCAGCAGGATACGAATCTTCCTCCCTCGGAACGGCCGGCGTTCGTGAGTTGGTGGGATTACGGGTTTCAGGCGATCGCCCAGGGCAACCATCCGAGCGTGGCGGACAATTTCCAGAACGGGATCGACCCGGCGGGGCAGTTCCTGCTCTCCCAGAACGAGTCGCAAGCGATCGCGGTTCTGACGATCACCTTACTTCAGGCCGAGCAGCGGAACAGTGGTCTCTCCGATCTGCCCCCCGCCCTCAATGCGGTCCTCGCGCGGGACGGCGTCAACCTCACGGAGCTCCACACCCTGCTCGTCAACACGAGCGCGGATTACTCATTGGTCGTCGCGAACCCGGGCCGCTATCTTCCGGTCGACCCCCACACGCTCACCGACGACAACGCGATGTACCTCGCGACCGAGTACTTCCTCGCCTCGGCGCTCCCCCTGTCCGGCGTCGCGAAGGTCTACAACGACGTCCAAGCGTACACCGGCTGGTCGATCCGCTACGCGATGACGGACTCGCGTCTCTTCCCGTTCTCGGGGACGAACACCGGCATCTTCTACGCCCCGGCCGACCTCACGGGTCGCGTCATCAACGGCGCCGGCCTACCGGTCTCGTTCTTCAACGTCACCGTACTCGGCTCGAACGGGCAGTCCTACCCGGCCGGGCAGGTGCCGGCGGGGGTCACTCCGATCAACTACACCCTGAACCAGTTCGCTCCCTTCTACCGCTCGATGATCTATCACATCTACGTCGGGTACAACGGGACGCAGGCCGGGCTGGGCCCCGGGATCCCGGGACTGGAGGGGACGCAGGCGGTCGTGAACGCCCCCCTCATGCCCGGCTGGATGCTCCAGCACTTCCAGGTCGTCTACCGGACCGGTTACTACTGCAGCGAGCCGAACGCGAGCGCGGGGTCCGCGTGCTTCGGGGCCATGAACCTGCCGAACGCTCAGAGCCTCGCGAGCCGGACCGGGGGCACCGCGGACGGCAGCCCCGGTGCGTATTTCTCGGGGGGCGAGTCGATGCTCGAATACTACCCCGGCCAACCGTACCTCGGCACGTTGACGCTCCCCGACGGAACCCCCGTCGGCGGGGCGCGGGTGACGATCGACGACGGCTGGGGGATCCCCCACATGACGACCCTGACCGCTTCGGACGGCACGTTCTCGCTCCTGCTCCCTCCCGGCAACGACACGCTGAACGTCACCTTCGGCACCTTCGACGGTCTCCGCCAGCAGGGCGCTCAGTTGCTCAAGTCGATCCCGATCACGGTGTCGCCGGCGGTCGGGATGTCGTTCAACGCCCCGCCGCTGATCCAGCGCATCTCGATCCCACCGGCGACCATCCAGGGGTATGTCTACTGGAACGCGAACAACTCCTCGGGGTACCTCCCGATCCTCGACCCCCTCGTGACCGGGGCCCAAGTGCTCTTTTGGGGCTCCGGGAATCTCTCGAAGCTCGTCGCCACGACCGACGCGAGCGGCGCGTTCCAGATCGCGAACGCCCCGCCCGGGCTCTACGACTTCAACATCCTCTACGGCGGCCGGAACTACTCTGAGGGAACGGCCACGATCGCTCCCGGTACTCCGTACAACGCTACCACGGGGCTCTCTCCCGGGGACTTCCAGGGCACGGTTCGGAATCTCCTCGGCCAGACGGTCGCCGCTGCGACGGTTACCCTCGGCAACTCCTCCGGGATCGTCGCGAGCACGTACTCGAACCTGAGCGGCGACTACCGGATTCGTTCGGTCGGCGCGGGCAATTACACGCTGACGGCCACCGGACCGACCCTCGGCTGGCGGTCGGAGGGCGTGACCGTTTCTGCGGCGACTCCGGGTGCGCGGGTCGTGGCGAACCTCACGGTGCGTCCGACCTCGCTCGTCACGATCTCGGTCACGGCCGGGGGACTCCCCGCCGCGGGGATCCCGGTGCGGTTCGTCCCCCTCGCCGCGTACAACGCGTCGCGCTCGCCCCTGGGTTCCCTGGTCAACGCGAGCGGACAGGGGGTGACCCTCACGACCGGCGCGGATGGCGCGGTGATGGCGGCTCTCCCCGAGGGGACCTATTCGGTCTACGCCCTCGGGTATGTGGGCTCGACCCTCGAGAGCGGGGTGACCGACCTCACGGTCGGACCGCTCGAGTTCCCCACCGCGACGCTCGCCGTCGCTCCGGCGCTCCGTCTCTCGGGGTCCGTGGCGCCCGTGGGCGCCCCCTCGGCCTCCGAGCGCACGGCCGTGATCGCGTACGCGGCGACGGGAGGAGAGGTCGTCACCTGGGTGACCAACGGTTCGTACTCGTTCTTGCTGCCGGCGGGCAGTTACTCGCTCCTCTCGCTCTCGGGAGCGACGAGCGGACCGACGTCGGTATCGGCCGCGCTTGCGACCGCGACGCTCACCCTTCCGCTGACCGTCCCGCTCTCGCCGGTCGTCGCCGTCGCCGCTCAGTTCACGGTCGGCTCGCCGCTCGGGAGCGGCGCCCTTTTCCCCGCCGCCGGCGCCACGGTCACGGTCAGCATCGGGTCGACCGGGCCCGCGGTGCCCGCGGTGGCGGGCGCCAATGGGACGGTCGCGTTCTACGTGCCCTCGGTGCTCCCGGGACTCTCCACGTACTGCGTGCGGGCCGAGGCGATCGGGTTCGTCTCCGCGAACTCCTGCGGGATGTCCCCGACCGGCCTTGCCTCCCTCTCGAAGCTCCCGCTCGCCCTCGCCAACGTGGCGGTCTCCCTGCAGGTCGTCGGGCTTCCGAGCGGCGTCTCGGTTCAGGTGAACCTCACTGCCGAGAGCGCAACGGCCGTGAATCGGACGCTCACGGGAGGGCCGAGCTTCTCGTTCAGCTCGCCTCCCGGGGTCTACGGGGTCGGCGCCTATGCGTCGATCGGCAACGGCACGCTGTACCTGCCGACTTCGACCCTCGCTACGACGATCCCGGTCGGGGCGACGTACTCGAACTTGACCCTCTACCTCCTTCCGCAGGTCTTCGCGAAGGGTACGCTCGAGCTGTCGGGCGCGCTTTCGGCGGCTCGCGTCAACCTGACCCTCTCTTCGCCGCTCCTCAACATTTCGCTGAACGGCTCGACCTACGAGAGCGGCTTCTATGCGAGCCCGGGCACGTACTCGGCGTACGCTACGGCGACCGTGTCGGGGACCCCGTACGCGAACCTTTCCCGGATTACGATCGGCACGGCCGGCGGGATCTCTCCGCCGCTCGTCCTTAACGCCGCCGGCGTGACCGTCGGCGGTTCGCTGGTCAACCTCACCGGGAGCCGGGCCCCCGTGACGACCACGGTCACGTTGACGGGGCCGAACGGGGCTCTCACGAGCGCCCGAGCGACCAACGGCTCGTTCACTGTCGTCTTGCCGGCGAACGTCTCCTACGATGTCGCCGCCCACGGTACGAGCCTCACCCCCGGTCTGAACGGGAGCTTCTACCAGACCTGGACCACGCTCGCGGGGGCGAGCTGCCGGCCGACCGTCTCGCAGCCGAGATGCGTCGTGGCGATGGTCCCCACAACCGAGCTCGTCTGGCTGAACGGCTCCCTGACGAGTCCGGGAGTCCCCGGGACTCTCGCGGGCGCGGTCACGCTGCTCGGTCCGTATCCTTCCCTGAACCGGACGACCCTCGCGGCGCCGGGCGGCACCTTCGCCGCCGAAGTGCTCCCGGGTGCCTACGACATCTATGCAAGCGGGGCCGGCGCTGGCGCGAGCCGGGCGGTCCTTTCGAGTGCACTTGCTCTCCCGTCCCGGAACGGCTCGGTGACACTTTCCCTCGCTCCGACCTGGACCGCCACGCTCCAGCTCGCTCCTCCGAACGGAACGCTTGCGGGGCTCGGTCCGGTGACCGCCATCGTTCGCGACGCCTACGGACACCGACTCGTCTACACGGGGCTCTCCGGCCTCTCCTCGCTCTCCTTCGCCCTCCCCACGGGGGACTACTCGATCAGCGCGAGCGCCCTAGGGAGCTTGAACGGGGTGGCGAGCATCGCGAGCGCGAATGCCACGTTCTCGATCGTGAACGGGAACGTGGGCGTGTCGCTCGGCCTCGCCTATCTGCTCGCTCCCGCGGTCACGGGAACGATCGTCGGCCCGACCGGCGCCACGGTCGTGGCGGGCGGGAGCGCGTCGTTCTCGTTCACGGTTCGCAACACTGGCAATGTCCCGGTCACGGTGAGTCCCGTCGGGGCTCCCGCCTACTGGACGTTCGACTTCAGCTTCGCGAGCGTCTCGCTGGCCCCCGGAGCGAGCACCTCCGGGCAGGTGGTCCTTGTCGTGCCCGCGGGCACCGCCGTGAACCACCCGACCGTCAACCTCGTCTTCGTGACGTCCGCCGGGAAGGTCCTCGGGCAGGTCGATCCCCCACCGGTGGTTACGGTCGTCGGCTACTACGGGGTCCGTCTCGGGACGTCGAGTGTGGCGATCCAGGTCGGACCCCACCAGGTGCTGGCGCCGTTCTTCGTCGCGAACACGGGGAACCTGGCCGAGCGGGTCGGCTTCTCGGTCGTCGACGCGGCTCGCCTCGCGGGCCTCGGCTGGCACTCCACCGTGACGAACCGGGGCCAAGGCACGGCCACTTTCGTGGACCTCGGCGTCGGGGACAATCAGACGTTCTACGTGGTGCTCAACGCGACGTCCTCGATCTTCGTCCCACCGGGGTCGGTCGAGATCCGCGGAACGGTCACCAACGCGAGCGGCAGCGTCCAGACGACCGCGGTGATCCCGATCTCCTTCGCCTCGGTGTCGCCGAAGGTGCCGCCGGGCGGCTCCGCGATCGTCGTCACCGGTCCGTCGGTCGGCACGTCCCCCGCGAGCCTTCCGGACTGGCTCATCCCGCTGCTCTCCTTCGTCCCGGCGATCGCGCTCGGGGCCGGTCTCGCCTCCCTCCGCTGGTGGCGCTCGCGGAGGTGGACCCGACGATGAGCGTCCGCCGTGCCGGCCTCGCGGTCGTCGTTCTCCTCGTGTCCGGTCTGCTCCTCACGCTCGGCACGGTCGCACCGCTGGCCACGGCGGCCGCGTCGAGCTCGCCCGTCACGGGGTCGGTCACGGGGCCGAGCGTGCTGGCGTTCCGCGCGAACGCCCACCTCTCGATCAGCGGGACCGGCGGCCCGGCGTTCGCCGCCAACGGGACCCGGGTCGGGAACCTGACCTACTACGCTTCCATCATCGCCGCCGACACCACGGGGGTGTCGATCGTCCCGGCCCAGTCGGCGATCATCCTCAACCAGAGCCAATCTCCCCTCCTGACGGTCGGCAGCGTCGCGGAGACGGTCACGGTCGCCGTCATGCTCTCCTCGGTCTACCACCACGAGAACGTCTCCACGAACCTCACGTACTCGGTGACGGTGGTTCAGCCGTACGTGGTCGCGGTGACGATCGTGAACCCGGGGAACGCCACCGTCCTCGCGTTCCCGGTCGCGGTCGACCTGGACGGGAGCCCGATCGGGTCCGTGGCCGTCCCGACCCTCACGCCGGGGGGCGAGTACAATCTCTCGTACCAGTATGCGACGCTCGGACTCTCTACGGGCGACCACACGTTCTCGATCTCGCTCGCGAGCGAGCACGGCCTCGTCAAGTTCGTCGGAGGCGCGACCGTGTACTCCGAGACGTTCTACGTGACGGGGCCCCCGCCGAGCTATACGCTCTGGTACGCCGCCGGCGGCGTCGCGTTTGTCGGGGTACTCTTTATATTCATGACCCGGGTGGCCGCGCGCCGGCGGGGCACGGTGCGCAAGTAGCGCGCCCACGAGCTGGGAACGTATGCAAGCACGGGTCGAACTCCGATGCACGTCGTGCGGTCGGGCGGTGCCGAGCCCGGGCGCGACGCAGTTCCCCTGCCCCAGCTGCGGCGAAGTGGCGATCGGTCGCTGCATGCGTTGCCGCGACCAGAGCGTTCGGTTCCGGTGCCCCAAGTGCGGCTTCGAGGGACCGTAGGAGGTCGCCCGTGGGCTCGGTCGCCGTCCTCTTCCGTCTGATGCCGCAGGGTGTCGAGACCGACATGAACGCCCTCGCGAAGGCCGCGCGCGGGGCCGTGCCGGCCGGAGTGACGGTCCGCGGGATGCAGGTCAAGGACATCGCCTTCGGCCTCAAGTCGCTGCTCGTCTCGGTCGTCATGGCCGACACCGGCGGGGTGCTCGAGGCGACCGAGCAGGCGTTCGCGAAGGTCCCCCACGTCGAGTCCGTCGAGGTAATGGAGGAAGGTCTCCTGTAGGAGAGACCTCCTCGTCGGTCCGTGGACCTGCTCACCCACGTCCTGGTCGCCTATCTGCTCACGGCGGGCCTGGTGGGCCTCCAGCCGCAGTACCTCGCTGCCGGAGCGCTCGCCGGGGGACTCCCGGACGCGGATGCCCTGTTCTTTCCCCTCGCGCGGCGGTTCCCGATCCTGCGGCACCACGGGATCACCCACTCCCTCTTCGGGGTGACGCTGGTCGCGGTCGTCGGCGGGGTCGTCGCACCGCACATCCTGCCCGGCTCGCCCCTCGTCTACTTCGCCGTCATGGAGGTCGGCGGGCTCGCCCACATCCTCCAGGACGGGTTCACGCAATTCTCCGTCCCGCCGCTCCTGCCGTTCAGCCAACGGCCTCTCCAGATGGACGCCGACCGGGCGATCAACTTCGTCACCCTGGCGGTCTCGGCGGTCGGCTTTTACCTCCTCCTCGGCGTCGAGCGCAACCAGGTCGCCTTCCAGGTCTACTACCTCACCCTCTGGGCGTTCGCCGGCTTCTTCATCGCCTACTTTGCGATCCGACTCGCCGGCCGGATCGCGATCGGCCGTCGGCTGCGCGCGCTCGGGCGCTTTCACCAGCCGGTCCCGACCGGCAATCCGTTCGTCTGGCTGATCCTCAACGAGACGAATCAGGGCGGCCGCGTGCGCACCAGCTGGGCCCGCTACGTGTTGGGCCGCGGGATCGTCGCAGGACCGTTCACCGTCGACGGCCCGATCGAGCCGACCGCCCACGAGGGGCTGCCCCGCTCGGAGGCGGAGGCCCTCGAGTGGTCGTACCCGCTCGCCCGCCGCGCGAGCCGGGTGATCGAGTCCACTTACCACTTCGGGGAGGCGTACCCCGAGGGAGCGGGCGGCTGGGTCGCGGTGTGGTACTCGCTCGAGTTCTCCGCCTTCGGCCGATCGGCCGGCGTGCGCGTACGCTTCCCTCCCGCCGGGGGACCGGTCGAGGTAAAATCGACGTTCTATCGGCCCCGGCTGCGGGCGATCTAATCTAGCCCGCGCCGTTACGCCAGGCCGGCCCTGCCGGCCGAAGTCTTAGCTCACTGTTCGCCGCGAAGAGGACGCGCGTCCCGACGGGGCTCTACATCGACTCCCCGGCGCGGCGCGATGCACAGTAGCCCCGTGGACTCCGGGGAGGGCTGCCGGGGCCCCCCGCCCCGCCTACTTGTACGTCGATTGGTGGGTGCTTCCCTCGTCGTCGACGATCGTGATGCACTCGCCTTCGCACTCGAAGAGGCACGCCTCGCACATGATGCAGTCCGGGCCGTGGATGACCGCCGACTTCTCGGCGCGGAACTGGAACTTCGCGGCGACCGCCGGATCGTCGACCACGTTCGGCCAGTTCTCGCGCGGCTGCATCTCGAAGACGGTCACTGGGCACACATCGCGGCAGTGACTGCAGCCGGTGCACTTCTCGTGGGCTACCTCGACGCTGACCATGGTCGACCCGTGCGTCCACCGAGGCGGGATATATTAAGTCACGCGATAGGCGGCAGCGAGCCCGCTCCGGACCGGCGGTTCTCCCTCGACCGGCACCCCCGCGCGGGGCCGACCGGCTCGCGAGCGACCGGGCCCGCCGCCGGCCGCGTTCAGGGGATGTCCGCGGGGTTCCACTCCCCGATCCGTTGACCGTCCCGCCGAGCATCGAGTCGCGCGACCTCCTCGGCCGTGAGCGAGAAGTCGAAGATCCGGGCATTCTCGACGATCCGGTCGCGGTGGATCGATTTGGGGATCTCGATGATCCCGTGCTCGATTCCCCATCGTAGGAGGACCTGGGCGGGCGAGCGTCCGTGCGCCGAAGCGATCGCCGACACCGTCGGGTCGGAGAAGCGTCGGCCCCGCGTCAGCGGCGCCCAGGCCTCGAGGCGGATCCCCTGCCCCTCCGCGTAGCCGAGGAGCGCGGGGTCGTAGACGAACGGGTGGAACTCGACCTGGTCGACCGCCGGGACGACCTCGGAGTGCGCCCGAAGCTCCTCGAGGTGCCGGACCGTGTAGTTGCTGACCCCGATCGCGCGGGCCTTGCCCTCCCGCTGCAGGGTCTCGAGGGCGCGCCAGGAGTCGAGTCGGTCGCTCGGGGAGGGCGCCCTCGGCCAGTGGATGAGGTAGAGGTCGACGTACGGAAGACCGAGCCGGGAGAGGCTCGCGTCGGCGGCCCGGAGGGCGCGCTCGTACCCGTGCTCCGTGTGCCAGAGCTTGGTGGTCACGAACACCTCCTCGCGGGCGAGGCCGCTCGCCCGGATCGCGGCGCCGACGTCGGACTCGTTCTCGTAAAGGGCCGCGGTGTCGATATGTCGGTATCCGGCCTCGAGCGCCCAGGTGACCGCCTGCTGGGTGGTCGGTCCCGGGGCCGAGCGGTAGACCCCGAGCCCGAGGATCGGGATCTCGATTCCCTGGTTGAGTCGGACGCGCGGTGCGATCGGGGGAGCGAAGGTCATCGCGCCGCGCGAACGCGCGCGCGGGTTTACCTTCTGCCGCTGCCCGCCGTGGGGTCCCGACCGGTCCCGCCACGGAACCGGGACGCGCGGCCACCCGCCGTGAGCCGAGCGTCCGCGCACCGCAGTTGCGCTTCGTGCTCCGGGCACAGCGAGAATGCCCGCCAGCCGAGGGGGTCGAGCGGCGACGACGCCGTCGCCGCGAGTAGCTCGGTCCGGTGCGGGCGGTCGTCGCACGGCCCGCCCGTGCCGGCCTCGGCCTCCCCCAGGACCGGCCGAAAGGCATGGTCGTAGGCGGCGCCGAGGTCGCAGAGGGGGCGCTGGAAGATCGCGCTCAGGAGCACGCCCTCGGAGAGTCGGTCGGCTCCGAACGTCGGGTCGTGAACGGCGCGGGTCAGAGCCGGGCGGTGAGATGCGCGAACTCCTCCGACGACCAGCCCTTCAGGGTCGTGGTACGCACGAACCCCTGCATGCCGGTTCGGAGCAGGAGCTCGTTCGCGACCTCGTCGGACGGGAGTTCGACCGAAACGACGAGGTCGTAGGTTCCCATCGTGTGGAGGAACGAGAGGACCTTCCCGCCGGCCTTCTCGACCGCTCCCCGGAACGACGCGGCCCGCTGCGGACTCTGTTTCACGTTTCGGATCCCTTCCGCGGTCCAGTTGACGAGCAATACGTAGTACGGCATGTTCGGCCCGCCCGAGCGAGCGGTCTTTGCCTACTTGAGCCTTCGTTTCCCGCCGGTCCCGGTTCGCCGCCGACCCCCGAAGCTATCTCCCGGCGACCCCGTCGGCGCCCGGACGCTCCCGGGCGGACCGGGACGGGCGGGAGTCTGGGGAGATGCCGATCATCGAGCGGGGCGACGTCCGGCTCTACTACGAGCGGCACGCCACCGAGGCAGAACCTGTGGTGCTCGTCCACGGCTCCTGGGTCGACCACCGCACCTGGGATGGGATCGTGGGAGCCCTCTCCCAGGGTCTCGACGTGCTCACCTACGACCGACGCGGCCACGGCGCCAGCACCGGCCCCCTCCGGCAGCAGCCGGTGCGGGACGACGCCGAGGACCTCGCCGGGCTGCTCGAGGCGATCGATCTCCATCCGGTCCACGTCGTGGGCCACTCCTACGGAGGCGCTGTGGCGTTCCGACTCGCCCGCGAACGACCCGAAATGGTGCGAAGCCTGGCGGTCCACGAGCCACCGTTCGCCGGGCTGCTCGAGGCGGATCCGGCGACGGCGGAGGAGGCGGCTCGCCTCCTTTCCGAGGTACGACGGCTCCAGGAACGGGTGCGGGCGGGCGATGCGGAGAGCGCGGCCCGCGGCCTCGTCGATGCCTTCTCGCTCCGACCCGGAGCCTGGGACCGGATGCCTCCCGAGGCCCAAGCGATGTTCCTTCGGAACGCGGAGCGCTGGTCGGAGGAGCTCGACGACCCCGATGCGTTCCGGCCGGAACGGGCGGGTCTCCACGATCTGCTCCTCCCGGTACTGCTCACCTCGGGCGATCTCAGCCCGCCGGTCGTCCAGCGAGTGAACCGGCAGCTCGCGGAAGTGCTGCGGAACGTCACCGTCCGCCGGCTGCCCGAGGCGGGCCACGTGCCCCACCTCACCGCCCCCGCGCAGTACGTGGGGCTGCTGGTCACCTTCCTGCTCGAGCGGAACGTGCCGGTGACGTAGGTTTCGGAGGGGTCTAGGCCGCGGGGCGCTGGGAGCGGGCACGCCGCTTCCGCCCCGCCGCGCAGACGGGGCACCGAGCCCGCCCGTCCGTCGGCGATGCCGGGAAGAACACCGGCCCGGTGTGGCGTCGCCGCAGGCAGACGAACAACCGTCGTTCGGTCCCGTCCCGGGCCTTGAACGGGTAGAGCCTCCAGTAGACGACGCGCATCGGGCGCCGCTCGGCCGCCCGGAGGATCTGTTCGACCGGGCGGCCGAGCTCGGGACCGTGGCGGGTTGCGAGGCGAAGGTCTCGGGCGCGGACTGCGGTGGCGGGAATCGTTCGGCGCGCCAGGAAAGCCCGAGCGGCCGCGCTCGGGTCCCGACGGGTCCACTCCACGTACGAGGTCACGGAGACGACTCCCGAAGGACAGGCGTAGACCTGCCAGCGTCCGGGGAGCGGGCTTGCGATCGAGGTCGCTCGCACGAGCCGACCGCAGTGGTGGTAGCACTTTCCGGGGGGCGGCCGAAGCGCGCGCGCGAGCGCAAGGGGGACGGCTCCGCGGCCCTTCATCGGACTTGGCCCTCCGTGATGCCCTGAAGCCAATCACTTCCGAGAAGGTCCTTCCACGCCCGGGCGGTCCGCGCGACCTGCTCGGAAAACCCGGTGAGCAGATGTTCGACCCGCCCGTCGGACCACTCGAGGAAGACCTGCGGAATCAGGTAGTCGGGGGAGGCGTCCCCGAAGGCGCGGACCATCCGGTCGGCGGTACGGCTGTCGCCCGCCCGGTCGATGTCAAGGATTCGGAGGGGGACGGCGAGACGCCGGGCGAGCGTGCGTGCGTGCTTGGTGGACAGGGGAACGCAGTGGGGGCACCACTGGGCCAGGACGACCGTCAGTCGCTGCGGCCGCGCGGTCGATCGGCGGGGAGGCATGCCGCGGCGAAGCGGCGGCCCCACTTAGGCTCCCGGTCCGTCGAATCATTATTCCGCCGCCTCGGAGGGCCGCGCGTTTCGAGGTAGCCGCGCGCTTATTAGGAGCAGGGAAGCTCGCTCCCCTCGTGCCGGGGTTCTTGGCTCCTGTCCGCGAGGCGTCCCCTCCGAAGTGGGTCGACGCCGGGGGCGGCGCCCAGATGCGACGCATGGTGGAGGGGAGCGGGGCGACTCTCGTCCTCTACCGACTCTCCCCCGGTGCCCGCTTCGAGCTCCACACCCACGAGTTCTCCGAGCTCGGCGTCGTGCTCGCGGGCAACGGATTCTTTCTGATCGAGGACGCGCGACGACCGTGCCGCGAGGGCGACTCGTTCTTCTTCCCTCCAGGGGCTCGGCACGGGTTCGAGGTTCCGCCGTCGGGAGAGCCGGCCGTGCTTCTGAACGTCTGCGTTACGGTACGCCCCGATGCGGTCCTCTCGGACGGTGCGGAGATTGTGTGACTCGGGGGGTGCCGATGAGTCCGCTGCCGGCGTTCGAGCCTCGGCGGCGGAGAGTCGGGAACGCGTCGCTGCGAACGCTGGCCGGCGAGGTCCCGCGGTTCACCCAGGACGACGCTCGCCCGTGGGCGGCGCGCTCGTTAAGAGGGGCATCACGCCCGTACCGAGCCACTGCCCCCCATCGACGGCGAGAACCTGGCCGGTGATGTAACTCGCCCGGGGACTGGCGAGGAACCGCACGGCCTCGGCGACCTCTTCCACTGTTCCGAAGCGGCCGAGCGGGACGCCCCGGGTCACCGCGGCGACCAACTCCTCGCTGACCCAGAGCTGATGATCGGTGCCCTCGGTCCGAACCGGTCCGGGGGAGACCGCGTTGACGCGGATGCCGTAGCGCGCCCACTCGACCGAGAGCGTACGAGTCAGGGCGAGAACGCCGGCCTTCGCCGCCGCAGAATGCGCCGTGCCGGGCCCGGCCATCCAGGCGTAGGACGCCACGATGTTCACGATCGACGGCGTGGGGGATCGCTGGAGCAGCGGCAACGCGGCTTTCGAACAGAAGAACGTCCCATCGAGGACGATCCCCACCACGGCGCGCCACCCATTCGGCGAGATCCGCTCGGCCGGGGCGAGGAAGTTCCCGGCCGCGTTGTTGACCAGCACGTCGAGCCGACCGTACTCCTGGCGGACGGCCTCGACCATTCGTTCGACCTGCTCGGGGATGCGGACGTCCGTCGGGACTTCGAGGACCCGGGCGCCGCGGCTCCGAATCTCCGCTCCTCCGGTCGCGAGATGATCTGCGGAACGGCTCGCGATGCAGAGGTTGAAGCCATCGGCGGCGAGAGCCACGCCGATCGCCCGTCCGATGCCGGTACCGCCGCCGGTGATGACGGCCACGGGCTTCGCGTCGTGGTGGGGGGTCATGGCCGACACGACGCGAGGAGCGGAAGCGGAGGGAAAAGGTTGTCTCAACGGAGCCGGAGTCCGTCGAGCTCGAGACGGACCCGGGCGATCTCCTCGGGCCCGAGTCCTTCCATCGGCCGGCCGTCGACGCGGGCGACGACGGTCCCGTCCCGAAACACGACCAGGGTCGGCACGACCTCCACGTCGAACGTCTCCCACAGGGGGGTCTCGAGGTCCGTCATGTCGGCAATGGCGAGGTGGGCGGTTCCCCCATCGAGCTCGGCGAACCGCGGGGCGAACGCGCGGCTGAATGGGCACCACTCGGCGAGGAACGCGACCGCCCAGGTCCCGCTCCGGTCGAGTCGTCGCCCGACGAAGTCGCGGGGGCTGAGCCGTTCGAGCCGATCCACCTCGGGCGAACCGAACGAACCCATGGCCGGCGATCGATGGGGGAGGGCGAAATAGCGTTACCGGAGCCGAAGCGACCAGCGGGGCCAAGCGGCCGCACGCACCCGGCCCTGGTCGGTCCAGTACTCGGAGATCGCGCGCCGCGGAGTGCGGTCGAAGCGGGGAGGCAAGTCCCGGACCGCGCGCCGTCGGGGAACGCACTTCGAGGTACCCGCGACGACGACCACCGGGACACCGAGTCGGCGGGCCGCGAGCGCGAGCGGGCGAGTGCCGACCTTATGCACGACGCTCCCGTCCGCGTTGATCGCGTCGGCGCCGAGGAGTAAGAGGTCGGCGGCACGAAGTTCGCCGGGCCCGGTCGAGTCCCGCACGACCCGGGCGTGGATCCCACCCCGACGGAGCTCCCGGGCGAGACCGCGGCCCTCCCCGCCGGGAAGGCTCTCGAGGACCACCACGCGACGCGGGCGCCGGCTCGGCGGGACCGAGAGAAGGAGCCGTCGCACGGTTCCGCTGTGGCTGAGGGTCACCACTCGGGCCCGCGGGGCGAGGTGGGCACGGCCGACACGGAGGACGCGCGTGGGCTCCCCCGCGAGCCGAGCCCTCCAATGCCGCACCCAGCGGTCGAGCGCGGGAACCACGTCTCCCGGCGACGGAGCCCGGGCGAGCACGTCCCATTCGACCGACCACCTCCGGAATACGCCCATCGCCGGCTGAACCCGGCGGAGCGCGCGCGCCACGCCTCGTACCGCGGGGCGAGGGTCCCGACCTCCGTCGGCCCGCCACCGGTCGACCGCGACGCCGAGGTCGACGAGCGCGGTCTCGGCGAGACCCTGGGCCCCCTCCGAGCGGTCGTGCCCGATCCGGGCGAGCTGGGCGAGGAGCCGTCGGGGGGCGGTGGGGCGCGAGCGACGCCCCCGCGAACGGGCGGACACGGTACGGGAACAGCCCCCGGCGACTTGAAGCCCCCCGATTCCATCGCGCCGGGTCCGCTCATGCCGATCCGCGTTCCTACGGAGGCCCGCTCCGAGAGCGTGTTCCCCGCGCCCCTCAAAGGCCGGGTCGAGGTTCACCGGTTCCCGAGCCGGGTGCTCGAAGGGAACCCGTGGGACGACCCGATCGAGCGGGACCTGCCGGTCTATGTGCCTCCGTCGGGAGTGACCGAGGGTCGACCGCTCCTCCTCCTGCTCTCGGGTTACACCGGCGCCGGCTGGATGCATTTTCTTCGCCCGCGCTACCTCACCGACTCGATCGTCGGTCGCCTCGACCGCCTCATCCGCACCGGCGACGCCTCCGAGGCCGTCCTGGTGGCGCCGGACTGTCTCACGACGCTCGGCGGGAGCCAGTACCTCAATTCCACCGCGAGCGGCCGGTACGAGGATTACGTGATGACCGAGGTCCTTCCGTGGGTCCACGAGCGCTACCGCACCGGTCCGACCGCGGTACTGGGGACCTCGAGCGGAGGGTATGGCGCGATGGTGCTCGCCCTGCGCCACCCCGACGCGCTGCGGGCCCTCGGCTCGAACGCGGGGGATGCCTACTTCGAGTACTCCTACCTCCCCGAGTTCCCGCGGGCCTTCCGGGAGATCCGGGCGGCGGGAGGGCCCGAGGCGCTCCTTCGCCAGCTGCTCTCGGCTCCGGTAAGCGCGTTCGGGCCGGCCAACCCCAAGGTCCAGGCCCTCGAGCATATGGGCTACGCCTCGGCCTACTCACCTATCGAGTCCGAGCCGGGACGTTTTGACCTTCCGTTCGACCTCGAGACCGGGGAGCTCCGGACCGAAGTGTGGAGCCGGTGGCTCGCGTGGGACCCGGTCCGGATGGTGCGGACCGAGCGGTACCGCGACGCGTTGCGTCGCCTCGCGTACGTGTACGCCGACGGGGGGACCCGGGACGAGTACGGTCTCGACATCGGGGCGCGGATCTTCGCGGCGGAGGCGCGGCGCCAGGGGATCAAGGTAGATTTCCAGGAGTTCGACGGCGTCCATTCCGACGGAGGTCCCCGGTACGACGTGATGATCCCCCGGCTCCTGGCGGCACTCGGCCATCCCGCGCCCGGCGCTCGCAGAGCATCCGTTTAGTATCTCGCCCACCTGGGTCCGATCGTATCCGAGCGAGCGTCGTTCGGAGGTTCGCGATGCTCAAGGACGGGCAGATCATCTGCGACGCCTGCCACGCCGTCATCACTCGGGTCACGACGCCGTCGTCGGACGGATGGCCGCAGTTGCACAACCTCTGCTCGGCCTGCTACGCCGACCTCAAGAAGCGGTCGATCCCGCGCTAGGTCGCTTTCGCCGGGGCCCCCGGGGCCGTCGGGGGGTCTCGTCCCTCGAGAGGGACGAGCGCCTCGTCCTCGAACCAGGCGAGGACGATGAAGTACCAGCTGAGCAGGACGAGGAGGGCGAGCTCGGGCAGGTCGACCGCGTGGGGGGCGACGATCACGGCACCGGCCGAGAGCCGGCGGTCCTCCCGGACCGGCTCGATATGGAGCAGCTCCTTTCCGTCGTCGGCCGTGACCTTCCATGCGGGGACGAGCACCCCCGCGCGGTGGAACCGGTAGCTCCGGCCCGACGCGAGCTCGACGCGGTGGTAGTTGAGGTGCACGGTGAGGCGTGCCAGGTGCTCCCCCGTGTCCGTTCGGCGCACCGTGACGTGTGGGTTCAGGAATCCCCCGCGCTTGAACGTCCATGCGGCGCCGACGATCTCGGCCCGGGCTAGCGATCCCGTGGGCTGGGCCCAGCGGAGCTGGCCGACGAGGCTCTCGCCGGCTCGGAGTTCGAATCCGATCAGCTCCTCGGGAGTTCGAAGCCATCGGAAGGTCGACCGGTCCACGGCGGCGAAAGGGACGAGCGACATCTCCGGCCCAGCGCCCGAGGACCTCTTAACGCTACGGTGATGCGTCGCCGGTCGCTCTCGTCGAGATCGCCGCGGATCTCCCCCGGCGTGGAGCAACCCCCCACGGGTCGCTCTGGGGAGCTAGCGGCTGGCCGCGAGATACAGCACGCCCGCGACGAGCACGAGAAGGGAACCGATCACGGGCAGGAGGCCATTGGCGAGGCCCAGGACGAGCCAGCCCGCGACGACGAGCACGACCAGGACGATCCCGGCGGCGAGCCCCTGGTCCTCGCGGCGGGACCGCCCAAGCAGGGCGAAGAACCCGGCGAGGATTCCGAAGACCAGCAAGATCACGCCGTGGTCGAACCATCCAAAAGGCCGAAGGTTCCGGCCAAGCGCGGTCGAGATCGCTCCGCCGATCAGGTCCAGCACCCCCTCGACGAAGATGAGCGCGGCGCCGAGCAAGCCCAAGAGCCAGCCGATCCGTCGGTCCCCCTCCCCGCTCAAGCGAGAACTCCTCCGAGCCTAGGGAGCGACGCCGAGGGGGCGATGAGGCTTTCGGAACGGGCCGGGAGGCGCGAAGACCTAAGTGCCGGGGTTCTTGCCCGGGGCGATGGCCCCGCAAGACCGGTCGGCACGGCTGCGGCGTGAGTTCGACCGCGAAGCGGGTGGGTACGACCGGACCGCGCTGGCCTCGATGCCGGGGTACGCCGAGCTCCATCGCACGCTCGTCCGTGGCATCCCCTACATGCCCACGCGGTCCTTTCGGGTGCTCGAGCTCGGGGTCGGAACGGGAACGCTGACCCAGGTCGTGCTGCGCGGATTCCCCCATGCCCGGGTGCTCGGTCTCGACCTATCGCCACGCATGATCGCCCAGGCGCGCACGAAGCTGCACGCCTTCCGCGACCGCGTCGAGCTCGTGGCGGGGGACCTCGGCGCATTCCCCCCGGGAGAGTTCGACGTGGTGCTCTCGGCGCTCGCGATCCACCACCTCTCCGACCGGGAGAAGTGGCGGCTCTTCCGCCGCATTTACCGGTCGCTTCCTCCCGGTGGGTACTTCGGGGACGCCGACGACCACCTGCCCGAGGATGCGATATTTGACACGCGCTACTCCCAGATCGCGTCCGAGCTCGCCCCCCAGCGGGGCCGGTCGAGGTCCTGGACCCGCCCGCAGGAGGTCTGGCACGAACACGAGAAGTTCGACCATCCGTGCACGGTCGCCGCGGAGCTCGTCGCGCTCGAGCGGACCGGCTTCGCCCACGTGGGGAACCCCTGGCGGTTCTACGGCCAGGCGGTGGTCTGGGCCTACAAGTGAGGAAGAGCCCCGGGCGAGGTTCGGTGCGCGGGGACGGGGAAGTGGCGGGAGCATGGTGACCCGCGAGACGACGTTCCAGGTCGGCGGAATCCTCGTGATCGGCCTCGGCCTGGCGCTGGGCGTTGGTCTTTACCTGAGCGGCGCGGGCGTCGAGTTCCTCGGGGCCTGGCTGGGGGCCGGAGTCGCCGTCGGCTTCGGGGCGTTCTTCCTGTACGTCGGGCGCGCCGAGAGTGCCGACCGGCGGCGTGCGCTCCACGACCTCGAAACGACCGAGGTCGCTCCCCCCGGCCCGGGCCCCAAGTAGACAACCGGCGCCGGGAAAACCTTTTCATGCGAGCGCACCGTCCAACCGACGTGGCCGGGATGGGGTAGCTTGGCCTATCCTGGGGGACTGTGGATCCCTCGACCCGGGTTCAAAGAGGCGCGGGGCCCCACCCCACGCCCTGAGACTCTCGGTCCCGGCCCTACTCGCCGCGGCGACGAGCCCTCGGTCTCGCGGTCCTTCGGGTCGCGGGAGAACGGGAGGCGGAAGTACGACGCCCGGACCGACCCCGTGCCAGTCGCTCCAGTACGTCGGGCAGTTCGGCGAGCGAGTAGTCGGCCCATACCGCGCCCCACTTCGCGAGGTCCGAGGGCGCGAGCGTCCAATCGGGCAACCGTGAGGCACGGCCGAGCGGGACGACGCCCTCCGCCGACGCCGCAGCCTCCATGTCGAAGCGAGAGTCGCCCACGAGGAAGATCGGCACCTCGGGGAACCTCCGACGGTACTCGCGCAGGTGCTCGCGCTTGGTTCCTTCTCCCGACCCGAGCACGTCGTCGAACCAGAACCGCAACCCCTCTCGCTCGAGAATGAGGTCCGCCATCTCGGTCTCCGCGCCGGTCGAGATCGCAAGGGTCCATCGCTCCTGGGCGAGGCGCTTGAGGGTCCTCGGGATCTCGGGGAACGGCTCGGCCTTCGAGTACGCCTCGGTGACCTTGCGCTGGTGGAACGTCCGGGCCGCGGTCGACCGGAGGGCGATCGGCGCCTCGGGGTACAGCTGCGCGAGCTGCGCCTCGAACGGCATACCGGTGGTGGCGAGATAGTGGATCCGTCCCTCCTCCGGGGGGGTGCCGAACGCCCGATGCATCACGTCCGCGGCGACGAGGCTGATCGCAGGGAGGTCGTTCAATATCGTGCCGTCCAGGTCGAAGACGACGACGCCCCGTTCGACCCGGCGCGGGTCGACGGGGGTCGAGGACCGGATCACGGGGCGGGCTACCTCGGCGAACGAGCTCCGGCCGGAGAGCACCGGTAGCGCGAGCCCTTCGGGGGGCGGCGCGCGCGGGAGCTCCGGGGGAACCGGGCT
>DAIDCO010000031.1 GCA_027309555.1 bacterium
GAGGCGGGCCGCGCTCGCGGTCCCGGTCCTCCCGGCGAGGTCCGCCACCGCGCTCTTCGCGCCGCTCGGGTCGCCCGCCGCCGTTCTCCCCGCGCTCTTCGCGCGGCTCGCGGGAGGCGCCGGTCGACTCGAACCCGCTCATCTCGAGATACTGGTTGATGGGGATCTTGTTCCGCAGGCACTTCAACAGCGCCTTCTGCGTGAGCTCCTCGACCTCGCTCCCGCGCGGGGCGCGGGCCACGAAATCGACGTCCATCGTTTGCAGCATCTCGCGCAGGATCAGCTCGCCCGCCCGGTCGCCGTCGGTGAACGCGGTGACGGTCTTCCCGCGGGAGAGGTCCTTCACGGTCTGTGGCACGCTCGTGCCTTCGACCGCGATGACGTTCTTGATCCCGCAGCGGAGGAGGTTGATCACGTCCGACCGGCCTTCGACGACGATGAGCGCGTCCGCTTGGTCGATGTTCGGACCGGCGGGGAGGTGCTCGGGCCCGTAGGAGGTGATCTCCTCGACCTGAACGGCCTTGCGGACCGCCTCGGTGAGGTCGACTCCGACGCCCTTCGACTCCTCCTGAAGGCGGCCGAGGATCTCCTTCGCCCGTTCGACGACCTTCTGGCGCTTCGTGATGCGGATGTCGTTGACCCCGATCACTTCGATCTTCGCGCGGCAGGGACCGATGCGGTCGACCGTCTCGAGGCCCGAAGCGAGGATTGCGGTCTCGACCTGGTCGAGCGACGACGGGATGACGATCTCGCCCTCGCTCTTGCCTTTGCGGCTGTCGATCTCGACCTCGATCCGTCCGATGCGTCCGGACTTCTGAAGGTCGCGGAGGTCGAGCTCGTCGCCGAGCAGTCCCTCCGTCTGGCCGAAGACCGCACCCACCACGTCGGGCTTATCGATGACGCCTTCGGCGGTGATGCGGGCTCGGATCTCGTACTTTGCGGCGTTAGGGTCGTTGGTCATGGGTTTGGTTCCTTGGGAAAGCGCTCCCGCGATGCGGGGCCCTTCCGAGAACGAGGTCAGGCGGTCCCAACGTCGCCGGTCGATGCGCGGAGATTACGACAAAGGTGAGGGCGAATCATGAGTCGTGATTCCGGATCTCCTGGCAACGTCGGGAGTCGTCCTCCTTCGGTCCCCGGAGGGGTGCTTTCGCTTCTCGTCTAGTCGGGGAGGCTATTTAAGCGGGACCCACCGGCCGCGGCGGGACCGGCGAGCGGTCGTGTTCCGCCCTCGAGAGATCCGCCGCTGCGCCGATACAGTCTTTATACGGGTCTCCACTACGCCGCCGACGGAGAGGCAAATCCATGGCTCGTCGATCCCCTCGCAAGCCCCCGCTCGTTCGTGACGTTCCCGAACCCGGCACCCCCGCGCCGGAGCCGCCGCTCGCGGACGACGACTTTGTCAGCGCGCTCAAGCAGGAGCTCGTCAAGACCCAAGCGAACGCGGGAGCGAAGACCGGCGAGGACCTGACCCATCGGGCCGAGCTGAACAAGCGCCTTCTTCAGGACCTCTGGGAGGTCCACAATCAGTTCGAGGAGGTCAGCGTCCATCTGTCGATCGACCCTTCGCAGACCCTTTTCGCCACGTTCGCGGAGTACCCGACGAAGTGGACGTTCAAGGAGAACTTCGACTTCGGTGCGGTGAAGACGATCGAGCTCGGCGACCGTGCGGCGGGCTGGGTCGGGTTCACCCTGCGATTCTGGTACTACCGGTCGGGGGAGGGGGAACCCCACCTGCGGGGAATCTTCGAGTGGTGCGACGGGGAGAGCTATCACCGTTATTCGGGCTGGATGCGGATGATGAGCCAGGCGGTCCTCTACGATGCCCCCGAGGACGACGTGAAGGTCACCGAGCTGCATCGGGTCCTCAAGGACGTCGTCGTCCAGTGGTACGGAGCGCACCTCGAGCGTTCCCCCGAGGCGTTCGTCGCCCACCTCAAGGAAAAATATCCGAAGGGCGCGTCGTACGCCAAGGAATCGTACCGATAGACGTCGATCGACCGTTCGACCGGTCGCCAACGCCCGGCCGCGACCGAGGGTTGAAATAACCTCGCTCGTCTCGCATCCACCCTAGGACCCGCTCCTCCGGCCCCGCTCCCGGGTCCCGGTCGTCGGGTCGGGGGCACCACGTGGACGGCGAACTCCGCTCGCATCTCGTCCACTACTTCGAAGAGAATCACAAGCTGGTCGAGGCCGCCGCCCTCCAGCTCCTCTTGACCGACCACCAGCCGCTCATCGTTTCCCGAGAGCTGGTCGAGCGATCTTCGGGGGTCACTCCGTTCGTGACGCGAGAGATGGTCGAGGCGGTCCTCGCGAACCGACGACTTCCCCGGGTCTCCGCGGAGGCCGCGGGAACGGCCGGGCTCGTGCGGGCGGCACCACGACGGGTCCTGCCGTTCGAGCTGATCCTAGAGGGATTCTCCGGACCACCGGTTGCGACGCAGCCGATCGCGGCGTATCAGGCGCTCTTCCATTCGAGGTTCCAGGCCCTCGCGCGGATGCTCCGGGGGCGACCGTCGCTCCCGAACCTTCGACCGGTCAAGGAGTTGCGCGGCACCGAGAGCCCAACGTCGATCGTCGGCATGGTCCGAGAGGTGCGCGAGACGCCCCAGCGCCACCACCTCATCCTGACCCTTGACGACGAGGCCGGATCGGTCGACGTGCTCGTCCCGAAAGGCTCCCCCGGGAGCCGTCTCCCCTTCCTGCCGGACGAGGTCGTGGGGGTCGTGTTGCAGTTCTCGAGGGAGCCGCGCCGCATCCCCCGCGTCGCCGCCGTCGAGCGCCCCGAGGTACCCGCGAACCGACCCATTGGCCGCTCGCCGACCCCGCGCCGCGCGATCTTTCTCTCGGACCTGCACATCGGCAGCCGATCGTTCCTTTCGGACTCCTGGGCGCACCTCGCCGAGTTCCTGCACGGCAATGGGCCGCACCCGGAGCTGGCGGCATCCATCGACCACGTCGTGATCGCCGGCGACCTGGTGGACGGGATCGGGATCTATCCTCGGCAGGAGCGGGACCTCGCGATCTCCGACGTCGTGGAGCAGTACGCGGAGCTCGGCCGGCGCCTCGCCCAGCTCCCGCCCCATCTGACGATTGTGGCGGTGCCGGGGAACCACGACGCGGTCTGTCCCGCCGAGCCGCAGCCGGCGCTCTCCGCGAACCTCACGAAAGCGCTCGGCCCGAACGTGCGGATCCTCGCGAACCCGTCGACGTTCGCGCTCGACGGGGCCGTCATCGAAGCGTACCACGGCCGGAGCTTCGACGACCTCATCCCGGCCCTCCCCGGGGCGTCGTACGCGCGCCCGACCGAGGTGATGCGTCGCATGCTCCAGATGCGCCACCTCGCCCCGATCTACGGCGACCGAACGCCGCTTGCGCCTCTCCCGCGGGATGGTCTCGTCATCGACCCCGTGCCCGACATCCTGGTCACCGGCCACGCCCACACCTACGGCGTCGATCGCTACCGAGGCGTCCTCCTCCTGAACGCATCGACCTGGCAGGCGGAGACGGAGTACCAGCGGATGCGCAACATCTCCCCCGTACCGGCCCGAGCCGCGATCGTCGACCTCTCGACCCTTGGCCTCGTCACCCTCGACTTCTCCCGAGGAGCCCCGGTCACCGAGGGGGCCGCCGCGTGAGCCCGTATCCGCTCGACCCGGTACGGGCGGTCGGACCGATGCGGATCGTCCTCACCACCTACCCGTCTCGGTCCGCGGCGCTCGCGGCGGTCGACGGGGCCCTCGCCCGTCGCCTCGCGGCGTGCGCGCAACTGGTCCCCATCGATGCCCGGTACTGGTGGAAGGGCCGGATCGCCTCCTCCTCCGAGACGCTCGTCCTCTTCAAGACGGTCCCGAAACGGGTCGGTGGACTCTTCGGATACCTCGCCGCGTCCCACCCGTACGACGTTCCCGAGATCGTGGAGGTCGACGTCCCACGCGTGGCCCCCGGGTACCTCACCTACCTCTCGGAGACCCTCGACAAGAACAGCCCGCCGCCGCCGCTCGGAGGGGGGGTCATGCGTCCGGCAGCACGGCGAGGCCGGGGAGCGAAAGCCCCTGGACGAACTCGAGCGCCGCACCTCCGCCCGTCGAGATGAACGCAAAGCTCCCCGAGACCCCGAGGTCCTGTGCGATGCGAGCGGAGTCGCCGCCCGCCGCGACGTGGTAGCCCGGCACCGCACCGAGGCGCGAGAGCACTTCCTGCGTCCCGGCCCGGAACCGCGAGTCCTCGGCCCGGCCGAGGGGTCCGTTCCAGAAGACGGTCTTCGAGCCGAGGAACCGCTGGGCGAACCGGTCCCGAGTCTCGGGACCGATGTCCTGGGCGCTCGCGTCCGAGGGGATGGACGCGACGGGGTGGGTCTCGGCGCCAGCCACCCCCGGCCGCTCGACCACGAGGTCGGTCGGCAGCACGACCTCCGTTCCGGAGGACTCGGCACGGCGAAAGAACTCCGCTACGGTGGTCTCGAGGCCGGGTTCCGCGAGGCTCGACCCGAGGTCGTAGCCCCGGGCGCGGAGGAACGGGAATGCGAGGGCCCCGCCGATCAGGATCGTCTGGGCCCGCCCGCAGAAGCTGGTGAGGAAGGGCAGTTTGTCGACGACCTTCGCCCCGCCGACCAGGGCGACGTACGGCGGGGCGGGATCCTCGACGAGCCGGGAGAGCTCCCGGACCTCGCGCTCGACCAGGAACCCGGCGACCGACGGTAGGCGCTTCGGGACGCCTACGGTGGACGCGTGCGCTCGATGGACGGTGCCAAAGGCGTCCTCGACGAATAACTCGCCGAGGTGTGCGAGCGCCCCCGCGAACCCGGGGTCGTTCGCCTCCTCACCCGGATGGAACCGGAGGTTCTCGAGCATGAGAAACTGGCCGTTCTCGAGCCGGGCGGTCCGCTGGAGCGCGTCGACGCCGACGGCGTCCTCGGCGAGCGGGACGGGCTGGCCGAGGACTGCGCTCAGACGGTGGACCACGGGTCGCAGCGTGAACCGGGGGTCGCGCCGGCCCTCCGGCCGGCCGAGGTGGGTCATCAGGATCGTGCGAGCCCCCGCGGCCCGCAGATGGTTCAGGGTGGGGAGCGCCTCGACGATCCGTCGGTCGTCCGCGACCTGGCCGTTCGGGAGTTGGGGGACATTGAAGTCCACGCGCACCAGGACCCGTCGTCCGTGCACGGGCACGGACCCAAGCCCCTTCTTCGCGGCCATCGGACGGACGGAGCTCTCGCGCACTAAGAGGGTTGTGGACGGCGGGCCGATCGGACGACCCGGCGCCGAATCTCCTCGGCGATCGCCCGCGTCGCTGTCAGGTCGAGGCCGTGCGCGGCCGCCCGTCGGACGAGCTCTCCCGAGATCGACTCGATCTCGGTCGGACGGCCCCGGTCGAGGTCCTGGAGCATGCTCGAGCGGTTCTCGGCGGTCGCCTGCGCGATGCGGTCGAGGTCCGCGATCGCTTCCGTTTCGGAGAAATCATGGCCGCAGGCGCGGGCCGTCCGCAGCGCCTCTCGGAGGAGGGCGAGCGCCTCCGAACGTTCGGGCTCGCGAAGCAGGCGACCGTTCGGCACCCCCCGAATCGCGGTCACCGGATTGATGGCCGCGTTGACGAGGAGCTTCCGCCAGACCTCGCGGTCGAACTCGGCGACCGTCCGGACCGGGAACCCCGCTTCCCGAAGGACACGCTCGAAGAGCCCGACCGGAGATCCCGGGGTGGGCGGATCGGCAGCTTGGGGCAGCAGCACCTCTCCCGTCCCCGCCGCGCGAACGACGCCCGGGGCAATCCAGGTCGCCGGGACCGTGTTCACCGCAGGGACCATCCAGGCCGCCGGGTCAACCCAGCCGCCCCCCGTCAGGGAGGCGCGAACCGCCTCTTCGAACCCGAGGCCGTTCTGGGGCAGGAGCGTCGGCACGGGCCGGTCGAGCGACCGCGCCAGTCGGTGGGAGGCCGATGGAAGGTCGAAGGTCTTCACCGTGAGCAGCGCGGCGTCGGCCACGAGATGTGGGGGGAGCTCGGAGGTTGCGGAGAGTCGGACGACCGTTTCGGTCCGGTTCCGCACGGTCAGGCCGTGGGCCGCGACCGCGGCAGCGTGCTCGGGGCGGGCGACGAGCAAGACCGCGTGGCCCGCCTCGGCGAGTCGCGCGCCGAAGAGGCTCCCGACCGCGCCCGCGCCCATCACCACGATCTTCACGGGCCCAGGGCTCCCCTAGCCGAGCCGGCGGACGAGTTCGGAGAGTCCGGGGGACTTCCCCCAATCCCGTCGCAGGAGCTCGAGCAAGGCCTCGTAGTAGCGGACCTGCTCGCGGGCCTGGCGCACCTTGAGCTCGAGGTACTCCTCCTCCCGGCGCAGGCGCGCAAGCTCGGCCGTGACTTCCCGCTGCGTCGCTAGGAGCGACTCCTGTCTATCGGAGGGGGGAGCTACGCGAGGCACCGGTCACCTCCCGGGAAACCGCGGAGCGGGACAGGTCGTGCACGGCCGCGACCGTCACTCGTAGCCGAGTGATCTCCTTCTTGAGTCGCCGGAGCCGCAGTTCGAGCCGGCGACGCCGGTCCCGGATCTCCCCGAGCGACCGTTCGAGGAGCTCCATGCGATGGCGCCATTTGTCGCGCTCCTGCACGCTCAGCAGGACCGAGTCGACGTCCACCATCGGGCACGAACGGACGCATCGAAGAATCAATCTTTCGGCCGAGGGCCCCGGGCCGGGGTACCCGACCCGGGGGCCGCTGACGTTTAAGCCCGAGCGGGGGTGGGGGCCGACATCAGGGGGTCCAGATGAGCGCGCTTTCGAAGATCGCCGTCCTTGGCGCCGGGAACATCGGAGGGTCGCTCGCGCAGCGGCTGGCAGAAGCGGACCTG
The DNA here is from genome assembly GCA_027309555.1 of bacterium. Taxonomy (GTDB): domain Archaea; phylum Thermoplasmatota; class Thermoplasmata; order Lutacidiplasmatales; family UBA184; genus Lutacidiplasma. The sequence goes on from DAIDCO010000031.1 coordinate 6,836, forward strand.
GCGCGCGAGGTCGTGCTGATCGATATCGTCGATGGGCTGCCGCAGGGGAAAGCCCTCGACATTCAGGAGTCGGCGCCCATCCTCGAGTTCTCGACCCGCGTGACGGGGTCGACCTCGCTCGACGCGCTCGCCGGCGCGGACGTGGTCGTGGAGACCGCCGGTCTCGCGCGGAAGCCGGGGATGAGCCGCTCGGATCTCTTGGAGAAGAATGCGGCGATCGTGAAGGCCCACGCCCAAGCCGTGCGGACCACGGCTCCGAACGCGATCTGCGTCGTCGTGACCAATCCGGTCGACGTGATGACCTACTACTTCCGGAAAGTGAGCGGTCTCCCTACGACCCACGTCTTCGGGGAATCCGGCACGCTCGACACCGCCCGCTTCCGTACGTTCGTGGCCGAGGCGCTCCATGTCGCTCCGCGGGACGTCACGGGATTCGTGCTGGGCACGCACGGCGACACGATGGTTCCCCTTCTCTCCTTGACGAGCGTGGCGGGAGTTCCGCTCTCGCGCCTCCTCCCGGCCGACCGGCTCGCGCAGCTCGTCGAGCGAACAAAGCAGGGCGGCGGCGAGATCGTGAACCTGCTCAAGACCGGCAGCGCCTTCTACGCTCCGTCCGCCAGCCAGGCCGAACTCGTTCGAGCGATCGCCCAGGACGAGCACCGTCTGCTACCGGCGAGCGCCTACGTCGACGGGGAATTCGGAGAGCGGGACGTGTACATCGGGGTCCCGGTCGTCCTCGGCCGCCAGGGGGTCGAACGGGTCGTCCCGGTCGACCTCTCGGCGGCCGAGCAGACGGCCTTCCGGGCCAGTGTCGCGGCCGTTCGTTCCGACCTCGCCATCCTCGCGAGGCTCCCGGACTAGGGAGGGACGGGCGAACGATGGCCTCCCCCGTGGCCGCGCCGGTCGAGTTCGTGGAGGTCAAGCGACGGCTGGGGACCCTGCGCTACGCGACCGACTCCAAGGAGCACGCCCACATCACGGTCAAGCCCGAGGTTTGCGCTCGCTGTCCGCATTCGTTCTGTACGTTCGTCTGCCCGGCGAAGTGCTACGAGCGGATCGAGGGTCGGCTCGTCTTCCGCTACGAGGACTGTGTCGAGTGCGGGGCGTGCGACATTGCCTGCGATCAGGGCTCCGTCACCTGGCGGCTTCCCCGGGGACCGTACGGGATCCGCTACGCGTTCGGCTAGCGCCCCCTGGGCGTCCCGCGCGGCTCGCCTCCGGCCTAGGGGTCGCGCAGCGAGATCTCCGCGAACGTGACCCGGTGATTGCCCGTGAACCCGACCAGGCTCCCGACGGCGATCCCCAGTGCCTGGCCCAAGAGCGGCGGGAACAGGAGGCTCGCACCGAACAGTACGGCTTCATTGACCGCGAGCGAGCCAAGCGAGACACCATAGTAGAGGCCAAGGCGGCGCTTGAGCGAGTGCCGGTGCCCGACCCGCGCGCGGAAGGTCCAGAGGTTGTTCCAGACGAAGTTCCAGAGCGTGGCCCCTGCGAAGGCGACCGCGCTCGCCAGGAAGTTGTCGAGCGCGTTCGAGGAGGACGTGGAGGCGAAATGGACCAGGCTCGTGAACAGGTTGAACGTCGGGCTCGGGGAGATTGCGTCGAGCACTGACGCGAAGACGACCAGATTGACGATGACGCCCGTCAACCCGACGAGCACGAAGCGCCCGTACCGGCGGAGGAACGGGAGGAGGGCCGTTCCGCTTCCTGGGGCCGGCCCGGCTCTCCCGTCCCCGCCCGTCACGCTCTCGGCCCGGCGTGCCAGAGGCACGCTCCGCTTGAAGCTACCGCGCGCGCGGCGGTTCCCATCGTTCCAGTCAAGGCGCAGCTTAAAACCCCGAACCGCCGCTCGGGACCGACGGAGCCCCGCCTACGACCTCCGTCACACCGACCCCCGAACCCTCTCTCCTCTTTCCGTACCGGGTCCGGCCGGGCCAGGAGGCGATCCTCCGAGAGGTTGCGGAGCTCGGCCATCGCGGGGGGCCGCTCCTGGTCAACGCGCCCACGGGCAGCGGAAAGACCGTGGCCGTCCTCGCGCCCCTTCTCGAACATGCCGAGGCCGCGGACCACCGCATTCTCTACCTCGTGCGCACGCACACCCAGGAGGTCCAGATCCTCCAGGAGGCCCGGACGATCGCGCACCGGCTCGAGCGTCCCCTGCTCGCGATCGGCCTCCAAGGCCGCGCCCGCCGCTGCTTCCTTCTCGAGAACGTCGCGGAGATCAAGGGGGCGACCGCCGAGGAACACGGGAAGCTCTGCGCCGACCGCAAGCGGTCGACCGAGCGCGCGATGCAGGGGGAGGCACCGCTGATCACGCCCCCCGAGCTCCCCGAAGGTGGGGAGATCGACCTGACGGACCTCGACGGGTGTCCGTACTACGCGCGGGTCCTTCAGGCGGACATCGAGGGGTTGGTCGAACGGTTCAGCACGAAGTTGCCGGCCCCCCACGAGTTCGAGGCGTACTGCCGGGAGGAGAACCTGTGCGCCTACGAGTTAGCGAAAAAGCTGGTCCCCCACGCGCGTATCGTTACGGCGCCGTACGCTTTCTTCTTCCATCCGCACATCCGCCGATCCCTCCTCGCCTGGATGGGGGTCGAGCCGGACCGGGTCGACCTCGTCATCGACGAAGCCCACAACCTGCCGAACCAGTTGCGGGATCTCTCGACCGTGTCGCTCCCGCAGGAGTCGGTGCGTCGCGCGCGGGCGGAGATCGCCGAACGCGGGGATTTCCAGCTGCCCGACGGCCCGAGCGCGAGCCGCTTCCTCGACCTCGTCGGGGCTGCGGTCGAGGAGTTGATCCACGCGCTGGCACGGGAAGACGATGCCGTGCTCCCCCCGGCGGTGTTCGAAGACGCCCTACTGACCGCGCTCGGCGGGACGAGCCACCGACTGGATACCTGGCTTGGCGCCCTCGCGACGTGGGGCGAGAACCTCCGGGACGAGCGTCGCCGCGAGCGTCGCCTCCCCCGGTCGTGGGTGCACACGGTCGCGCTCACCCTGCTCTCGTGGCCCCAGCTCGAACCTCCGTCCTACGTCAAGGTCGCCACGCGGCTCCCGCGCCCGGCCCTGGAGGCGTACGCGCTCGACGCCTCGGTAGCGGCCCGTCCGGTCCTTGACTGCCATCTCTCGGTGCACCTCTCGGGAACGCTGACCCCCCTCGCGGAGTACCGCGACGCCCTCGGGCTCGGGGCGAAGGCGCGGTTCCTCGACGTGCCATCACACTTTCCTCGGGAGCACTGCCGCTATCTCTTCGACCCCACGGTGACGACCCGGTTCGAGGACCTCAAGAACGACCCACGAGCCATCGCCCGGCTCGCCGACCGTCTGGTCGAAGTGTTACAGACGCTGCCGGTGAAGACCGCGGTTTTCTTCCCGAGCTTCGAACTGATGCACAAGGTCCTCGAAGCCGGTCTTCAGTCGCAGTTGCCCGGGAACGTTTTCATCGAGTACAGCAAGATCCCGATGGGGGACCTCTGGCGGTCGATCGAGGGCTGGAAGAAAGATCCCGAAGGCACGATCCTCATCGGCGTCGCCGGTGGGCGACTCGCGGAGGGGATCGACTACCCCGACGAGGAGCTGGAGGCCGTCGTCCTGGTCGGGATTCCGTACCCTCGTCCGACCGCGAAGCGGGAGGCGCTCCGCCGCTTCCTCGACAGTACCTCCGGGCACGGCTGGGAGTACACCGTCGAGGCGCCGGCCCAGCGGGCGATCCTACAGGCTACCGGGCGAATGATCCGGTCCGAGCACGACCGCGGCCTCGCGATCGTGCTCGACCGGCGCGCCCCGGCATTCGCCTCGGTCCTCCCTGGGCTCGCGCCGATCGCGAACCTCGCGGAGGTCACCCAGGCGTTCTACGGGAAGCGCGCGCGCTGGTCGACGAAGGCGAGCCGGGCCTCGGCGCCCCCGCCGCCCGTGGGACCCTCCGCGCCGGACCACAATCCATAAGTCCCTGAGGGCGCGCTCTCCCCCTCGAATGATCATCACCCGGACCCCGCTGCGCATCAGCTTCGCCGGGGGCGGGACCGACCTCCCTTCGTTCTACCGGGACCACGGCGGCGGCGCGGTGACGAGCGCGGCCATCGATCGGTTCATCCACGTCCTCGTGAACGACAAGTTCGACCGTTCGATTCGGGTGGCCTATTCGCGCACGGAGAACGTCGAGCGCCTCGAGGACCTCCAGCACGGCCTCGTGCGGGAGGCGATGCGGGCCGCGGGACTCCGCGAGGCCCTCGAGATCCACACGATCGCCGATATTCCCTCCGAAGGAACCGGCCTCGGTTCTTCCTCTACCCTCACGGTCGGCCTGCTGAACGCGCTCTACGGATACCGCGGGGTCCTCAAGGACCCGGCCGAGCTCGCGGAGGAGGCCTGCCAGATAGAGATCGACCGGCTGGGCGGGACCCTCGGCAAGCAGGACCAGTACATTGCCGCGTTTGGCGGGGTGCAGCACTTCGCATTCCATGCGGACGATTCGGTCCGGGTCTCGCCGATCCCGCTCGCGGCCGGCGACCGCGATGCACTGAGCGACCGACTCTCGCTGTTCTATACGGGGGTCACCCGCCGCGCGGAGGGGATCCTGAAACAGCAGAGCTCGCGCACCAGCGAGAACCGCGACGCGCTCCTCCGCCTGCGCGACCTTGCGGACAGCGCCCGCTCCCTCCTCCTGGCCCGGGACTGGCCGGGGCTCGGTGCGGTGCTCGACGAGGGTTGGCAGCTCAAACGCGGGCTCACCACGGGAATCTCGAACGATGCGATCGATCGGCTCTACGCGTCCGCGAAGGACGCCGGGGCCTGGGGCGGCAAGATTACCGGAGCCGGCGGGGGTGGTTTCCTCTTGCTCTTGCACCCCCCCGAACGGAGCCGTCAAATAGCGGACGCCCTGTCGCCGATGCAGCGCCTCCCCGTGCGAATCACTCCCGAAGGGTCGCGGATTCTCTTCGTAAGCCGATGAGCGAAGATCTCTCGAGTCTCGGGCCGTTCGTTCGCCGCTATCTCGCCGAGGAGACGGCCGCGCTGCAGGCGCCGTACCTCCTCGCGGCCATGGACGCGATCGTCCCGCTCCTCCTCGCGGCCCGCCGGGACGGCCGTACGATCTTCTTCTTCGGGAACGGGGGGAGCGCTTCCACCGCCTCGCACTTCGTGGTCGACATCGGGAAGGCGACGATCCGGGGCGATGGCAAGCGCTTCCGCTGCGTCGCGCTCGTCGACAACGTCGAGTCGATCACCGCCTGGGCGAACGATGCCGACTACTCGCGAGTCTTCTCCGAGCAGCTGAAGGGCCTCGCGCACCCGGGCGACCTTGCGGTCGGGATATCGGGAAGCGGTAACTCCCCGAACGTACTGGAGGCGTTCCGGGTGGCGCGCACGCTCGGCCTCGCGACCATCGGGCTCACCGGGATGGGTGGGGGGAAGCTGAAGGACCTCGTCGACGTGCCGCTCGTCGTCCCGTCGAACAGCATGCAGCACATCGAGGATGTGCACCTCTTGGTCTGCCACCTCTTGACCGCGTACCTGAGGGACGAGCAGCCCGGCGCGACCCGATGACCTTGGTCCGGGTCCGCGATTACATGGTGCTCGAGGTCGAGCACCTCCGCGACACGGCGACCGTGGGCGAAGCGATCGCCCGCCTCATGCGGAGCCGCCACCACGGCCTGCCGGTCACGGACCCGCACGGCCGGCTGGTGGGGTTCGTGAGCGCGAAGGAGCTCCTGCGTCACGCCACCGAGGCCACGACCGCGCTCGGCCAGATCCTCCGGCCCGGCACGTACACCGCCTACCCCGACACTTCGCTCGACGACGCGGCGCGGATCATGTTCCGCTTCGGACTGCGCGACCTTCCCATCATCGACCCGGACGGTCGGCTCTCGGGCATCCTCTCGAACCTCGACATCGTCCGCTCCCACTTCGAGCGTGCGTCCCCGGCCAAGGCGGACACCCTGAAGCGACTGCTCTCGGAGCGCTACGGGCTCCCGTTCTCCTTCCACCGCGGTCTCGTCCCGATCGAACGACTCACGCCGACCCAGTGGAAGGTCTTCGAGGACGAGCTCGAAGGCCGCCGCTACGAGCTCGAGCGGGGGTTCGCCGAGCCGGTGCTGGTCCTCCAGAAGGGAGAACGATGGATCCTGGTGGACGGTCACCACCGCGCGCTCGCCGCGCGCGAGATGGGGCTCACCCAGCTCCAAGCCTTCGTGCTGACCTGCGATCGGCCCGACCAGTTCGCGACCCGGGAGACCGGCTTCGAGCGCCTCGCGAAGGAGCACCACCTCGCGGGCGTGGCCGACATCGAAATAGACCGGTCGAGCCACCACCCCCTGATCGAGGTAACGACGCAGCTGATCCGTCGGTTCGAGGGCGGCGAGGTCCGCGACCCCCCCTCGGACCCGTAAGCCGGTACTTCCGACCGCCCCGGGTCGGAACCGGGGGGATAAGAAAGCGGCGGCGATGGAACGGGGTAGATGAGTCTCCCGCTGCCGCCGCTTTCGTTCGACGCGACGCTCCTTCCGTTCGCGGTCGTCGCGATATCGATGATCGGAGTGACGATCTTCGTGCTCGGCAAGGTCCTTCCGTCGGACGGTCGTCCCCCGCTCCTGACGCAGATGACGCTCGCCCTCTCCGTACTGGGCGGCGGGAGCCTGCTCCTCCTCTCGCTCCTGTTGGTCTTCCTCGACCCGAACGGGACCGACGCGTGGACCTGGGTGCTCATGTCGTTCAACTTCATGATGATGGCCCCGGTCGGGATCTGGTTCATCGGCCTCGTCCTGTTCCGGGACCGTCGGATTGGCACCGACGGCTGGGTCTGGCCCGCGACGATCGCTCTCGTGACGACCGGATCGGAGGCGCTCATGGGCATTCTGTTCGTCGTCGGCGCCGCCTCCGCTCCGGCCGACGCGGCCCCCACGCTCGCCCTCGGCCTCGCGTCCGTGTGGTTCTTCTGGTCCATGGCTGCGGTGATGGCCGCGCTCCTCGTTTGGGCGCCCCTCTCCCGAGTCGAGCGCCGGGCCCTCCTCGCCCTGACCGTCTCTGCCGTGCTGGCGCCCTGGGTCACGGCCTACCCAACCCTCGGAGGTGCGGCGATGGCAGCCCTCATGGCCGTCGTCTTCGCGCTGCTCCTGAGGCATCTGCTCCGCGGGGAGGTCGTGGTCGGAGAGGCGGGCCTCCTCTTCGGCCTCGCCGCGGCTTTCGTCGCGATGGCAGTAGCGGGGCTCGCGGTCGCCGCGACGGGAGGGAGCACCGCCGCCGACCTCGGCTTCGGGATCGCGATGGGCGGCGTCATGGGGGTCGAGATCGCCTATCTCTGCCGACGTTTCTATCACGGCGCCCCGTTCCTGCCGTGGCTCCCCCGGGAGGGGGACCGACCGGTGGGGCGGCCGACGAGCCCATCGGGCGCCTCTCCCGAACCCTAGTCCAGAACGCCTCGGCGTAGCCCGAGGGGGCGCGCATGTCCGAGGCGCCCGGACGAGCTCCCGGCGCGATTCGTACACTACCCATATCAACCGTCCTCAGGTCACCGCGCCGTCAGGGACCTCTGTGAGCGACGCGCCGTCCGTTCGACCGCCCCGCGCGCTCCGTCGCGCGTTACCCTGGCTCGTCGCGGGGCTCCTCGTCGCGACGATCGGCCTGCCGTCCGTCGCCGCTTTCGGCGCCCTTCCCGCCGCTCCGCTCATCGGCTACGCCCATCCGCTCGCCGGCCACGAGATCGTCACGGTCAACCTCACCGACCAGCCGGCGTTCGCTCCGCGCTATGTGAGCGTTCCCGCGGGGTCGAACGTCTCGATCCACCTCGGAAACCTCGGGAACTTCTCGCACACCTTTACGCTCTCGAAAACGCCGGACGTCGTCCTCTCCCCGACCCTCTCCCCCGACCAAGTGTACGCCTACTTCGCGAGGAACGGCTCGCTCGCGAATGTATCGCTCGCCCCGGGCGCGAGCGGGTGGGCGAACGTCTCGTTCAACGCCTCCGCCGGCCTCTCCTCCTTCGAATTCGTCTCGGTCGTGCCGTACCAGTTCCAGGCCGGGATGTACGGGTTCCTCAACCTCACCTCGGTCGGACCGGGCCTCGCGCTCTCCGAGAACACGACGGACGCTCTCGCGTTCGTGCCGAACGTCCTGAACGCCCTGCCCGCGCACTTTCCCGCGACGATTGATGTCCTTGTGACGAACACCGGGCAGTTCTCCCATACGTTCACGCTCGCCCCGCAGTCGAACGTGACCCTTTCACCGGGGAACTTCACCCAGTACTTCCAGCAGCACGCGCCGCTCGTCTCGGCGACGGTTCCGTCCGGCGGAGGTGCGACGGTCTGGGCGAACTTCACGGTCGCCGGACCGGGGGTTTACCAGTACATCTGCGAGATTCCCGGACACTTCGCGAACGGGATGGACGGTCTGCTCTACATCGGGTTCGCTCCGCCGCCGCCTCCGCCCACGCCCAGCACCGCGGTCGTTGAGACCTGGGTGCTCGCGGGCTCCGCCGTCCTGCTGGCTATCGGAGGGGTGCTCGCGACGGTCGCGGCGTTCTCGGGTCGGTTCCCCCGCGCGCCGGGCTCCCACGGCGGTCACTCCTGAGACGCACGCACGGGCGACCGCCCTCGAACGGCTCCCGGCGGTTTCGCTCCTCGCAAAGGGCGCCTCGGCGGTTCCCCCGTCCCGATACGGAGCGGGAGTGCGGTCGAGAGGGGCCGATAACGTCCGGCCGGGCGATCTCACGTGACCACGAGGAACGAACGCATCGTCCCGTGGAACGTCCCGCAGAACTCCGTGCACTGGATCAGGTACTCGGTCCCCGCGGCCGCGTTCGGGACCGAGAACGCGAAGTGGTTCATGCGACCCGGGATCGCGTCGATCCGCACCCCGAGCTGGGGGATGTTGAAGGAATGGATCACATCGGTGCTCGTGACGTTGACCTGAACGACGGCCCCGGGCGGTGCCCATAACGCGCCGCCACTCACCGTGTTGGTGGTCGGGTCGTACGTGGAGTTCACCTCGGTCCCGTTGGTGTAGATGAACTCCCAGTACCACTGGTGCCCGATCACCTCGACGTACTCGGTGGGGTTCGCAGGGAGACTGTCGAGGTGGTAGAGCAGCACGGTCGAGTAGACCGCGACCCCGGCAAGCAGGCCGACCACGACGAGGGTCCAGGCGACCTCGAGCTTGTTAACCATAGCGACGTCCCTTCACCTTCGGGTCCCGGTACTTCCAGAGCGCGTAGACGAGGAACGCGAACGTCACGATCGCACCGGCGGCGCTGATCGCGATCATCGACCAGACAAGCGCGTTCGTCTGGTCGAGATTGCTCGAACCGGTGCCCACGAGGGCGCCGAGGGGGGCCAAGCCGACCGCGAGGGATCTCCCCCGCTCGATCGATCCGCGTCGCGTCACCACGTTCCGAAGGGGAAGGTCGAGCTACATATTCCCCGCGTACGAACCGGACGCGAGATGCGGGCCCGGGCCGGGGGCCCGCCGTACATACGGAGGGGCTTTGAACCACACCTCCCGTCCCGCCGTCGGTCGCCACCGGAGTACGCAGGTGTTCCGCTCGGGAAGGTCGCGCGCATTGGCGCTCGGAGTCGCCCTGGTCCTCATGGTCGCCCTCTTCGCGGGCGCCGGCCTGAGCCGCGCCGCGCCCACCGCCTCGGTCGAGACGGACGCTTCGTCTTCCCTCGCCGTTACGGCCGCGTCGGGGTTCAAGTTCGTCCAGAGCACCTACCAGCAGCTCCCGACCAACACGACGATCTCGGTCACGTTCACCGACGCGGACACGCTCCCCCACACGTTCTCGATCCTGAAGCGACAGGGCGTAGTGATCCCGACCGCCACCACCACCGACCAGCTCGACCAGCTCTTCTCGACCTATGGCGCGATCGTCAGTCTCAATGCCTCGGGGCCGGGCGGGCAGACGCCGGGCACGTTCAATTCGCCGTCGGCCCCCGGCTGGTACGAGTTCGTTTGCCTCGAGTATGGCCACTTCGGCTCGGGTATGTACGGGTTCATCGCCTTCGGCATGAACCTCCCGGGCAACCTTACGGTCACGGCGCCCTCTACGGGACCGGGAGCTGCCGTCTTCATCATCAGTGGTACGATCGTGGCCCTGGTCGTCATCGCGCTCGTGCTCGGATTCGTCATCGGTCAACGGCGGGGGTCCCAGCACGAGATGCCGCCCGAGCGCCTCGGCTACCCCGAACCGCTCCCGGGCGGGGTCGCGGGTCCGTCGCCCGCCTCCGCGGACGAGCCCCCGAAAGGCTGAGCGACGCGCCGGCGCCGTTCCCGGCGCCTTCGCAAGCCTCAAATGCGAGACCACGTATTAGCTACGGACCTCGTAGTAGGTTGGGAACAGTTCGATGGCGTGGGGAACCCCGAGCCGGGAGCGGCGCGTACTGAAGGCCGGACACTCGTCGATCGCGGTCACCCTACCGAAACCGTGGGCGGAGGCGATGAACCTGCGGCCGGGCGATCTCATCGTCTTCGACCAGAATGACGACGGCACCCTTTACCTCAAGCCCGCCCCCCTTCCGGGGATCAGCCCGGCGGTCGCTCCATTCCTGGTCCAGGCCCGCGCGTTCGACACTCCGGGTGTGCTCGAGCGGCTGATCGTCGGTGCCTACCGCGTCGGACACGACGCGATCGAGGTTCGTGCCGACATCGCCCTTGCCCCCGAACGCGTCGAGGAGGTCTTGGCCGCCGCGCGAGGGCTCCTCGGGGTGTCGGTGGTCGCTCAAGAACCCAACCGAATGGTCCTGCAGAACTTCATCGACCCGTCGAAGTACGAGCTACCCCAGCTGGTCCAGCGCATGAAGATGATCCTGGTCGCCTTCCTGGAGGAGATGGAAGAGGTGCTCCACCGCCGGGTCCGGAGCCGTCGGCTCCCGACCCTCGAAGAGGAATCGGGCAAAGTCCTGGCCCTCCTGGTCCGGCAGCTGTTCCTCGCGAGCCGCGACTGGTCGCTCGCCCGGCGCATCGGCAGCCCCGACCCCCGCCAGCTACTCGAGTGGCGGGTCGTCGTCCACTCCCTGCAGGAGCTCGCGGAACTCTTTGGCGAGACGCTCGGGGCCCTCAACGATGAGTCGGCGAAGTTCCCCGCGGCGGCCCGCGCGGTCCTCGTCGCCGGGCTGCCCGAGCTCAAGGTGCAACTGAAGGCGGTCATGGAGGCGCTGATGCACCCCTCGCTCGACCATGCCTGTGACGTCTACCATCGCAGCCTCGAGCTCGGCACGGCTCTCACCGTTCCCCGGCGCCCGACCCGCGTCGCGCACGTCCGCGCGTCCCCTCCGGCGGCCGCGCGGCTCCTCCAGCGCGGCGCCGGCCACCTCGCGCACCTCGCGGAGGTCGCGATCGATCGGGCCGTCGCCGCCAGCACCGAGACGATTCTGGTCGAAGCGGCCTGACGACCTTTATCTGCCGCGGGTACGGACAAGCGGTACAGGTACGGTCCTCCCGTACGAACGCCATATCGTCCGAGGTCGGGTGGGACCGCGGGGGCAGACGGTGTTCGACTCTATCGACGACTGGCTGATCATCGCCGTAGTGGCCGGGATCCTGTTCTACGGGTCCAGCAAGATCCCCCAGCTGGCGCGCAGCCTCGGCCGGTCGGTGGGGGAGTTCAAGAAGGGCCGTCTCGAGGTCGAGCGCGAGCTCAAGGCGGAGCAGGCCGGCACGGCGAGCGCTGCGGGACCCGCGGGCCCGGCCCACTAAAGCCCCGGTCGCGACCGGCATGCGCGAGGACCACGGAGAGCCGAGGCGAGCGCGGACCCTGTCCCGGGCCGGGGACCGACCGGGAGGGGGGTGCCCGGGTGGCTGATGGGCGACCTCGACCGGATCCTCTCGATCCTGGGGGAGGCCCGTCGCCGGCTGGTCCGAGTCGTCCTCGTCCTAGGACCCTTGTTCGGCGCCACCCTCCTGTTCGAGCTTCGGCCGATCGCCCTCTCGTTCCTCGGACTCTCGGTCCCCTTCGCGTACCCGTGGCCAAGCCCTTTCTACAACATCACCGCGCAAGTATTCCGCGCGATGGCGGCCTGGATGCTGCCCTCCGGAGTGCAGCTGCTCAACGTCGGGGTGGGCGACTCGATCGTCGTCCAGATGGAGATCGGGCTCCTGCTCGCGCTGATCTTCGGCATGCCGTGGGTCGTCCACGAACTGGGCGCGTTCCTGGTCCCCGCACTCCGACGCAACGAGCGCTCGCTCCTGCGGCAGGTCGGGATCCCCGCGACCGCCCTCTTCGCCCTCGGCACCGCGATCGGGACCTTCTTCCTCACTCCGTTCACGTTCCGTCTCCTCTTCCGCTACGTCGCGGCGATGGGACTGCCGGTCGAGACGATCGGCGTCCAGGACTTCGTGACGTTCGCCCTGCTCTACTCCCTCGCGTTCGGGGTCGTCTTCGAGCTGCCGGTCTTCGTCTACGCACTGACCCGCCTCGGGATCGTAAAGGCCGCGTCCTGGCGCAAGCACTGGCGCGGTGCCGTCCTGGGTTCGCTCGTCTTCGGGATGATCGTCACGCCCGACAACTCGGGGATCACGATGCTCATGATCGCGGCTCCGATGGTCGCGCTCTACTTCGGCGGGACGTACTTCGCGGGCCGCTGGGAGCGCCGGTCGGCCACGCGTCGCCCACCGGTGTCCGCGCTCGGAGCGGGGTGAACTGACCGATGGCGCTCCTTTCCGACATCGACTGGCTGATCATCCTCGCGGCGGCGCTCTTCTTGCTCTTCGGGAAGGACAGCGCCCAGACCCTGCGCACCTTGGGTCGGTGGTACGGCCGGGCCGGCCGCGTCAAGCAGGAGCTCCTCGCAGAGTTCTCGAAAGCGACCGGCCTCCCGCTCCCGCCGTCCGGGGCACCGCTGTCGGTGCGGGGCGCACTCCTCGGGCTCGACCCGACCGCGACGCAGACGATCGGAATCCCTGCGGCCGTGCGGACGCCCCCCGGACTCCCGCCGGTATCCCCGCTCGTCCCGTCGAGCCCCTGGACCGGCGGCGCCCCCGTGCCGACCTGGACGATGACCGCGCCGGTTGGTCCGGTCGAGGGGGAGGTGCTCCGATGAGCGCGTTCTCGGTCGACCAGATCCTCACGCTCACCGAGCTGCTGGTGATCCTGATGGGGATCGGGATCACGTGGGCCGTCTACTACGGGAGCGATCGGGCCGAGCTCCCCGGAGAGGCGACGATCCCCGACCCGAACGAGGTGGACGAATCGATTCCGGATACCCGCGGGAGGACCCTATGACGTTCGGTGCACCGGACTGCGCCGGCTCCTGTCCGTACCCGGGCGGTCGAGCGTCCCCGCTAGACTTCCCGGTCGGCCAGGTTCGTCGCGTAGCCTCGGCCCGCCCGGCGGCCGACGGCGAGGTCGACGAGACGAAGCGCAACGTGCTCAAGCTGATCGCGGTCGCCGGGC
>DAIDCO010000032.1 GCA_027309555.1 bacterium
CCACCCAAGTGGCCCCCAGCGCCCGGAGGAGCCGCGCATAAAGAAGCCCCACCGGCCCGAGGCCCAGGACGACCGCACGAGCGTGCGGGGGAAGGCCGACCTTTCGGATCGCAGTGAGCGCACACCCGGCCGGCTCGAGGAGCGTCGCGGTCTCCCAGTCCACGCTTTCGCCGAGCCGCAGAACGGCGCCGCGCTCCACGTTCTCCTTCGGGACCCGGAACACTTCGGCGAACCCGCCGGGATCGAGGTTGGTGCGGGAGTAGCTCGGGCAGAAGGTGTAGTCGCCCCGGGCGCAGACCTCGCAGCGGTAGCAGGGCACATGATGGTGGACGAAGACCCGATCGCCGACCGCGAGGCCCTCGACGCCGGCCCCGACCTCCGCGATCCGACCGGCCGGTTCGTGGCCCAGGATCCCCGCGGAGCGGTAGTTCCCCCGCACCTTCTCGAGGTCCGTGCCGCAGATGCCGCATGCCGCGAGCGAGACCGTCACCTCGCCCGGGCCGGGCGAGGGCGTGGGAACCTCGGCGAGCCCGACCCCCCCGGGTCCTTCGAGATGGCCGAACTTCATGCGCGGGCGCGGGCCGCCCGGATCGACGCGTCGAGCACTTCGAGCGCCTCGTCGATCTCCTCGCGACGCACGATGAGCGGGGGAATGTAGCGGATCGAGGACCGGCCGCACGGGAGGAGGATGAGGCCGCGGTGGTACGCCTCCTCGAGCACCCGGTCGCGGAACTGGATCGCCGGTTCCTTCGTGCGACGGTCGGCCACGAACTCGGTCGCCACCATCAGTCCGAGACCGCGGACGTCCCCGATCTCGGAATGCCGACTCGCCAGCTCGCGCAGGCGCTCCATGAGGTACGTGCCCTGGACCCGGGCGTTGTCGAGGAGCTTTTCCTTTTCGATCACATCGAGGGTCGCCTCGGACGCCGCCACGGCTACCAGGTTCCCTCCGAACGTGTTCGAGTGCGAGCCCTGCGTCGTGTAGTCGAGGTCGGAGCGGAAGATCATCGCTCCCATCGGGATTCCCCCGCCGAGCGCCTTGGCCATCGTCACGATGTCCGGCACGACCCCGTGGTGCTCGATCGCGAACCAGCGGCCCGTGCGGCCCATGCCCGCCTGGACCTCATCATCGATCAGTAGGATCCCATGCTCGTCCAAGATCGATTTCAGGGCGCGGTGCCAGCCGGGCGGCGGAACGACGTACCCCCCTTCGCCCATCACCGGCTCAGCGATGAACGCAGCGACGTCGTCCGGCGGGATCGCGGTCTGGAAGTAGAGCTCCTTCAGGATCTTCGCGCAGTAGAGGTCGCAGCTCGGGAACTCGAGCTTGTAAGGGCAGCGGTAGCAGTACGGCGCGGGAATGTGGGTGCCGCCTCCGACGAACGGCGCGTAGCGCGCGCGCTGCACCGGCTTCGACGCCGTGAGCGAGAGGGAGCCCATCGTGCGGCCATGGAAGGCGCCCAAGAGGCCAAGGACGATCGGGCGCTGGCGGTTCCACCGGGCCAGCTTGAGCGCGGCCTCCGCGCTCTCCGTTCCGCTGTTCGTGAAGAAGACCTTCTTCGCGGCTTCGCCGGGCGCCAGGTGCCCGAGTCGATCGGCGAGCCGGACCTGGCTCTCGTAGTAGAAGTCCGTCCCCGCGAAGTGACTGAGGCGCCCGACCTGCTCGCGGACCGCGCGCACGACCTCCGGGTGGGAGTATCCCACCGCCGTCACGGCGACCCCGGAGGCGAAGTCGAGCAGACGGTTGCCGTCCACATCGGTGACCCACATCCCGACCCCCGACTCGGCGACGATCGGGGAGGTCTTCGTCGTCGTCATGAGGTGGCGTCGGTCGTTCGCCACGACCTCCTGCGCCTTCGGTCCGGGGATCGGGGTCTTGAGCAAGATCCCCCGCTTCGGTGGGCTCTTCGGGAGTTCGGAGGACGCCGGAACCCGGGACGGGGCCGTCTCGCTCATGGTACCACGAACCCGGGAGGCCTTCGGGGAGGTAAAATCTTCTTGGTGGGCGGGACCCAACGTCCCGCGTCCTGTGCAACGACTGCTTTTATGCCTCGTTTCGGGGTCGTCCGCCGTTCATGTCGCCGAGCGACGAACGGGCGGAGTCGACCGGCGACGGGGAGGACGAGCTTCGGGAGGTGGTGCCCGCCCGAGCGGTCCTGACCGAGCTCGCCCGCGGATTCCTGCTTGTGCACGAGTCGAACCCCGCCCGAGCCGTTCGCTTCGCCGAGACGTTCCTGAAGGAGCGGGCCGGCCGACCGGTCGAGCCCCGGGTCGAGCCGGTGCAAAAGGTCACGCTGGCCCGCCTCTCCCTCGGTCGGTTCCCGCGCGGAGCCGTCGAGCCGATGGGGATGGCGACCGCCGGCTGGTCCGACCCGTAGCCCGACGGGCCCGGTCGTCCCGGACCGTGAGATACGCCCCGAGGTCGCGGGGGAACGTCCGTCGGGTCAGACCGAGTCGTACTCCGCGCGGAGCTCCAAAGAGCCGGCCGGGACAGACGAGGACCGACGCCGCGAGGCATGCCCGCGCGAGCGCGTCGCCGTCGAGGCCGGTCCGACGGTCGAACGCCACCGGGCCCACGGGTACCGGCTCCCCCGGAAACGCCGCGGTCCACGCCGCACGGTTGGGTGCGAGCACGCGTTCGACCTCCCGTCGAATGCGCGGCCGAGCCCGGAGCGCGGCGAGCGCGCTCGCGACGGAGTAGTTCGCGAGCCGGTCGAGGACCAGGGCGTGGTACTGGGCGAACTCCACCACGGCGTTCTCCGGCGCGACGAGAAACCCGACCCGAATGTCGTCCCCCGCGTAGAACTTCGTGAACGTCCCCGTGAGCCACAGCCGGGTGGGGAGGAGGCCGGCGAGGGAAGGGGCGCCGGCGAACTCGCGAAACGTTTCGTCGACGAGCAGCTGGTCCGCCGCTTCTGCCCATCGAAGCAAGCGCTCGGGGGCCCAGAGGTCGCCTTCCGGGTTGCGGGGCTGGCTTAGCACGGCCACCGCTGCGGGTCCGGGTGCGTCGGTAGGGCGAAAGCCGGCCCAGCGGGCGGTGTCGGCGAGGTCGGGGTACTCGGGCCAGGCGACGCGGCAAGTCCGGCGGCCGGAGCGAGGCCGTCGAGCGAGGAACTGGAGCACCGCGGCGTTGGCCTCGGTCGCGCCGTGGGTCAGGAACAGCCGACGGCGGTCGACCCGGAGATCGTCGGCGAGGACACGGCGCAGCTCTTCGGGGTCCGCGGTTCGGACCGCGCGCGGGGTCGGGGCGGGGTGTTCGATCGAACCCACCATCCCGCTCCCTCCGAGATTGTGGCGGCATCGCGAGTGGGAATCGATCCAATGGGCGAGCTCGGACGGCACGCTCGGGCCAGCACCGGAAGACTAAGGAGACTGCGCCTGACGGTGACGGACCCGGTCAAAGCCCGACGAGGAGGCTCGCGGTCACCACCGCGAGCGTGATCGCGGCGAGGGGCAACCCGTACCGCACGAAGGCGCTTAGCCGGAACGGGATGCCCTCTTTTTCCGCGAGCTCAGCGACGATGAGGTTGCTCGCAGCGCCGAGCAAGCTCACATTCCCTGCGAGCGTGCTCGCCGCCGCGAGCGCGACCCAAGCCACCGGCGTTCCTCCTCCATACCCGAGGCCGGTCAGTAGCGGAATCTGGAGGGCGACCCACGGCACGTTGCTCACGACCTGCGGGCCGAGGACCGAGCTGCCCGTGATGACCAATAGACCCGTGATCGGCTGGGACGGAGCCGGCACGGGGAGCAGCCCCTCGGCCGCGGGGACGATCCCGCCCGCCACCGCCCCGGCGACGACCACGAAGAGCCCGGCGAACAAGAGGAGGATCGTCCAGTTGACCCCCTCGACGATCCGCGTTCGCCCGGAGGAGGCGAGCAGGAGGACGATCGCCCCGGCGCCGGCCATCTCCCAGATCGGGACGATCGGCCCCCCCGTGAGCGCCGCCGAGAGGTCCAGGGTGAGGATGAGGAGCATCGTGCCGGGGAAGACCCAGAGCACCGGGGACCGGGCAAGTCGTTCCCGCCAGCCGGAGGACGGGAGCAGTGGCGGGGCGTCGGCCCGTACGCGGGCGAACGCCCCTTCCTCGGTGGCCATCGCCGGGCCGAACAGCCGACGGAGGTACACGGCCCCGATCGCGAGGTTAATCGCGGTGGGGAGGAGCAGATACCGCAGGAACACGGCGACCGGGTCACCGACGCCGCTCGCGATCGAGATCAGGAGGTTCTGGGGGTTCCCGAACGGCGTGAGCACGCTCCCGACCGTGACGGAGAAGGCAAGGACAAACAGGAGGGGCGTAGGGTCGGCGTGGAGCCGTCGGGCGAGCGCCACGAGCAGCGGCACCCCGATCAGGACCAACGCATCGTTGACCAGGAACGCGGACGCGATGCCGAACCCGAGGAATAGGACGGCCGGCAGGTCCCGGGCCGTCCGGGCCCGCCCGATGATCCACCGGGCCAGGTGGTCGAGCGCCCCGGCCTGTTCTAGCGCCCCCGCGAAGAGGAACAGTGCGAAGAGAAAGAGGATCACCGGCGCGGAGGTCGCCAGCGCCGCCTCGGCCCCCGGTACGGGTAGGATCCCGGTGACGACCGTGAGGAAGGCGCCGGCGAGGAAGATCGCCCAGACTCCCGGGCCGCGGCCGGTGACCTGTCGAGCGATGACCGCCGCGAAGACGGCGGTCAGTACGCCGGCCGCGAGTACGTTCGTGGAGCTGCCTCCCGGCTCCCTGCGAGGAGCGGGAGAACTACTTAGACCGCCGGTCGAGCCGAACGCTCAAGAACCCGCTCCACGCACCGCTCGACGATGGTCTCCGCGGCCGAATCTTCCCCGTCGGTCCAGGTCGGGCGCGGGGGACGCATTCTCGCGCTCTCCGCGGCCTGGTTCTCGGACGGCGCCCGCCGAAGGACCGAGGCTCGACGGACCGCACGATGCGTGGAGTGCGAAACCGAGCTCTCGAGCCACCGGACCCCGTACTGCTCTCGTCGATGCCAGTGGAAGTTCCACGGCCACTACTTCTGGGACTCCGCCCGTTCCTACGTGATGCTTCGGGACCGCTACACCTGCTGCCTCTGCGGAACCCGGCGACGCGCCCGGGAGCTCGATGTGGACCACATCATCGAGATCGCACGGGGCGGGGCCGCACTCGAGTACTCCAATCTACAGACCGTCTGCCGTCCGTGCCACCGAGCGAAGACCCGGGGCTTTCTGCGGGCCCAGAGGGCGGGCCGCGGGAGACCGCCTCCGGCGTCCGAGCGTGACGCTCCTCTCGATTCGGCTAGCGAAGCGGCGGCTCGAGACCCAAGGTCCTCTCGAGATCCTCCCGGGAGAACGTGAGGCCAGTGCCGGTGTTGTACAGGAGCACCCGCTCGCCCGCCTTCAGGTCCCCGCGTGCGAGGAGCTTCGGCAGGGCTGCGAAGGGGGCGGCCCCCTCGGGGGAGGCCGAGATCCCATGCCGGCTCGCGAGTAGGTGCATCGCTACCAAGATCTCCCGGTCGGTCACCGTCACCGCCGCACCGCGCGTCGAGCGCACGGCCGCGAGCACCGGTTCCGAGGCGAACGGCGAGGGAACGAGGAGCCCCGGGGCGATCGTTCGCGGGTCGGCCCAAGGGGTGATCCGCGCGGCTCCGGCTTCGAGCGCACGCGCAAGGGGGGCGCACCCCGCGGGTTGGACGGCATAGAGCCGCGGAGTCCGCTCGAGGAGGCCGAGGTGGTCGAGCTCGGAGAACGCGTGGGCCATTCCGACAAGGCCGGTGCCTCCTCCCGTCGGATAGAGGATCGCGTCGGGCAGGCCCTCGTGCTCCGCGGTCTGTTCAAAGATCTCGAGGCCCATCGTCTTCTTGCCCTCCACCCGGTACGGCTCGCGCAGGGTAGACATGTCGAACGACCCCCGGTCCTTCTCTACCGCGCGAGCCACCTCACTGGCCTCGCGGATGTTGCCGGGGACGGCGCGTACTTCGGCGCCATACGCGGCACATGCGTTCCGCTGGGGAGCCGGCGTGCGCTCGGGAAGGTAGACCCGGGCCCGGAGCCCCGCGCGCGCCGCATAGGCGGCCAGGGCTACGCCGGCGTTCCCGGCGCTCGGGACGAACAGATCGCGGAGCCCGATCTCCCGGGCCCGCGAGACGGCTACCGCCATCCCGCGGGCCTTGAAGGAGCCCGTCGGCATTCCGCCGTCGTCCTTCACGCTCACTTCGAGTCCGGGAGCCTCGGGGATCGGCCCCAAGGCGAGGAGGGGAGAAAGGCCCTCCCCGAGAGTGACCATGTCCTCCGTCCGCTGAACGGGCAGGAGCTCCCGATACCGCCACAGGGTCGTCGGTCGGTCCCGGAGCGAGCGTCGCCAAGTACCCGCGTCCAGCCGGTCGAGCCGGTACACCGCGAAGAGCGCGCCCCCGCAGTTCGGGCACGTCCCTGCCGGCCGGGCCGCGTCGACCTCGGTCGCACAGGAGCGGCACACGAGCGCGGAGAGCAGCGAGCCGGTCTCGCTCACGGTGAACGCCGAACGAGGTGGCCTGGGCATAACCTCTCGGGCCACCCTGAGACCGACGGTGGTGGGGGTCAGGGAAGAGCTTGGGGCGCCGGACCCGAAGGCCGAGATCGGCGCCGGACGAGCAGGCCGGGCACCCCGTCGGGGGCCAGGTCCAGGTAAGACCCGGCGCGCGTCCTCCGGGGGTCCGCGAGGCGCCCGCGGGGCGTCGGGACCGGCCCTCGTCCTTTTCGCCCGGATCGGCTGTCACCGTGGACCGCACCGATGACCCTGACCATTCGGATCGCGCTCGCGACGTTCGTGGTCGGCTTCTTGACCGAGGCGGGAGCCGAGCTCTATCAGTTCCTGAGCTACGGCCTCGACCGGCCCGGCTGGATCGGATTCTACTATGTCGGGCTCATCACGACAGGGCTCGGGTTCTACCTCATGTACCGGGGTCGCCACGAGTGGACGGACCTCCACCACCGGAACGTCCGGCGGAGCCATCGACTCCTCGGGTCGGCCGTCGTCATCTTTGTCGGCGCGGTGGGCGCGATCGCGCTGCTCGGTATCGGGGAAAATGGGGCGGGTGGGGTCGGACCGGCGCCCGTGATCGAGTGGCTGGTCGGAGGGCTGGTCGCCCTCTCCTTCGGGAACTTCTTCCTGAGCCTCGTGACGCTCATCGACCGGATCGCGGGCCGACTCGGGCGCTTGCTGGCCCGCATCGCGTTCGCCTGGTCGCTGGGCGTCGCCGTGCTCACCGGCTTTCTCGTCGGGAACGAGTTCTCGGCTCTCCTCCATGAGTTCTTCACGAACCCCCTCGGCCTCGTCATCTCGTTCGCCCCCCTCGCGTTCGTGATCGCCCCGCTGTTCGTCACGTACTTCCTCTTCGCCGCGGCGTACGCCGAAGCGTACCGGCGCCTCCGGCCGCGCGGGGATCGCTCGGTTTCCGCCGCTCCGCCGACGCACTCTCCTTGGGCATCGCATCCTCCCGGTGGGGTCGGTCCCGCGGTGCCACCCAACGTCGCGCCCGATGAGGCTCGAACGGGAGTCAGACCGGTGAGGTTCGAGATCGCATCCACCGCAAAGTGAATGCGCTCCTCGGCACTCATTCGTAAGGTGGTCGAACCGTCTCTCGCGTCCCTGCCGAGAGACGAGGGGATCCGTGGGGCGCTCCCGGGTCCCGGGATGCTGCGGGAGAAGGTTCCGCGCGTTCTGATCCGGGCCCTCGCGATCTACACGGCGATCGTTCTCCCGTTGATCGTCACGATCGTGCTCGTAGGCTCCCACGACTCCAGGTCCCGGGCGATCATCCTGATGGCCACCGGCCTGGTCCTGATCTGGGTGGTCGTCGGAGGTCTCCTCACGCTGCGTCTCCGCGGAAGGGTACGGGAGCTGCTCGGGCGAATTTCGCTGCGGTGGGAATGGAAATTCTTCCTCCTGGCCACCGCGCTCGCGCTCCTCGAGGAAGCGGTCACGACCTCGATGACCAACCTGGCACCGGAGTTCGGTTCCCAGATCGGAGTCGCGTTCATCACGGCCTCGAACAACTACCTCGTCGTCATCGCCTTCAGTAGCGTCGTGGTCTTCGTACCCGAGTTCGCGGCCTGGGTCCTCCTGCTGCGCCGCTACGCCTTCACGACGAACGAGGTGTTCCTGCTCTACGGCTTCCTCGGAACGACGATGGAGGCGAGCCTGAATCCGACCGCCCTGATCGGCGGGTTCTGGTTCTTCGTCTACGGGCTTATGGTCTATCTACCCGCGTTCAGCGTCCCCCCGAGGCCGGGGGCCGTCACTCCCCGTTGGTTTCACTACGTCCTCGCGTACTTCGTTCCGCTCGCGTTCGCTCTTCCGGTGGTGGGGGCCGATACCGTGATCGCCCACTCTCTGGGCATCCACCTCTGGGCCTGATCGGGGAGCGCTCGGGGCCCTTTCCCCGGCCGTGCGTCGCGTTCGGATGGTGGGCGCGAGGCGAACTCGCCGGCGGGAGTCGCGCCGTCGGGCGACCCGCCCGGGTCTGTTCGCCGGCCCGTCGAGGTCGGAAAAAGTGGGTTCGTGCGGGGGGTTCGGTTTCTAGCGCCGCACGACCGGCGAGAACGGGTTGGCGATTACCACTTTCGGAGCGCTTGGGCGATCTGCTTCCTCGCCGCCCTTGTCTGGTGGCCGGGTCCCGTCCGCGTGTAATTGGAGCAGGCACAGGCGCGGCAGTGGCCATCCGCCAGGTGCAGGCGTTTCTGGTGCATGCAGCCCGGGGTCTCGCATTCCGTGGTCATCCCGTACACTCCCTCGACTCGTGCATTTCTCCGGGGAGAATGCCGACGGAGGCTTAAGGCGAGTCGCCCCCTCCCCCTCTCGGTTTTCAGGACCCCCTCTGGGGGACGGTCGATGGCACGGAGCCGGAGCGGGTGCCGAGGGAACGATGGAGTCCCTTCGCTCGAGACCGCTTCGCAATCCGGGCCAAGCGAGACGTAGAGCTGGAACGGGGAGGCGGCCTTCTAAGAGGCCGAGCTCGCCTGGTAGGTCGCATAGACCACGATCGAACCGGACGCCTTCGCCGCCAGCCCGATCCTGATCGAACCCATTCCGGCGGGGAGCGTACCGGAGGCCCCTATCGGGTAGTTGAGGGGGTAGAACCGGGTCGAGAGCGAGACCTTCCCGGTGGGGGTGGCCGAAGGTTGAAGCGCGTGCTTCACTGGGTCCGTGCCGATCGAGCCGTTCGAGGTCCGAGTGGTCGCCGGAACGGGCCGCCGGAGCGATGAGGGGGCCGAAAAGGGCAGAATCGTTGTCGGATGGGCTCGGCCGGATTCGAACCGGCGATCTTCGCTGTGTGAGAGCGACGTCGTAACCGCTGGACCACGAGCCCAACAAGGGACCACGAGCGTTCCTCGTGTTTAAGCCGTTCTAGACGGGAAGGGAGAGCACCGCAGGAAGGAGAAGGCTGGCCGCGAGGGTAAGGATCAGGCCGCTCGCGAGCGCGAGGCTTGCCGCCTCTCGATCACCGTAGCGGGTGACAAAGAACAGGGTGGTGTCCATCGCGGTCGCGCCGCCAAGGGCCGCGAGCCCTCCGCCCCGGAGGCGACGGCCGACGAGGGGAGCCAGGAGCATCGTCAGGTCCTCGCGCAGGAAATTCGTCAGAAACGCGAGAAGCCCGAACACCGCTCCGGCGCGATCGGCGACGAGGGGGCCGGCGAGCGAGTACCAGCCGAAGGCGAGGCTCGTCGCGAGGGAGACGCGCAGCGCCGTTCCCGACACGAGCGTGAACACCGGGGCGGCCACCACGGCCCCGACCGCCGCCGCCGTGATCGGCGCCCACAGCTCTCCGAGCGCCTTCCATTCCCAGCGGAGGTCGAAACCGACCAGCGCGAGGAGGAGGTAGAGCGCGTAGGGGATCGCCCCGGCGACGCCGAACGGCACCACGTGACCGAGGAGGAAGCCGAGCAGCAGGGCGGCGAGGAAGCCGAGGCTGATCGGAAATCGCTCGGCGGGCTTCTCGAGCGGGCGCGACTCCACGTCCCCTCGGCGCGACCCCCGCCGGAGGAGGAGGTAGGCGAGCGCGGTGAGGCCCAGCACGAGCAACGCGTACCCGAGGGCCAGCGGGATGGTGAGGAGGAGCGCCGTCCCTGCCACGCCGGTGAGCGAGGCCCCCAGGAGGCCCACCAGGACCGCGACGGTCGCGAGCGTGGCCCGGTAGACCCACGGCGTGGGGTGGGGCAGGAACCTCCCGACGACGATGCCCCCAGCGAGCGCGACGTAAAGCCATACGTCGAACGCCACGGGGGTTCAGCCGTTCCATGCGGAGAGGCTAGCCGGCGAGGAGCCCATTCCTACCGGTGGGACGCGCACGGTATCCTCCCGAGCGGCTCCGAACCCCACGTACTCCACGGGGACCCCGGTCTCCTCGGCGATCCGGGCGAGGTACCGCCGGAGCGAGGGCGGGAGCGCGCGACCGCCCTCCCGGCGGATCCGCTCTTTCGCCCGTTCGTGAATCTCGGGCCAGCCGGCCAGCCGTTCGTACACAGGCTGGGCTTTCGCCAGGTCATCGGCCTGGGAGGGCAGCACATCCCGAACGGTCGACCCGTCGGGGGCGACGTACTGGACGCAGACGGGAATCTCGTCGAGCCCTCCGAGAACGTCGACCTTGGTGATCGCGAGCGAGGTGAACCCGTTCAGCCGGGCCGCGTAGCGCAGCAGGACGAGGTCGAGCCAGCCGCAACGGCGCTGGCGGCCCGTGGTCGCACCGCGCTCGCCGCCGGTTCGGCGCAGGTACTCGCCCATCTCCCCCGTGTCCTCGGTCGGGAACGGCCCGCTGCCGACTCGTGTCGTGTACGCCTTCGCGACGCCGATGACCTCGTCGACCTCGGTCGGCGGAATCCCGCTTCCGACGAGCGCGCCCGCGCTCGTCGGATGAGAGCTCGTGACGTAGGGGTACGTGCCGAAGTCGACGTCGAGGAGCGCACTTTGTGCGCCCTCGAGCAGGAGGTGCTCTCCCCGAGCAATCGCCTCCCACAGCACCGGCTCGGTAGGCCGGATGAGGGGGGCGAGACGAGCCCCGACCTCGGTCAGGCGACCCGCGACCTCTTCGATCGGGGGAAGGTTCGCGAGGTGGGTCTTGGTCGCGTAGAGCATCTCGAGGCGCTCCCGGAGGAGCGCGGGACGAGCGAGGTCGCCCATCCGGATGCCCCAACGGCCGGCCCGGTCCGCATAGGCCGGCCCGATGCCTCGACGGGTGGTGCCGAGGCCGGCCGACGGGTTCGTGCGGGCTCGCAGGTCGTCCTGCCACGCATCTTCGATCTCGTGCAGTGGCAGCAGCACGTGCGCGCGGTCGGAGATCATCACCTCGCCTCGAAGGAGCCCGCGACGTTCGAGGTCTCGCATCTCTTCGTCGAACGTCGTGGGCTGGAGGACCATACCGGGACCACTAATGCCGACGACGCCGCGTCGGAGGACCCCGCAGGCGAGCTGGTGGAGGACGACCGCCCCCTCGGGGAGGTGGATCGAGTGCCCGGCGTTCGGCCCTCCGCCCGTGCGCACCACGAAGCGCGCAGCCGCGGCCAGAAAGTCGGTGATCTTTCCCTTCGCTTCGTCGCCGAACTGGGCTCCGACTACGATCCGCACGCTCATCGCTGCCGCCCCCGGTCTCCGGGAGCGGTGCGAATAGATGGCCCTTGTGCCCGGGCTCCTTCGTTCTCGGTCGTCGACACGCCGGAGCATGACACGGCACAACGGTAATGAGGCGGACCCTCGTCGGCGAAGGAATGGTCGCCGAGCGGGTCCGCCACATCGAGATCTCGGGGATCCGCAGGATGTTCGAGGCGGCCCCTCCGAACGCGATCAACCTCGGTCTCGGCGAGCCGGACTTCGACCCGCCGCGCGAGGTGATCGATGCCCTCTGTGAGGCGGTCCGCCACGGGATGAATCACTACGGTCCCTCTGCCGGACTGTCGGAGCTGAGAGACGCGATCGTCGATCGGTACCGAGATCGCAGTCCCGCCACGAGCCGGGAGAACGTGATCGTTACCGGCAGTGGCTCGGAGGGCTTGATGACGACGGCACTCGCCCTGCTCGACGCGGGGGACGAGCTCCTGGTCCCGAATCCCGGCTTTGTTCTCTACGGTCCGCACGCCCGCATGGCAGGCGCGACGCCCGTCCCCTACAGCCTGCGCGCCGAACATCGCTACCTGCCGGACCTCGACGAGCTCGAGCAGCTCGTGACCCCGCGCACCCGCGCGATCGTGGTGAACAGCCCGTCGAACCCGACCGGGGCCGTGTTTCCCCGTGCGACCGTCGACCGCCTCGTCGCTTTCGCCGACCGGCACGACCTCACGATCGTCTCGGACGAGGTCTATGAGGAGATCGTCTACGACGGCCCCGCGACATCGTTCTGGGGTCACAGCGACCGGGTCGTCGTCGTGAACTCGTTCTCGAAGACCCTGGCGATGACCGGCTGGCGCATCGGCTTCTTGCTCGCGCCCCGAAGCCTCGCGGTCGAGCTCAACAAGGTCCACTACCACATCATGGCGTGCCCCTCGACCCCGGCCCAGGCGGCGGTTCTCGCCGGGTTGCGTCTCGGGAACGGCTGGCGCAACCGCATGGTCCGGGAGTTTCGGGCGCGTCGGGCCCTCGTCCTCCACCAGCTGGGCACGATACCCGGCCTCAGTGTCGTGCCGCCCGCGGGTGCGTTCTACATGTTCCCGCGCTTCTCCTGGGCCCGCTCCGCGCTCGAGGTCGCGACCGAACTGCTCTCCCGCGGAGTGATCACGACCCCGGGGGACGCGTTCGGCTCCCTCGGTGCGGCGCACCTCCGCCTCTCCTTCGCCGCTTCGCGCGGAGACCTGCGGAAGGGGCTCGGCATCCTGCGCCACTACGCCTTCGAGCTCGAGGAGGGACGGGACGGATGATCGTGGGCCTGATCGGACGCCTCTTCCTCTGCGCGGCCGCCGTGCGTCCGGTCCCCGCCAGTACGGAGCTCGCCCACGTGGGCGACGAGCTCGTTCGGCTCGAACGCCGCCGGGCTCAGCGACGCAGGATCTCTTCGTAGAGCGCGCGGTGTTGGCGCGTCGTCTCGTTCCAGTCGTAACCGCGCACCCGGGCCCGACCGGCCGCCACAAGCTCGTGCGTCCGCGCGGGCTCCTCGCGCGTCGCGGCGACGGCCCGGGCGAGCGCCCGCGGGTCGCCGTACGCCACGAGTCGCCCCGCGCGCCCTCCGTCGAGGACGTCCGGGACCCCTCCGACCGCCGTGGCGACGACCGGCGTGCCCGCGGTCATGGCCTCGAGGAGGACGAGCCCAAACGCCTCCCACTCCGACGGAAGGACGAGGGCGCGGGCGCCCCGAAGGATGGCCCGGTAGATTTTCGGGTCGTCGACATGGCCGAGGAACCGGACGCGGTCCGCGACCCCCCGGGCCCGGGCCTGGGTCTCGAGGGCGGTACGCTCGCCCCAGTCGCGGCCCATGAGGAGGAGCGGGCATTCCTCCTTCGGGCCGAGCTCCGCGAGGGCGTCGATCAGGACCGTGAGCCCCTTGTTCGGGGCGATGCGGCCGATAAAGAGGAGGTACTCGGGGGGAAGATCGAGCCCCTCCGCGCGATCCGCCTCGGGGTGGTCCCACGCGGCCAGGTCGATTCCCGGAGGCACGACCCGGAGTTTTTCGGACGGGGCGAACTCGCGGACCAGCGCCCCCTCGCGGGGCGTTTGCACGACGAGCGCCCGCGCGACGCGGTACGCGGTCATTCCGAAGCCGACGTCCTGGCAGCGGAGCAGCCCCCGTTTCACGGCCGGTTCACGCCGGTCGGCCGGATGGTAGTGCGTCGAGACGACCAGGGGGATCCCGAGCCGTTCGGCGACCGCCGCGGCCTGGAGGACGTGGCCGTATCGGTGCGAATGCGCGTGGATGAGGTCGGCCCCGCTCTCCGCGAGGGCGTCGACGAGCCCGACCATCATCGGCATCGTGAGCCCGGGGACGAGTCGCTTGCGCACCGCGAACCGTCGGACCGGTACCCCGTCGACGGTGGGAGGATAATTCGCTCGCCGCTCCCAGCGTCCCTCGTCGTAGAGGTCGCTCGCGAACACCTCGACCGTGTCGCCGCCCGCGCGTAGGCGACGCGTGACCTCTCGGACGTTCGTCTCGACCCCGCCGGGGGCATCGAAGCGAAGCGTGACGTGGACGACCTTCATGCCGCTCCGATCTCCCGGTAGAGCGCATCGAGCCGGCCGGCGAGGGCCTCCCAGGTGAACCGCGGAACGACCTCGGTGCGACCGTACTCGCCGAGACGGGCCGCGAGCGCTCGGTCCTGCCAGAGCCGGCGCAGAGCGGTCCCGAGCTCCCCGGGTGACCTCGGGGGGATGAGCAGGCCGGCGCGTCCGTCCTCCACGACCTCGGGGATCCCACCGACGCGGGTCGCGACGACCGGTGT
The DNA here is from genome assembly GCA_027309555.1 of bacterium. Lineage (GTDB taxonomy): Archaea > Thermoplasmatota > Thermoplasmata > Lutacidiplasmatales > UBA184 > Lutacidiplasma. The sequence continues at coordinate 14,372 of DAIDCO010000032.1, forward strand.
GCCCTCGGCCATCGACTCGAGCAAGACGAGTCCGAACGCCTCATACTCGCTCGGGAGCACGGTACAGCGGGCCTCCCGGTACGCCGCCGCGAGCCAGCGATCGTCGTCGACGTGGCCGACGAGCCGGACCCGACGTTCGAGTCCGGCGGAGCGAGCGCGGGCCACGACGGCGTCCCGCATCCCCCCGTCCTCTCCCAGGAGGACCAGGTGGGCATCGGGTTCCTCCGCCGCTAGGGTGGCGAACGCGTCGACGAGGTCGACCAGCCCCTTGTTCGAGGCGAGTCGACCCACGAACAGCACGAACGGTCCGGGGACCGCGTACCGCCCGGCGAACGTGCCGGATCCCGGCGCGGGCGGAGGTAGCGGGCGATACCCCGGCGGGATGATGACGACCGTCGGCAGCGTGAGCCCCAGTCCGCGAAGTAGGCGCTCCTCTTCTCGGGTCTGGACGATGATAGCCGCCGCGCTCCGGACGATCGGCCCGGCGACCCGCCGGTCGTAGAAATCCCGGAGCCGGTGGCGGAGCCACCCGCCCTCGATCGACCAGATCGGGTGGAAGTGCGCGGTGAGGACGAACGGCGTTCCGAACCGCCGGCGATGGCGACGAGCGACCGCGACCTGGTGCGTCCCGTAGGTATGCGCATGGACGAGGTCCGGACGGTCGCGGGCGAGCGCCCGGTCGAGCCCGCGGAAGAACGGGTAGTGGAGCTCGCCGGGGAGCGACCAGACGCGCAATCGGTGGACCGCCCCGAACTCCGTCCGCTCCTCCCGGGGCACCGAGGCGGGCAACCGCTGCCACGGGAACTCGCGGTAGAGGTCGCTCGTGTAGACGTCGACCCGATGTCCTCGCTCCGCGAGCCGGGGAGCGAGTTCCGCGACGTGCCGCTCGACGCCGCCCGGCCCCGGAGGGTAGCGGGTCGAGAGTTGGGCGACCTTCACGGCGGAGAAGTACCTCTCCTCGTACTTGACGCCGCGCCGCCCGCGGGGGCAGCTCCTAGGTGGGAGCCCTCGCTGCCGCGAGGCGTTGGGCGTACTTCTTGTAGACCTCGGTCGCCCGTGCGACCGATTCGACCTTGACGTACTCGTTCGCCTGGTGCGAGAGCTCCTCCTCGCCCGCTCCAAAGATCACGACCCGCGGGTTCACCTGAGAGTAGTGGACCGCCTCAGAGGCGTGCACGAGCACGGTCGTCTCGGTCTGGGCGACGTCGCGGAGCAGCTTCACATGCTCGGCGTTCGGGTCGATCTGCACGGCGGGCATCGTCAGGATCCGGCGGAGCGTGAACGGGGTCTTGATCCGCCGAAGGTGTTCCTCGATCTCGTGGTAGAGCTGGTCGGGCGTGTACGGCGGTGGGAAGCGGATGTCGACCTCGGCGGTCGCGCGGTTCGGCACGACGTTGAGTCGAGTGCCCCCGTTGAACGTGCCGATGTTGAGCGTCACGCTGCCGAGCTCGGGGTGGGCGATCCGACCCTTGAACGACTCGAGCCCTCGGAGGATGCGCATCATCTTGCCGATGGCGTTCTCCCCGAGGTGCGGCATCGCGCCGTGGGCCGCCTTGCCGCGCGTCTCGATCGCGAGGTCGAGGACCCCCTTCTCGGCGTAGGCGACCCGTAGCCCGGTCGGCTCGCCCACGACCACCGCCTTCGCGCGCCGGAGCGGAAGGGTCTTCGAGAGCGCCATCGCTCCCTGCATGGAAGTCTCCTCGTCCGTCGTGAAGGCGAGGACGACCGGTATCTTCCGGGTGACGAGGTCCTGGGCTGCCTCGAGCATCGCCACCACGGTCCCCTTCATGTCGGCCGCCCCACGGCCGTACATTCTTCCGGAAGCGAGCTGGCTCTGGGAAAAACTCCAGTAATCCCCCACTGGGGGGGTGTCGAGGTGGCCGGAGAGGACCACGCCGCCTTGTCCGAATTCCGCGAGGAGCGCCGGCGCCTGGGAGTCCCCGAACAGCGTGTTACGCATGTGGATCTGGTCCGTGAACGACTGAACGTAGTCGAGGACCTCTTGCTTGTCGGAGAACGGGTCGCTCGGGATCTTGATCAGTTCCGCGAGCATGTCGACCATCTGGCGCTTCATCGGACGTCTTTCCTCTCGCCGTTCGGTGCCAAGTGGTGCGACCCGGTCTTCAGCCGGCAATGCCGCGTTGCATCTTAATCGTTGGCCTCAGGACCGGTGCATCTCGAGGCGCTCGGCAGGTCCCGGCGGGGTCGCGGCCGAATCCCTCGGGCGAACCCCCCGCGCGAACCCTCATCGAGTCCCCGGATGCCGACCTTCCGGGGGAGGGTCGGCGGACCTGCCACCACGGCTTCGCAATGGGCGTGCGTCGACCTTCTCGACCCTTCCGGGACCTACCAAAGCGGTATCAACGGGAGGACACTGAGCCCGAGGTCGGCCGAGGTCGAGCGCCCATGGATTACGGCGAAGTGCGGATCGTCGACACCCGCGACGAGCCGCTCCGGGGGGCGATGATGGTCGTCGGCTTCCCGACCCACGGGCTCGTAGGTTCCGTGGCCGCGTCGTACCTCGTACACTCCCTGGACATGACCTTGGTGGCCTACATGGTCAGCGAAGAGTTCCCGCCCACGGTGATCATGGAGGAGGGGATCGTCAACGCCCCCGTTCGCTTCTACGCAAGCAAGCTCGTCTGCGGGGTTGACGGCTCGTGCGACCAGCTCGTGGTGGTGATCTCCGATATCCAGCCACCGGTGTCGATGTTGAATGGCCTTGGCCGCGCCCTCCTCGATTGGGCCGAGGAGAAGAGCGTCCAGCTGGTCGTCGCGATCGAGGGCCAACCGATCGAGAGCGATACTCGGGGCGACGCGCGGATCGTGGCGATGGCGAACCGAGCCGCGGCGCCGCTCCTCGAGAAGTACCGCTTCGGCGCGGCGAACGGGGTCGTGACGGGCCTCGCGGGAGGCCTTCTCCTCGCCGCTATCGGTCGGACGACCCCGGTGCTCTGTTTGGTCGCCCAGGCGCACAAGGACTATCCGGACGCGCGTGCGGCGGCAAAAGTGATCGAAACGGTGAACCCGCTCGTCCCGCTTCTCGTCCTTGACACGAAACCGCTCCGGGAGAAGGCCCGGGAGATCGAAGCGGAGGTGCGCAAGAAGCTCCAGCAGACCCGCGAGTCGCTGACGAGTATGCGCGCGGCCGAAGCCGAGGGGCCGGGTGAGATGTATCGCTGATACTGCTCCGAACCCGACACCGTCCGTCTTTCCCGAACCGCGGCCCCCGGTGACCCTCCGGGGTTTCCGGCTCGGAGACGTGCCGTTCGTGACAACGATCGTCGCCGATGCTCTCCACGAGCATTACGACCCGTCGCTCTACGCATCCCTCAGCACCGACTGGCCGGCCGGCTTCTTGATCGCCGCGGACCCGGCCGACATCCCCGTCGGCTTCCTGCTCGCGGTGAGCCAGGTCGAGCGGGAGGCCCGGATCCTGATGTTCGCGGTCGACCGGGCGCACCGCACCCAAGGCGTCGGCGCCCTGCTCATGTCGACGATCCTCGACCGCTGCCGCGGTCGCTCGTTCCGTCGGGTCACGCTCGAGGTCCGCGTTTCGAACGCGACCGCGATACGGTTCTACACGCGCTACCAGTTCTCCGTGATCGACCTGTTGCGCGCGTACTACTCGGACGGAGAGAACGGCTACCAGATGGCCCGCGAGCTCCCGTAGGGGCGGGACCGCCGAACCGCAGTCGCTAAAGCCTCCCTGCCGGGTGGCGACGCATGCCTTCCTCCTGGCCCTCGGCGGCGGATCTCATGACCGCTCACCCGGTCACGCTCTCGCCGGATGCCCCGATCTCCCAAGCGCTCGGCCTGATGCGCACGAAGGGATTCCACGAGATCCCGGTGCTGCAGCGGTCCCGCCTGGTCGGGATGGTCACCTTCGAGTCGATCGCCCGACGGTCCAGCCGCTCGCTCTCGACCAAGGTCGAACACCTGCTGGTGTTGCCCCCCCTCATTACGCCCGGCACGCTGTTCCCCGAGATCGCCGAAAAGCTCCTTGCCGCAGGGCTCCGCGGGGCCCCAGTCATCGGGCGCCGTGGCGAGCTCCTCGGTATCGTCAGCCGCTCCGACCTCGTACGCGCGCTTCCCGGCCTCGCCTCGCTGCTCCCTCCCCGCGACCAGCCGACCGTCGAGGCGATCGCGAGCTCGACGACCGAGCAGGTGCGGGAGGACGAGCTCTGCCAGAACCTTCTCGGCCGCCTCCGTATTCTCGAGGAGCATCCTCTACCGGTCGTCGACCGAAAGGGTCGCCTCGTCGGCGCGGTCGGCGTCTCGGACCTCGGTAAGGTCCTCTGGAAACCGATCGTCGGCGGGAAGCGGGACGCCCGTTCGGCCCGCTCCGGCCTCGAGATCAAGGTCGGGTCGATCATGCACTCTCCCCCCGTGACGGTGAGGACGGGGCAGACGTGGCTCGAGGCCGCCCGGGAGATGATCGATGAGGACGTCTCGAGCGTGTTCGTCGTGGAGAACGGCCGGCCGACGGCGATCCTCGCCCAGTCCGACCTCTTGAACTACGTCGTCGGGCGGACGCGCCGGCGGCCCGCGAAGGCAGGGGTCGAGGACGTGTACGTCGAGATCACCGGCCTTCGAGGGTCGGGGGACCCTGCTCTCTTCGCCGAGATCGACGATGTGGTCGCTCGGGGCTTGCGTCGGGTCGCCCGGTACGTCCAGCCGACGCTTCTCTCCCTCCACTTCGCGCCGCACTCGACCCACCGGACGAGCGACCTCACGGTCGAGGCCCGGCTCCACACGAACCAGGGGATTTTCTACGCCTCGCACACCGGCTGGAACCTGCTCGCGGGCGTCGCGGGGCTCCTCGAGGAGCTCACCGGCCAGACCCGCCGGGTGCGGGAAACGCGCGGAAAGCGCCGCCCGCGGAACGGAGACCCCATCGAGTCGGACGAAACGTTGAGCGGGGACCCCGATCTCGAGCGACGGCTGCGCGCCGCCACCGCCCCCGACGGGGACGACGAGTAACGGAAACGAGGCCGGCGAGGAGGTCGAACGATGATCCCAGGGGGACCGCGCAACCAGCGCCAGATGGAGATGATGATGCGTCGCCTCGGGATGAAGACCGAAGAGGTCGCGGGGGTCGAGGAGGTCATCGTCCGAACGCGTACGCTCGAGCACGTCTTCCGGGCCCCCGAGGTGACGGTCCTCACCGTCCAGGGAGTGCGCACCTACCAGGTCGTCGGGAACCACGAGATCCGCCCCCGCTCCGCCGCCGCCTCCTCCGAATGCCGGACTGGCGCCGCCGGCACGGCCCCGACCCGCGAAGCCGGGACTCGCGCGATCCGCCCGCCGCCAAGGCAGACATCGCCGTCGTAGAGAAC
>DAIDCO010000033.1 GCA_027309555.1 bacterium
CATTCGGCTCGTCATGGACCAAGCGAACGTCTCCCGGGAAGAAGCGATCGAGGCGCTCTTCCAGACCGGGGGAGCGCCGGCCGAGGCGATCCTTCGGATCCTCAGCCGAGGCGGTTAGTGGAGGAGTCCGGTGGGCCGATCGCGCGCGAGTGCGTGGAAGGCTACCTTTTCGCGGGGCCGCCGATCGAGCTCCTCCTCTTCCGTCGACCTCCCGCTCGGGGAAAGTTCTGGGTACCCGTGAGCGGCAAGGTCGAAGCCGACGATGCCGACTTCGAGGCCGCCCTACGGCGCGAGTTGCTCGAGGAGACTGGTCTCACGGTCCCCCACCGCCTCGTTCCGCTCGACTGGCACGTGCCGTTCCGGGCCGACAACGGGGAGACCTGGCGGCTCCATGCCTACGCGGTCGAGGTCGACCGTACGTTCGTCCCGCGACTGAGCGCGGAGCACGAGGCCGCAGAATGGATGGCCCCGGCCGAAGCGGTCCGCCGTCTCCACTTCCCCGACAACCGGGCGGCGGTCGGTCGACTGCTCGCGCGCGTCGGCTCGACCTCCCCAAACGTTTAGCCGCCCCCGTCGCTCGTACCCGGCGTCCGATGGCGACCGGATCTCTTCCTCTCGTTCCCCCGGAGTTTCCGGCGCGGGTGTTCGCTACCGTCGGCACGGAGCTCTTCGCCGCCCTGCGAGCGGCGAACCCGGCGAGGGTCGTGCTCCAGGTGCCCGCGGGTCTCGTGCGGAATGCCCACGATCTCGCGGCCCGACTCCGCGAGGAGGTGGGAGCCCCGGTCGTGCTCGCGACCCGGGCGTGCTTCGGGGCATGTGACTTCCCGTCGCGCGACGAAGCCCCCCGGGCCGATGTGGCCGTCGTCCTCGGCCACGCTCCGATCCCGAACGTGCCGCTCGTGCGGCCCACCTTTTTCGTGGAGATGCGCGAGCCGGCCGGCGACCCCGCTTCCCTCGCGGCCACGCTGGCGGCCTCGTCGATCCCGCGGCGGCTCGGGCTCGTTCTCTCGGTCCAGCACCTCGACCTTACGGCCCGTCTCACCGCCGCGCTCGACGCCCGCGGGTTCGAGGTCCGGATGGGGCGGGGCGACCGACGCCTCGCCTACGCCGCCCAGGCGTTGGGCTGCAACTACACGAGCGCCGAGGCGGTTGCACGAGACGTCGAGGCGTTCCTTTTCGTCGGCACCGGCCGGTTCCACCCGCTCGGCCTCGCTTTCGCCGTCGACCGACCGGTCTGGGCGCTCGACCCGCTGCAGAACATCCTCGAATTGCCGATCGATCGGGCCGCGCTCGTCCGCCGCCGTCAGCTTCAGGTCGCGTCGGTCCGAGACGCCCGGCGCTGGGGGATCCTGGTCTCCACTTTCGCGGGGCAGAACCGCCATGCGACCGCGCTCGCCCTTCAGGAGCGGGCGCGCGCCCACGGCCGGGAGGCGGAGCTACTGCTCTTCGACCGCCTCGACCCGCGCGATCTCGAGGGGCGGGACCTCGACGCCTACGTGAACACCGCCTGCCCTCGGATCGCGCTCGACGACGGGCCCTACTACCCGAAGCCGGTGCTCACCCCGCCCGAATTCCTCATGGCGCTCGGCGAGCTCCCGCTCGAGCCGTATCGCTTCGACACGTACCACTGAGACCGCAATCCCGAAGACCCGGGAACGGTGTCGATCCCCGATGCGTGGGTCGCGGCTCGTCCCGTGGGTCCTGCTGGTCGGAGGGGTCGTCACGGTCGCGGACGCCGTGCTCCGAGGCGGAGCCAGCGTCTCGCTCGTCGTCGTGGTACCGGTGGTCACGGGTCGCTCGGTCGAGTTCCTTGCGGGGATGGGACTCTTGATCTTGGGATTCCTTTCCGTGGCGGCGCTCGCCGTCGACCCGGCCGAGCCCTCCGACCCCGATCTCGACGACCCGTTGCCGCCCGCAGCCGTTGCGGAGGGCGGGGGCGGTGTCGTGCTCCTCGGGCCCGTGCCGATCTTCTTCGGCGGCTGGCGCGCCGTCTCCCGCCGGACGCGCTGGTGGGTCGCTCTCGCCGCAGCCGTGGCCACCGCCGCGCTGGTCGCGTTCGCGCTGCTGGCGTTCCGCTAGTGCCGACGGGCTTCCGCGAGAAACAGCCGGTGCACCCGCAGGTCGTGCGAGAGCTCGGGATGGAACGTCGTGCCCCAGCACGTCCCGGTCCGGACTCCCACGACCTCGGAGCCCTTCCACGCGAACGGATCGGCTCCGCGTCCTACTTCGAGGATGCGGGGCGCCCGGATGAAGACCCCCGGGAACGGGGGGCCCGAGAGCCCCTCGACCCGGACCGGACCTTCGAACGATTCCCGCTGGGCCCCATAGTCGTTCCGACGGACCGTCACGTCGAGCACTCCGAAGGTGGCCGGGTCCCTCCCGAACGGGCTGGGAGCGAGACGACGCGCGAGGAGGATCAGACCAGCGCAGGTGGCAAGCACCGGGAGCCCTTCGTGCAGCCGAACGGCGAGCGGTTCCCAGAGCTCGGTTTCGCGCAGCAGTCGAGCGATCGTGGTCGACTCCCCTCCGGGAAGGAAGAGCGCCTCCACCTCGGCGAGTTCGCGGGGGTACCGTACGGCAATCAAGTCGCCCCGAGGGAGGAGCCCCGCGAGGGCGCGCAGATGCTCCGGGACGTTCCCCTGGAGCGCGAGGACACCGACCTTCATCCCGCGCCGCGTCGCAGCTCCTCGAGGACCTCTTTCGCTCGATCGAAGCGGATCTGGTGATCTCGCAAGAGCCGTTCCACGACCCGGTCGACCTCCTCGGGACGCGCGCCCGCGCTTGCCGCGAGATTGCGAGCGTGGAGCTCCATATGACCGCGCTGGATCCCCTCGGTCGCGAGGGCCCGCAGGGCGGCGAAGTTCTGGGCGAGCCCGACGGCCGCGAGAACTTCTCCGAGCTCCCGCGCGCTCCGGACGCCCAGGACCTTGACATTCGCCTTAGCGGTCGGGTGGACCGCGGTCGCCCCACCGATAAGGCCGACAGGCGCCGGAAACTCGATCGTCCCGACCAAATTGCCGTCCTTGTCCTTCTCATAGGTGGTCAGCGGCCGGACGACGTGACCCTCCGCGTGGCCGGTCCATGCCGCGTAGGTGTGGGCGCCGCTCTCGATCGCGCGGTAGTCGTTCCCGGTCGCGATCACGACGCTCGAGATCCCGTTCATGATGCCTTTGTTGTGGGTCGCGCAGCGGAACGGGTCGGCTACGGCGAAGGCGTAGGCATCGAGGATCGCCTCCACGACCTCGGCTCCCGTGGCGTTCTCCGTGCGGAGGAGCGTGGCCGGGAAGGTCGCCCGCGCCCGCGCCAGGCGGTACACGGCGAGGTTGGAGATGATCCGGAGGACGACCTTTCCTCCCGCGAGCCGCGCGAACTCGGGGGCCAGGGCCTCGCACATCGTGTTCACCGCGTTCATCCCGCCCGCGTCGCGGGCGTCCACGAGGAGGTGTACCACGACCATCACGCCCCTCGGCGAGGGTAGGATCCGGACCTCGAGGTCCTTGGCACCGCCGCCGAACTTCACGAGTACAGGGTCCTTCGCGTTCGCTGCGGCGAGGAGTTCTTCCCTCCGGTCGAGGATCCGCAGGCGGGCCGCGGCGGGATCGGGAACCTGGAGGATCTGGATCTGGCCGATCATCACCGGGGCGGTCGTCTGGGCGAAGAACCCTCCGGTCGCGCGGGTGACCTTGGCGGCGTTCGAGGCCGCCGCAACCACGCTCGGCTCCTCGATCGCCATCGGGACGAGGTAGTCCTTACCGTTGATGGTGAAGTTGGTGGCGATCCCCAGCGGCAGGGGCATTACGCCGATGACATTCTCAATCATGCGGTCGAGGATCGCGGGGTCGACCCCGGGAGGGAACTCGTAGACCCGGCTCTCTTCCTCCGTCAGTCCCGCCCACTCGCGGACGAACGCGCGGCGCTCGGCGAGGGTACGTCGGTAGAACCCGGGGACCTCGGAAGATTTGTCCATCGTCGCTCGACTCCTAGCTTTCGCTGTTCTCCGAAGGGATCGGCTCCACGGTCTTCGCGGTCGGGGGCGAACGGGCCACGACGACCTTGGCCGGGCGCAAGAGCCCACCGAAGAAACGGTACCCCTGCTGGACCACCTCGATCACCGTCCCGTCGGGGTGCTGGTGGTCCGCCGGGGCTTCTCCGACCGCTTCCGCCTCTTCGGCGAGGAACGCCCGCCCCACCTCCGTGACGGGCGCGACCCCCTCATGCTTGAAGAAGGTCGCCCACTCGCGGTCGAGCAGCTCGAGGCCGGTGCGCACCGGGTCACCCCCGGGGAGGTGGCCGAGCGCGTCGCGCGCGGCCCGGAACGCCTCGAAGAGGGGCAAGAGTTCTCGGAGCATTCCCGCGCGGGCTTGACGGCTGATCCCCTCCCGCTCCCGCTCGGCCCGACGGCGGAAGTTCTCAAAGTCCGCGAAGAGGTACTTGTAGCGGCTCGCCCACTCTTCCGCGGACGGGCCGGGCACCTCGGATGCGCCGGTCGGGGGGGTCCCCGCTCCCTTCGTAGGAGGTTCGGTCGCGTTCTCCGTCATGCGCCCGCTCGCGCTCAGGTGGACCCCACCTAATAGCGCTTCGTAGGAGCCGGACACGTCGCCGACTTCGCTGCGTCAGCGCCGTCGCGAAGGACCGAACCCGACCGGTCCCAACGGGCCCGGAACGCCGCCGTCGAGGGGGTCCGGCAGCGGTCGAATTTCCTGCCCAAGCCAAGCGTTATAATGCGTTCCCGGCTCGGTAGCCCACGTCGGTTCCGGCCGGCGATTTCCGATGGCTCAGCAGGCAGTCGATGCGCCCGCATACGACGCGAGTTCCATCCAGGTCCTGGAGGGCCTTTCCGCAGTCCGACGCCGACCCGGGATGTACATCGGGTCGACCGACGCGCGCGGCCTCCACCATCTGGTCACAGAGGTCGTCGACAACTCGATCGACGAGGTGCTCGCCGGCGCGTGCACCGAGATCGCGGTCACGCTGCACCCGGATGGGTCGTGCTCGGTCCGGGACAACGGGCGGGGCATCCCCGTGGAGGTTCACCCGAAGTACAACCGACCCACGCTCGAGATCGTCATGACGGTGCTCCACGCCGGCTCGAAGTTCGACCGGAACACCTACAAGGTTTCGGGCGGCCTTCACGGGGTCGGCGTCCACGTCGTGAACGCGCTCTCCGAGTGGCTCGAGGTCCGGGTCTGCCGGAACGGCCAGGAGTACTTCCAGCGCTACGAGCGGGGCGCCCCGGTCGCGCCCCTGCGGATCGACGGGACCGCCGACCGGACCGGGACCGAGACCCGATTCAAACCGGACGCAACGATTCTCGAGACGACCGCATTCGACCGGGAGACGATCGCACGGCGGCTGAAGGAGCTGTCGTTCCTGAACGCCGGCGTCACGATCCACTTCCGCGACGAGCGGAACGGGTCGTACGAGACGTTCCACCACGCGGGCGGTATCACGGAATTCGTGGAGGACCTGAATCAAGCCTCGAACGTGCTGTTCAAGCCTCCGATCTACCTGCACACCAAACGGGATTCGACCGACATCGAGGTGGCGCTCCAGTACAACGACGGCTACAACGAGTCGTCGATCGCGTTCGTCAACAACATCAACACCGTCGACGGCGGGACCCACGTGGTGGGGCTCCGGGCCGCGCTGACCCGAACGCTCAACGACTACGCTCGCGGACGGGGGTTCTTCAAGGGCGACAAGGAAGGACTTTCCGGTGAGGACGTCCGCGAGGGGCTCACCTCCGTGCTCTCCGTCAAAGTCCTCGAACCCCAGTTCGAGGGCCAGACGAAAGCCAGGCTCGGTAACTCCGAGGTGAAGGGCCAGGTCGAGAGCGCGGTGAACGAGAAGCTGGCCGAGTATCTCGAAGAGCACCCGACCACTGGCCAATCGCTGGTCCTCAAGGCCGTCCAAGCGTCCCAGGCCCGGGAGGCGGCGCGCAAGGCCCGTGAGCTGACGCGACGCAAGGGGCTCCTCGAAGGGGGCGGGCTGCCCGGAAAGCTCGCCGACTGCCACACCCGCGACCCTGCCGAGAGCGAGCTGTTCATCGTGGAAGGCGATAGCGCAGGGGGGACGGCGAAGCAGGGGCGTGACCGCGAGTTCCAAGCAGTTCTCCCCCTCCGCGGGAAGATCCTGAACGTCGAGAAGGCGCGCCTCGACAAGATGCTCGAGAACGAGCAGATCCGCGCGCTGATCATGGCGATCGGCATCGGCATCGGGGATGAGCAGGACATGTCGAGCCTGCGCTACCACAAGATCATCCTGATGACGGATGCGGACGTGGATGGCGCCCATATCCGGACTCTCCTCCTCACTCTGTTCTATCGAAAGATGCCCGGACTGATCGGAGAGGGTCGGGTCTACATCGCGCAGGCGCCGCTCTACCGGCTGCAGAAGGGCGCTCGGGTCCGGTACGCCTATTCCGACGAGGAACGTGACCGCGAGGTCACGGAGTTCGGAGGGATGAAGGGCGTCACGATCCAGCGCTACAAGGGACTCGGCGAGATGAACTCCGACCAGCTCGCCGAGACGACCATGCGACCGGGGGCCCGTACGCTCCTCAAGGTGACGGTCGACGACGCGGTACGGGCGAACGAGCTGTTCCAGATCCTGATGGGCGAAGAGGTCGAGCCCCGGCGACTCTACATTCAGGATCACGCCGTTGAGGTCACGAACCTCGACATTTAGCCCGACGATCGGCCGGGCCGGACGCGTCCCTCCCCTTACGGGGCCCGGCGACGATCTTCGAGCTCCTTCTCGACCGTGCGGAACTCCCGCTCGACCCGCTCGGCAGCCTCGTGCCACATCCGCGAGACGATCGGGCCCAGCGTGAAGACGACGCTCGTGAGCACCGATCCGAGCGAGACGAATGCCATCACGGAAGCGAACAGCTTCGCTTCGTCCGTAACGAGTACGAACGGGGGACCTTGGCCGGTGGCGAGCATGCTCTCAAAGTAGAACGCATCGACATACCCTACGTTCGCGATCGCATGGAACCCGAGCGTACCCACCACAAGCACGATCGCCACGGCAACGAGCGAGTAGACGGCCCTCCGGACCCGCGTGCGCGGGAGCGGAGCTCGGGAGCGCGGTCTCGAGGGCGACGTTGCCGGCGGTGCGCGTGGGTGCTCGCCGCTCGGTGCGTCCATGGATTCCCGGCGCGTCGCAGACTCTCCGGCGGCATTTAGCCGTGACCCGCGGCGGGGTCAGGGCGGGAGCACCGCGCCGCCGTGAACCGGGGGACGCGTTCGGGGAGAGACCCCGCCGTCGCACGAACGGCTTTTACGCGGCGGTCCGTAACCGGCTCGATGGCGATGACGGAGCCCGTCGCCTCCCTACTGATCTCGAACGCGCTCCTCGTGACCCAGGATGCCGGACGCCGAGTGTTGCGGGGGGACCTGCGGGTCGACGACGGACGCATCACGCACGTCGGCCCACACGCCCCGCGCGAGGGAGCGTCCGTCATCGACGGACATGGCTTTGCCGTGGTCCCGGGATTCCTCAACGTCCACACCCACGTAGCGATGGCCCCCCTGCGCGGGGTCGCCGACGACCGCGACCTCGCCGGGTTCCTCGAGACCCTGTTCGCGGTGGACGCCCGACGCACCGAACGGGACGTCGAGATTGGCGCCCGGGCCGGGATAGCGGAGATGCTCCTCTCGGGGACGACGGCGTTCCTCGACCTGTATTACTTCGAGGATGCGATCGCTCGTGCGGCCGAATCGCTCGGGATTCGGGGGTTCCTCGGATGGGCCGTGCTCGACCCCGAGCTCACCACGCAAAAGGGCGCTCCGCTCGACAATGCGCGTCGGTTCATCGAGCGCTGGAAGGGTCATGCACGGGTGACCCCGCTCGTCGCCCCGCAGGGAGTCTATGTCTGCAATCGCGAGACGTGGCTCGGGGCGCGCGAGCTTGCCGAGCGATCGGGAACGTTCTGCCACTTCCACCTCTCGGAAACCCGCCGGGAGGTCCACGAGCACGAGGCGAAGACCGGTGCCCGCCCCGTCCGATGGCTCGAGGAGATCGGGTTCTTCCGCGGCCGCTCGGTCGCGGCCCACGCCGTCTGGCTCACGGGAGAGGAGATCGAGATCCTCGGTCGCCGGTCCGTCGGCGTCGCCCACTGCCCGAGCTCGAATGCGAAACTTGCGTCCGGAGGGCTCGCGCCGATCGTCGAGCTTCGGGCCGCCGGGTCCTTGGTCGGCCTCGGCACCGACTCCGTCGCAAGCAACAACTCCCTCTCCATGCTCCGGGAGATGCATACCGCGGGGCTGTTCCAGAAGAACCAACGGTGGGATGCGAGCGTCGTGCGGGCTCAGGACCTCCTCGACATGGCGACGATTGACGCGGCGCACCTGCTGGGGCGAGCGTCCGACCTCGGGTCGCTCGAGGTCGGCAAGCGCGCCGACTTTTCCCTCGTACGGCTCGACCACCCTACCCTGCTCCCCGCCCGGCCGGAGGCGATCGTGTCCCACCTTGCCTACAGCGCCTCCGACGAAGCGATCGACTCGGTCTTCGTCGAGGGCCAGCCGGTCGTCCGGCACCGAACCCTCGTCTCCGGCGACTGGACCAAGATCCGTCGGGAGGCCGAGGGAGTGGCCGACGCCCTCTGGCCTCCCCGCTCGACCGAGCCCGCGCGGCCCTCGGCCTAGGCCTCTCGCGCGATCGCGCGGTCGAGCTGTTCGGCGAGCGCTTCCGGCTCGTCCGTGATGCCCAGCCCCCGCAAGGAGGTCAGCCGTTCGCCCGCCCCGGTGGCCGTGAGGCCGAAGACCCGAGCGATGCTCTCGCGGTCCACATCGAGGGGCACGATACCATGATGGAGGAGCGCCGTGCGGGAGAGGTGTTGCGCTGCGCCCCCCAGGATCCGGTCACCGAGGGCAAGCACCTGGCCGCGGCCGCTCAGGAGGCAGTAATCCGGCGCGATTCCCGGAGGCGGGGCCCACTCCGCGGAAAGGCCGTGCTCCCCCAGAAAGCGAACCACTCCCCGGCCGAGACGGCCGTACGCACGAACAAAGTCGCGTCCCACCGTGGGGTCGTCCCGCGGCAGCACGATCGACCAGGCGAGGTCGCCGGCCCCGTGGATTACTCCCGTGCCTCCGGTCGACCGCCGGACCACCGGTAAGCCGGCCGCCTGAGCGCGAACAAGGTACGGCGCGGACGGGGCAACTCCCACCCCCACGGACAGAGCCCGGTCGGCGAGTACGGCGACGCGGCGGGCGCGAACGCCCCGCCTGAGGAGCGCTTCGTCCGCCGCGAGGTTCGCCGCGCAGGTCCCGGCCCAGTTCGAGCGAGGCATCCGAGCTCCGATCCGGCCGAAGGGTGACGTCCGGGCTCCGCCCCGGCGCCGTCCCGACAGGGAGGGAACTCTAAAGGATATGAATCTCCCACCGCTCGAAGGACCATGGCGGAAATCTCGGAATTCGCGTTGCATGCCGGGGACGCCGCCCCCGACTTCGCCCTCCCGGGCGTCGACGGGAAGACCTACCGGCTTTCCGACTTCGCCCCCGACCCGTTCCTCCTCGTGGTCTTCTGGTGCAACCATTGCCCGTACGTCCAGTCGTGGGAGGGACGTATGATCGATATCGGGCGGAGGTATCTCCCGAAGGGGGTGCGGACCCTCCTCATCAACGCGAACGACGCACGGGCGTATCCCGAAGACAGCTTCGAGTCGATGGGCCGTCGGGCCCGCGAGCGGGGGTATCCGTTCCCGTATCTGCAGGACGTGACCCAGGCGGTCGCGCATGCCTACGGAGCCCTCGTCACCCCCCACCCGATGCTCTTCGACGCCCACCGTCGCCTGCTATTCCAGGGAAAGATCGACAACGACCATCGGCATCCCGAGCGGGTCACCGAACGGTATCTTGAACGGGCGCTCGGGCAGGTCCTCGCCGGCGAGCCGGTGCGGCCAAGCGAGGTGCCGGTGCAGGGCTGCACCGTGAAGTGGCTACCGTAGTCGGCGGGCCGGACGACCTCGCTTCGGCGCGCCGCGTCGTGCCTTCAACTCGGCTCGCCGCGCCTCGTACGACCGCGCGAGCGATTCGTTCAAGGGCGCGCCCTCGCGGTCGAGCCGCGCGGCGATCGCCGCCTTGCCGGCGAGCGCGCGGGCGAGCTTCCCCCGTTCGCCGCGCGGCGCTGATTGGATGGTGGGATGGAGGAACAATAGGCCGTGTCGCGGCGGGGGCGCGCGGCCCCGCAGGTGTTCGAAGAAGGCGCGCTCGGCGCCGAGCACTTGGATGGTGCTCGCCGGCAGCCGCGCGAGTCGGTCGAGCCCGCCCGCCGCCGCGAGGAAACGGGCGGCGAGGTCCGGCCCGAGCAGGTGGGAGAGATTGGGGGCGCGGAGGGGAGTCGCCGCTTCCACGGCCTTCTGAAGCTCGGCGTGCGTACCCTCGACCTCCCGGTAGAGCTTCGCGAGCCGATGCCGGGCCGCACGGAGGGCCGGGTCGAGCGGTCCGAGAGAGGAGTCCGTCTCCGCCGCCAGGGCCGTGCGGACGGCCCGGGCGTGGTCGGAGAGGTCGAGATCGGGGGAGTCCCTCGCGACCCAGCTCGCGAGCCGTTCCCCGACGAGGTTCTGCACCCGGTCGAGGTCGGCGACCGCTCGGACGGCGTCCTCGACATGGACCGAAGGGTCCCACGCGTCCTCGAGCGATCGTTCCGCGGTGCGGAGAAGGGCCGTGCGGAGGAGCCCCGGGTCGATTCGGGCCGTTCCGGCGGGGATCTGCGGCCGGAGGTCGAGGTCGAGCCGGAGACCGTGGGCGGCGAGACGTCGGTCCCGCGTACTCCACTCTTCGTCCTTCCGCTCGGCCAGGATCGCCGCTTCCTCGGGGGTGAGCTCGCCCGACCGTCGAAGGAGCGCACGGTCGGCGAGGGGTTCGATCTCGGTCGGGGCGAGCGCGGTCCGGAGGATGACCCCGTCCTCGAGGAGGAACGCTCCATACCAGGCGGACACCACGACGTGCACGGAGGCCGCGAAGTCACGGAGATTAATAGGCCGGCACGGCTCGCCCCGACGATGGCGATCGAGCCGGATCTCGTACGGGCAGAACGCCGAGGACGAACGCTGCTCCTCACGCTCGACCATCCGCCGGTGAACGTACTTTCCCGTCGGGTCCTCACGGCCCTCGCGGCCCGATTGCGCGAGGCGGAGGCCGACCCTGAGGTCCGGGCGGTGGTCCTCGCGAGCGCGGCGGAAAAGGCGTTCGCCGCAGGGGCCGACATTCGCGAAATGGCTCCCATGGGCCCGGCCGCGGCTCACGAGCACGGGTCCGCGGGCCAGGCGATCACCCGACAGATCGAGCGACTGCCCCTGCCGGTCATCGCCGCAGTTCACGGGGTCTGTCTCGGTGGGGGCTGCGAGATCTCGCTCGCGTGCGATTTCATCCTCGCGAGCGAGGACGCGGTGTTCGGCCAGCCCGAGGTCAATCTCGGGGTGATGCCGGGCTGGGGGGGGACGCGACGCCTCCCTCGCCGCGTGGGGCCGGCCCGGGCCCGCCGCTGGGTGCTCACGGGTAGGCCGGTCCCTGCCGCCGCCGCGTTCGCCGACGGGCTCGTTGAGCGCGTCGTGCCCCGGGCCGAGCTGCTGCCGGAGGCGCTCGCGCTCGCCGAGGAGCTCGCCGCGAAACCGCCGTTGGCTCTCGCCGCGGCCAAGTACGCTCTTCTGAACGCGATCGACCCCGACCTCGACGCGGGGCTCGACTACGAGCTCGAACTCTGGGCCCGCCTGTTCGGGACCCTCGGGCAGAAGGAGGGAATGCGGGCCTTCCTCGACAAGCGACCTCTTCGGCCGATGGCACGGGACGAATGGGCTGTGTCCTCGAAGGGGTTCCCGTGGGGGAGTCCGGAGACCCGGAATCCGCCCGGAAAGCGGAATAAGGACTGAGTGTCGGGTCGTGACGGCCGCGCCGCGGTGGCTCAGCTGGTAGAGCGGCTCCTTGGTAAGGAGCAGGTCGAGGGTTCAAATCCCTCCCGCGGCTTTGGTCCAAGGGTGCGTATCCGTTGACGCTCCTCTCTCGGAGCGATCGGAGTCGCCCCGGCGGAACCGGTAACCGACAATCGCCGGGTTGACATCCACGACGCGCTCGGGCAGATCGCTCATGCCGAAGCCCGTCTTCGCTCCCGCGATCCTGATGTCCCGCCCGAGACCGTCCGCACCATCCTCGAGTTCGTCGAGGCCCGTCGCGCGGCCGTCTCCGCGCAGAGGGTCCACATTGAAAGTGTCCTCACCCCCCGGGCTAGCGACTTCTCCGAATCTTTCTCGAGGTCAGGTCTATATCCCGGAACTCGATTGCGCCCCCGTGCCGATGTTGCATACCAAGGTCAACGCGGGCGTCCTGCGGATGCTCGAGAAGGTTCCGATCTTCGCCAGTTTGACGGACCGGCAGCTACGTGGACTCGCCCGTGATACTCTGGAACGGACCTACTCCGAGGGGACAATGGTCGTCAAGCAGGGCGACAAGGGAGTCGGCTTCTACCTGATTCTCGACGGCCTTGTCGAGGTCCGACGCAAGGGCCGGCGCCTGGCGTCCCTCGGCCCGGGCCATTTCTTTGGCGAGATGGCGCTTTTCGATGACGAACCCCGGACCGCCGACGTCGTCGCCATCCAGGCGACCCGAACCTTGGTGCTCTCGAAGTGGGAGTTCTGGGGCTTCGCGATGACCCAGCCCGCCATGCTCCGAGGCATGCTCGAAGAGATGGCCCGCCGCCTCAACAACACCGACCGCGCCCTCACCGAGTGATCGATCGACTGTCCCGGTAACGGGGCAGCCGTCCTGGTGCCGACGGACTTCGGAATCCGGGAATCCCTTCACCATCCCCACGGGGGTCCCGGAGCGGGGGACGACTGCCTTAATTCACTCCCCCGACGTGGGGCATCCCGGAGACCGCTCTCCTACCCTAAACGGAAGGTGAGCCCCCGCGGCTCGGCTCAGCCTCGACTGGAAGCCTTGGTGGTCTCCTTCACCTTCAAGTATCTGGCGCGGACCGCCGGGGCGTCGTCACGGAACTCTGATTCCAAGAACTCGCGAGCGGTAGCCTCGACCTCGGTCGGGGGCAAGGTCTTCGATACAAACTCCCCGTACACATCGATCCCGGTCTTCTCCCCCTTCGGTTTGTAGACGTACACGAGCTTGGATCCGGTGAGGAGTCCGTCCAGCCACTCAATCGCCACCGCCACCGGCGGTAGCATCGTCATCCGAATCGAATCGGGAGTCCACTTCCCCCGAAGATACCTCTCGGAGGAATAGATGAACGTAATGTCCGAGACCTTCTCAAACTTCGGATTCCTGGACGTCTTGTGAGCGGCATCGTGAGCATCGCCATCGTCCAAGTACTTCCAGACGTCGTCGATCGGGGCGTCGAATTCGCTCCCTTCGTCCTTGATGTAGACCATCGACAATCTCCTCCACGCTTCCGCGTTCTCCGCCGCGAGGTTGGGTCGGGGGATATGGTTTGCGACGGGGGGTAACGGCGGGTTCGGCCTTTCGTTCACGGAGGCTCGTGCAGATCTTCTCGGACGGGCAGAGTTCGCTGCACCCGAGGCTTACACCACTACGAACAGACGGATCGGTTCGGGGAACCCCTTGAGGACCCGCAATCCGCGCTCCTCGAGCTGAAGCCCCGCCCCTGCGATCAGATCACGCACGGTGCCCGAAATCATAACCTCACCCGGCTCCGCGGATTGCTCGATTCGCGCTGCGAGGCGAACCGCGGCACCGGTCACGTCGTCACCGAACGTCTCGCACTCGCCGGTGTGCAGACCGACACAAATCGGGAGTTGAAATGCCCGTTTAACCCCGAGCGCCTTTCCACTCCCGAAGGTCGAACCCGTCGGCGTATCTTGGCCCGGTTGATTCCCGGCGAACATCGACGGCTCGGAGGGCCGAATTGTTGCGTGACACGAAACCACGGAATATCTCACAGGAGCGCATCGGGAAACCAAGGGGGCTCTGCATGAGAGACGCAACATCGGTAGGACCACAAGACAGGAGATCACGAGACACACCCCGAGACTCCCGACAGCCTCAGGGGAGGACCACACGCCGGCACAACCGTTCCTTGGCGTTCGTGATGGGGCGGGGGGTGCCCGGACGCCTAAGTCGACGCGCCCGGACGGGCCTTGCCGCGCTTCTCGGTGTCTCCGTGTTCCTGCTTGTAGTGCCCGCCGCTCTCGGTGCTCCCCCAAGCCCAGCTTCCGGGAGTTTCTCGGGCACCACATCGGTGGTTCATCTCCGAACAGCGGATGGGATCACGTTCCTGACCCTCGCGGCAACCCGAACGCTGACCGGCGACTTCGTTGGGGTACTCGTCTCCCAGGATTTTGTCTCCATTCGATCCGATGGTTCGCTGACCGAGCACGCTTCCGGGACGTTCACCGGCACCGTGCGGGGAAGCGCGGTCGGGACCGCCACCTTCGTCTACGAAGGATCGGGGTCGGCCGTTACGGGCGCCATCACCCTCGCGGCGACGGTTCTCAACGGAAACGGAGGGCTAGACGGCCTGCACGCCGAAGGTCTGGTCGATGTGCAGCTCACGGGTCCAAGCTCGTTCGTCGGGACATACTCGCTGTCGGTTCAGTTCTCCTTGAGTGGAGCGACCGGTTAGAGAGGACACATCATTCTCCAGAGGGGGACCAGCCCACCGCGGTCGCCGGTCACTTTTCCGCGGTCGCTGACCGCGCTCCGTCATCGACCCCTCGTCTCCATCGTGACGGTCCCGCCCCGTGTTTCGTTCAATCCCCTCGTTCGATGGGCGCGCCCGTGCGTCCGGAAACCTGTGGAGACCGTTCGAAGAGCCGCCCAGAGCGAATCCTTCGGGGTCCGTCGATGGTTTCCTGTCGAATGCCGGGTCAGCTAGGAGCCAAGCTCCTCGGCACCTCGCTCTCCCTCGACACTTGGCCGGGACCTGAACCCCTTGCCCCGCTCATTCTCTCCGTGTCCGGTCTGCCGGGAGCGGGCGAGAAGCACCGGGAAACACCTATTTCTAACGGAAAGCCGTGGTGGGCCCGTGGACTCACTGGACATTGGAATCCTTCGGTGGATGTATCCGGGCGGGAGATTCAGTTGGTGGGGAGCGGATCCACGAATCTCGCCCGGGGCGATCGGACGACGGGTGGGTCGCGGCCGAACGGCGGTTTGGGCGCGATTGCGGCAGTGGCGGAGGGAGGGCTTCTGGCAAGGATTCACGGTGGAGCCAAGCATGCGCATTTTCGGTGTTGGAGCCGCGCTCGCTCAGATCCCAATGGACGACCCGACGCTGGCCCGGGAACTGGTCGACGCGCTCGGTCGCGTAGACGGCATGCTCCTGGCCGGCTGGGTACGCGGTGATTGGTCGGACGGGAGCACCGGAGACGGGGTGCTTTTGACTTTTGTTGACGACAACCCGAGGGACGTTCACGCCCGAGTCCGTGCCATTCGTCAGCTCCCTCACGTCAGCAAAGTGCTTGGGCCGTTCCCCACCAATCCTCCCCAGCTGACCCGACGGCTCACCGCGCTCGACTGGAGGGTTGTCGCGGCCCTCCGGGCGGACCCGATGGGTCGTCTCTCGGATGTCGCCCGGCGCCTTGGGATCACCCTCAAGACATTGGTCCGCCATCGCAATGCGCTCATCGATTCGAAAGCGATCTGGTACTACGCGTGGGTCAACTGGCAGAAGTGTCCCAGCGTGTCGCTGACTCTCTACTATGAGGAGGCGAACCAGCTCCCCGCTATCGAACGGGCGTTGACGGCGCGATTCCAACACTACCTACCGTCCTCCAATGAGGGGTTGGAAGATGCGAGCCCCTCTTCCAAGAACTGGCGCCACCTCATAGTTCGTGTTCCCGTGAACTCGGTCGACGAATCGCATGCCCTACTGCTCGAACTCTCCCAGATCGAAGGGGTGGTGCGGACCCAAATTGAGACCATTGGTTATGCGCGCATTTTCGCGGAGTGGAAGGATCGGGCGTTGGCGGAACGGCTCTCCGCAGCTGATGCTGCCCTGATTCGGGTGGCCCATGCCACTCCTGGGGAAACCCCCGGGACCTTGCCCCGTGCGACCGACAAGCGCTTGGCTTCTCCGATTCAGGTCCACTGAGGCCACCCCGCGGTTGAAGTTCCAAGAGACGCGCGAGCGCGCAAGTGAGCTTCTCGCAGCCCTCAGCCTTCGGGATACCTGATCTGCCCGGGTAACCACCGGAACATCCAGGATGGCCGGAATGTTGCGAGACGCGAAACCATGGGATAACTCAGAGCAACCCATCCGGAGCGCAAGGGGCGTTGCATGAGAGACGAAGGATGGGCCACAATACAGGACGGGAGATCGCGAAACCTACCTCCGAAAGCGCGGTGGCCTCGTTGGGCGGCCATGTTCCTGGTCGCGGCGTCGGCGCTCGCCATGGTGACAGTGCCTGTCGCGGGGGGACATACGGTCGCGGCTTCGCAACTCGCGCCGGACACCGCTGGCGTGTCCTGCTCCCCGACGCTGACCCAGGTTATTCAGGGTCCGGTCCCAGCGGGTTCCCAGCTTGTCCTGAACCTCTCCTACAAATTCATCGATGTCGAGGACGTCGACTTCGGTGCGTACTGGGCTCTCCTCTCGTATGTGGATGTCGACCAGTTCTGGCTTGCCCCCGACGGCTCCTTCTATGGCCACACCTTTGCCTTCGGAACGTGGCATACGTTCGCGGGCGCCCTGAGTCCGCTCGGCGGGGTCGTGGAGCCCCGGGACGGAGCGGGGCCGTGGGTTTACGCGAATTACATTCACTTCACCGGCGCATTCAGTCCGGATGCGATGCGGACCTCCGGGTTCCTGGGGGTGTTCAACGCCGGCGGCACCAAATCCGACATTCTCTTGGACAACATCGCCCTGCAGACCGGGAACACCAACCCCCTCTACCTGGCCACTTCGGGAGAGCTCGCGTTCTTGTACTTCAGCGCCGTGGATTTCCCCCTCCTCCTGTTTCATTTCGATACCGCGTACTACACCGGCTCTACCCAGGCCGCCTGCGTCGCCTCGAGCGCACTCGGCTCACTGTACACCTACGCCGGGGACGTGGTGACGTGACATCGTCGAACAAAGTACTCGAATGTGAACGGACCGTTGGGCTTGAGCCGAGGCACTGAGGTGTGACAAGGCTGGTGCGCCCCGAGGTTGTACGTGTTGTCGACGTCCCGGCCACACCAAGGGAAGAGGACTGGAGGTGCTACCACCACTCCACCCGAGAGGGATACGTCCCGCTCCGGAACGTTTTCGCTGGCACCAGGTCCTCGTCGGTCCGAAGCCGACGGAGCGATCGGGCTCGCCTGGCGGCGGCAATCTGGGCTTGTTCGTTGAACTCGGAACGGGCAGGGGCCCCACGTCGCTGAAGTTGAGGATGGGGTGGTGAGGCGCGCGCTGAGGCGGCACGAGAGAGCCGGCGAGCTCGCGTTACACGTTACAGGTTACGGGCCATGATTCCGAGCGATCTCGCCGCACCCGCGCGAGGAAAGAAGCGGTTCGCGGTTCCCCGCGCTCCATCGAGGTTCGTTGCGCCGTGGAGTGCACCCCTCGGACACACGACGCCGAGCTGAGCGACACCGGTGGAGAGGGGACTCAGTTGTAGTTCGTGGGCGCCCCCGGCTCTCCGGGAGGCCAGGCCCAGAGCGGCGCGCTGAAGTCACAGGTGAAGGTGACCGTGGTTCGGAGGCGTGAGGAGACCATGAAAGTGTACAGCGGAACGGGGGTACCGGTCGCCGTGAAATTGAACGACCCCGAGCTGCCTACCTGCGTCAGATTGTATGTGTTTCCCCGGACCGTGAAGTTTACCGGTACTGTAGGGGACGCCTGCCAGGATCCTCGCACCAGCGCCCCTTGCGGGAAGCTGGTGAACGAAAGGGCGCCCCCTTCCCCGGGGTACGCCTGAAGCGTAGCCGAAAAGGACTGTCCGACGGGCACGGTCAGGCAAGGGACGGTGATGGCCAGCACGGCGACCGTGCCCACCGCGACGAACCGACCGGTCCGTCTCCACCAGGATGCCGCGGAGAGCGGTGAGGAGCGTCTCGCCCAGGCGAACATGACGATCGCGGTGCCCAGTGCACCGATACCGGCACCGATGAGAGTCGCCGGTACCCACATCACGGAAGGCTGGATGTAGAGCGGGAGCGGTCCGTGGCTGATTCCCAACGCAGGAGTCAGCGGGAGGGCGAATCCCGTCAGTAGGAGTCCCGCTCCGAATGCCCCAAGGAAAATCGCCGATTGCGGGATGCGCCTCCGAGACCGAACGGAATCATGGCCGGCCGGGGCCGCTTCCATCTCGGCATCCATGACGTAGCGTGACCCGTACGTGGCGATCACTCCGGCACCGACGGCGAGGGAGGTCACCAAAAACGCAAGGAAGAGGAGGGAGCCGGGAGTCGGACCGGGAGCCGGATACGTGTTGACGGTGGTCACCCCGGCTCCGAAAAACCAGGCGAGCGCGATCGAACCGGCGGCGAGAAAACCCCCGACGAGCATTACCACATGCCGCACCGATGCTGCTTGGGAGTAGGCCAGAAGGGAAACCGGCGGCGGAGGAGGGGTCTTCTGCACGCGCTCAAGGGCCGTGATGTCGCGGCATAGGCTTCAAGCTATCCGGAGAACTCGCATCGAACGGACCTGAACCCTGAGTTCGAATCCCTCCCGCGGCTCGTCACTGGGTCCGGGCGGGATCGAATGCGGTACCGGCCCGGCGGAGCGAAACCGGGTCACGGCACTCCCGGCATCCCTGCGCTTCGTAGCTCCCGGACGACCCGGTCGACCAGTTCGTCCTCGGATGTCAGTTCCCGAAACTCTTCTCCCAAGTCTTCCCGAAATTCCTCACCCACCCCTGAGCATGCCTCGGGAGGGGCTCCGTGACCTCCATGACCCCCTTCACGGACTCTCTTGCCGGTGGAGGTTCGCTCGAAGTGTACGACCCAATGAAGCGTCATCAGATCGTGGTTCTGCGAGAGGCTGGCCTCTCGATTCGCGAGGTGGCGAAGAAAGCCCAGGTCGATCGAAACACCGTACGCAAGATCCTTCGGGAGTCCACGGGAGGAAGAGGCGCTCGAGCGGTCGGGCGGCCTCCGATTGCCGTTCCCTTTGAGACCTCCGTCCGGGCGCTTCTCGCTGAGCGAGGGGATCTCCCCACGGTGGAGATTCTCCGTCGATTGCGAGACCAAGGATACGCCGGCGGGAAGAACCCGGTGTACCGGATCGTCCGTCGCCTCCGTCCGATGCCTGTCTCGCCGATGGTCCGATTCGAGGGGCTTGCCGGAGAGTTCTGTCAAAACGACTTCGGGAGCGTGCGGGTCCGTTACGACAACGGCCTGGAGGAGATCCTCCACTTCTTCGCGAGCCGACTGAAGTGGTCTCGGTGGATGTATGTCGAGCCGGTGCCGAACGAGCAGGAAGAAGCGCTCCTCCGAGCTCTCCTGAACGCCTTCCTCTCGTTCGGCGGGGTGCCCCTCTGCTGCGTCTTCGACAACCCGAAGACGGTGGTCCTCTCGCGGC
>DAIDCO010000034.1 GCA_027309555.1 bacterium
CGCGGGGGGAACTAGGTCGACTCCGGCGCCCGATCCTCGACGTGCCAGCCGTCCTCATTCATGACCGCGCGCCAGATGTGCGTGAGATTCGGCCGATTCGCGACCTTCTCGAGATAGAGCGTGTGCTCGTAGCGGTCGATGCGGGGCTCGGCCTTGAGCTCGAAGACGACGTCCGCGAGGTCCTGCAGGAGCCCGAAGAGGGAGCGGTCGTGGGCGATCGAATGCGCGGTCAGGAGCGCCTGGCCCCCGACGGTCTGGCAGCGATGCCGGATCTGGCGGGCGACGGTCGTGACGTCGTGCGGCTCGAGCACCTCGAAGAAGAAGTCGATGGAATCGACGACGAGGCGGAACGGGCTGTCGATCGTCGCGAGGTCGGAGAGCATGCGGTTCGTCAGGCTGAACGAGCCGAGGCGTCGGTCGCTCGGCTGTGCCGCCGTCAGGTCGGAGAGCGAGAGACCGACCTCCCGCGCGCGTGCGACGTCGAGCCCCCGAACGAGGACGCGCTCGTAGTACTCATCCGCGAGGTTGACGACCGTGATCGAGGCCGGGTCCCAGCCGAAGTCGGCGAAGGCATTGGTGACGTCGGCCGTGCGTTCGTACGTGGTGTAGAACAGTACCGGCACGTGGCCGACCCCGGCGTGGGCGAACTGCTTCGCGAGGACGGGGGCCCCCGAACCGGAGTGGCCGTTCAGGAGCGCGAGCCATCCGGGCGGGAGCGCGGTCCATAGAGGGGTATCGATCTCGGGGATCGCGAAGATCCGCTGGGGGTCGACCATCGTCCTCCGTCTACCGCCCACCCCGGGCCACGTCGATCGTCTCGTCGACCACGAGGTTGAGCATCTGCTCGACCCCGGTGGTTTCCTCCTCGGACGTCTCGAGGACGAGGGTCAGCACCGACCGGCTCTTCAGATTGTTGAGCAGGATGTGGAAGAACTCGTTCAGGAGCTCGGGCGGGTTGTGGATCGCGAGGGTGTTCACGCTATCGACGACGACGATCGAGCGGGGGTGGGGGAACTTCTTCAGGAGATACTCGACCCGGAGCATGATCTCCTCGAGCGCGCGGGGGCTCTCCACGTACGTGGCGTTCGCGAGCGGGTTCGAGTAGTTCATCATGATGTGGCTGATCGCGTCCACGAACGAGATCCGGTCCATCGGCACGTCGAGGGCCTGCGCGAGCGTCCAGACGAACGCGGCCGGGTTCGTCACCGCCACATAGATCGTGTGCGTGTCGGTCTCGCTGCCCACGTCGCGCAGCGTCGCGTTGAGCACCGCGAAGTAGTGGTCGGCGTACTCCCGCGGGTCGAGCTTGAGGGCCACCGCGCTCCCCGTCGGGAGCGCCCGGAGGCGCTCCCCGATGTCGATCGCCATGATCTACGTGCCTCCCTCGCGACCGCCCTTGAGGTGGGGGGCCATGAGGATCCCGATCGGGGTGAGCTCGAGGACATACTGGGCGCGCGAGTGGGCGGTCCCGCGCATTTTCACGATCTGCACGACGCGAAGGATATCCCCCATGCGCCGAGTGTTCCACAAGAGGATCACCCCGTCGACGATCGCCTCCTCCACGCCGTGGAGCGAGTACCGTCCCGGGGTCGGCCCGATCTCCGAGACGAGCAGCGAAGTGCACCCCGCCTCGTTGAGCTCCTGCCCCAGGCGGAGCATGAAGTCCCGGATCTGCTCGTCCCGTCGGATGCGGTAACACACCGAGGTCAGGCTGTCGAGGACGAGCCGCTTCGCCCCGAGCGAGCGGACCAGGTCCCGGATCGTCCGGATCAGGATACCGATCTCTTCGGGGGTGAGCTCCTCGTGGCCGAGCCCGAGTCGGTCGTAGAGGACCGGCAGGTCGACGAACACGAGCGAACCCTGGTCGATGAGGTCGCGTCGGAAGAACTCGAACGTCGAGAGGTTCTGGATCAGCTTTGAGGAGGCCTCGGTCACGGAGAGGAAGAGCGAGCGTTCTCCGCGCTCGGCCCCCCGGACCAGGAACTCGAGGCAGAGCGTCGTCTTGCCGGTGCCGACGCTGCCGGCGACCAGGACCATGTTGCCGCGGGGAATCCCTCCCTCGAGGATGTTGTCGAGCCCCTCGATGCCGGTGGCGCAGCGGGCGAGGACGGTCGCGGGAGCCATGAGGCCCCCCCCACGGTCCGGCGCGCGCTCCGGCGAACTTTCCGAGGGCGGCTCCATCGTCAGAACGAGCCGTTGCGAGCCTATGAGGGTTGTGGCGCGTGGGAACTCCCACCGGCGACCGGTGGGCTGACTTCGCTCTCCCACGCGAGGAACCGATCCCGGGCGAGGAGCCAGACCGCCCCTTCCGTGGACCGTTCGGTCGCGAGCAGGACCCCGCTCCGACCAAGGGCGGCGCCCACGCGGCGGACGACCTCCCCGCCCGGATCGACCTCGCGGCGGAGCAGCTCGAGGGAGACACGGACGATGCCGTCGGGCGACCCGTCGCTCATCCGATCCCGCAGCCACCCGAGGACGTCCGGTGGGGGAGCGGCCGCTCCCCCCCCGTCCACCATCGCTTCTGCCTCCCCAGGGAAAGGTCTCGTGCCGGGGGAGGGCGGCTGCCCTTCCCCCGGTTCGGATCCCGCGGCGTCGTCCGGAACGCGCGGGCCGAGGAGGCCCGGCCGACGAATGGTCCTCACCCAGCGGACATCGTGGCCCTTGCCGATGAGGACCGCGGCCTCGCCCCGGGGGAGCGAAAGGATCGCGTCGGGAGCGAGCCCCCGAGCGACGCGGGAGAACTCCCGGGCCTCTGCGGGCGATCCTCGAAACGCAACGAAGTCGGCGACGTTCGTCCAGACCGCCTCCGCCACGGTCTCGGGAAGTGACGCGACGGCCTGGGTCGCCAGCACCACATGCACGTTCGCGCGGCGACCGAGCCGGAGCATTTCGGCGAGGCTCTCGTGGGAGAACCACTGCGCTTCGTCGAGCACCACGAACGTCTTCGCTGCTTCCCGGCGCGCGAGCAGCTCCGACCAGACCAGCGCCAGGTAGACCGAGAGTAGGTACCGCGCGGTCGACTCCCCGACGCTCGCCGCGCCACCCGAGAGAAGGACGATCCGTCCCGGCCGCACGAGTTCGCGCGTGGCGACCTCGGGGCGCTCCGAGCAGAGCATCCTCGCAAGGACGGGGCTGCGGACGACCTCGTAGAGGAGCCGTCGAGCACCCTCCGCGTCCTCGGGCCGTTCGCGTACGCGCTCCGCCAGCTCCCGGATCGGTCCCATCGCCTGGCTGGGGGAGTCGCGCGGCGCCCGCGCTCGGGTCGCAAGGAGCGTGTGGGCCTCGACGAGGGTGCCTCGCTCGAGGGAGGCCGCCGCACGGACCGCCCGCAGGAGCATCTCCTCCAGGCGCGGCCCCCAGAACCCCGAGTCCGTGTACCGGCCCGCACGGACGCGACGCAAGGCATGGACGAGGTCGTTCAGCCGACGCTCGGAGCGCACCGCGTCCCGCCCGTCGGGGAGGATCCCTTCGAGCGCGTTGATCTCGACCGGGTGGCGGACCGGGTCGATCCGAACGAGGCGCTCCGTGTCCGAGGGTCCGAGCTCCTGTGCGAGCGCCTCGACGGTCTCCCCGAGCGGGTCGAACAGCACGAGGCCGTGTCCGCGGCTTGCCCGTCGAGCGAGCGCGACGAGCAGCGAGCTCTTCCCCATGCCGGTCTCGCCGAGGACCGCCATGTGGCGGCCCTGGTCCCGGTCGAGTTCGGGGCCGACCACGATGCCGGCGGCGGTGCGGCCGAGCGGAAGGAGCGTTCCCGATCGAGCAGTCCTCACCGGAACGCCCCCGGCCGGGCACTCCGGCCCGGGCAGCGTGAGCATGAGCTCCTCTTCGGTGGCCGCGAAGCCCGAGTCTCGAGCGGGCCAGAGTCGCCCCGGTCGACGAAAGTCAAGGCCGTTACCGGTCGGGGTCCGCGACGCCCGACCCAGCGCTTCGGCCCCGGTGTTCCACCGCTCTTCGGAGCCACCGGGCGTCCGGACCGAGAGCACCCCGGAGAGCCTCCAGAACAACGGTCGCGGCAAGGGCTCGTCACCTCGAACGACGGGTCGGTCGAAGCCGCCGCGTGGGGTCGGTCTCGGAGTCGGCCCGGGGACAGGTGCACGACCCGGCGTCGGCGCCCGATCCCACCAGCGGGGAAGGGGAGCGGGCAGAGCCCGGGCCTCGAAGGCGAGGCGCAGTCCCTCCGGAAGCGCGCCCAGCGCGCCGGCGGCGAGGTCGAGAAGCGAGTGGGGGTCGGACAGTCCCCGGAGCGGGTCGGGCCATGCTCGGACGCGTCGCGCGAGATAGGTCGCGTCGTCCGGCACCTCCGACCGGACCTCCGGCTCCCGCTGCGCGGTCCACTGATGGGCCGAGTAGGCCGGGAGAAGAACCCGCATCACCCACCGTTCGGCGGTCGAGCTCGCCACCCCCAGGCGAAGGACCGGCGCGGGGCCCGAATCGAGTTCCAAGGAGAATCCCACCCCGAGGGCGTGGCCGATGCGGAGGGCCCCCGACAGGCGGGCCCTCCGGGCGAGGAGGTCGTCGCCCCGGGCGTCGGGGACGGGTCGTGGGGCGTACGTCCATGTCCTCCGCGTGGGCGCGGCGAGCGGGGACTGGAGGGACCATTGCCACTGGGATGGGGTCACGGGGGAGACCACGGACCCATAGGTTCAGGAAGCCTTCATCGTCCATGGGCGGTGGAAGGCGGGTCGCGCCAGGCTCAAGTAGAAGCCATGCCCCGGGAGGAGGAGGCCGTCTTCCTCCCGATGTCGTCGCTCGAAGAGCAGATCACCGCCGTCGAGGAGGAGATCCGGAACACTTCCTACAACAAGGCGACCCAGCTCCACATCGGTCGACTGAAAGCGAAGCTCGCCGTCCTCCGACTGGAGCGGGAGACCCGGGCGAAGGGGAAGGGAGGCGGGGTCGGATACGGGGTCCGCAAGAGCGGAAACGCGACCGTAGGCCTCGTGGGATATCCCTCCGTCGGGAAATCGACGCTCCTGAACCGGCTCACCGCGGCCGAGAGCGAGATAGGAGCCTACGATTTCACGACGGTTTCGATCATCCCGGGCATGCTCCGGTGGGGCGGCGCGTCGATTCAGGTGCTCGACATGCCCGGTCTCGTCCCGGGCGCCGCCAAGGGCCGCGGCCGGGGGCGCGAAGTGCTGTCGGTCGTCCGCTCGGTGGACCTGATCCTCTTTCTCATCGACCCCGAGCATTCGAACCTGCGGGCGCTCACGAACGAGCTCGAGGGCGCCGGGGTCCGGGTCAACCAGCGCCCGCCCCGGATCGTCGTCACGCACTCCGACCGCGGCGGCCTCACGATCTCAAGCACCGTCCGCCTCTCCCAGCTGGGGGGCGGGGTGGCGGCACAGATCGCCCGAGAGTTCGGCTTTCACAACGGTTCGATCGTGTTCCGCGAGGACGCGAGCGTCGACCAGCTGATCGACGTGCTCGCGGGGAACCGGGTCTACGTACCGGCGCTCTTTCTGGTGAACAAGTCCGAGCTCCTCACCCCGACCGAGCGCACCCGTCTCGTCGCGGACCTGCGGGGGTTCGCTCCCCTGTTCATCTCGGCCAGGGACCAGATCGGCATCGACACTCTCATCGAGCGGATGGGCGAGGCACTCCGGTTCATTCGGGTCTACGTGAAACCTCCCGGACGGCCCCCGGACCTCGAGGAACCCGTGATCTTGCGCCAAGGGGACACCGTGGAAGGATTGCTCCGGCGTCTGCCGCCCGAGCTCAACCGTACGTTCCGGGCCGCCCAGGTCTGGGGGAAGAGCGCCCGTTTCCCGGGTCAGACGGTCGGACGGGAGCATCCGCTGTCGGACGAGGACATCGTTACTGTCGTGATCGCTCGCGGGAGCGCACGCGCAGCCGGCTAGGGGACGGGCTCTCGGGCGGGGTACCTTCGGAGCCGAACAGCACCGGCCGGGCGCGGCCCCCCACGAGATAGTGCGCCCGGTGGAACGGGTCGAGCTTGACCGACGCGGCGAGGTCGAGCACCTCCGAGAGCGCCGCTTCGGACCGGGCGAGATGTCCCGCGGGACCGGTATCCCGGCCCATGCTCGCGGTCTTGAGAGCGAGGAGGACGAGCGAGCCCGGGCCCTGCAAGAACAGCTCCGCGTTCCGTCGGAGGATCTCGAGCTGGTCGGGCTGGGAGACATCGACGTACAGTCCGTCGACCGGTGGCACGAGGTCGGCGTAGTGACGGGGCTCGCGCGCGTCGGCGAGGATCGGCAGCAGGTTCGGCCAGCGGTCCGCGAGCTCGGTGAGCCGCGCGAACGGTCGGATGCTCCGCTCGACCGCGTAGAGGCGGCCCTCCCTTCCGAGAAGGTCCGCGATGTGGGAGGCCGTCGTGCCGCTCGCCGCCCCGAGGTAGAGCCACCGCTCGCCCGGGGCGGGAAGGTCCCCCTCCCAACCGCGGACCAGGGCGGCGGCAAGCTTCGCGCGGAACGGGTCGAAGGAGCGGTACGTTCGGCTTCCGACCTCCGTCCAGCGCTCCCCGTAGACGGCGGGGGGCGTTCCCGCGGTCTCGGTCCAGAGCTCCGTCCGTTCGGCGGTGACAAGTCGAACGAGCCGGGGGCTCGTGGGGTCCGGGCGGAAGGGGCGACCGGTCCTCACGCGCGCCTCCGGGCGAGCTCCGCGAACCGACGGTCCCGCCGCCCGACGAGTCGCGCCACGAGGTCCCCATGCGTCATCGTGTCGGCCCGAACGGCGATCGCCGCGAGCGCCGCGAGGCTGCGGGCGAACGCGCCCCGCCGGCCGAGCGGAAGCTCGTCCATCCGGTCGGCCCGGTAGAGGAGCCCGTAGCGGGGCCCGTGCTCCGGCGAGGGGCGGCGGCGCGAGCCGAGGAGTTGGAGCCGGGGGGCGCGGAGCCGGCCGAGCGCGGTGCGACTGCCGCTGGCGGCGAGCAGTCGGGCGGCGACTCGAGGGCCGACGATCGCGGAGAGGTTCGGGAGGAGATGCCGGGCCTCGCTCTCGACCTCGGCCCGGAGCGCGGCGTGGTGCCGGGCGAGCTCCGCACGGGCCTCCTTCCACGACCGCGCGTAGGCCGCGAGCGCCGTCGCGGAGACCGCTACGAACGACTCCGCCGCACGCTCTTCGCGGCCGAGCGCGCGCTCAAGCCGTTCTTCCTCGCGTGCGAGCGAGATCAGCACCTCGTCCGGGTCGGAGAGGGTCCGCTCGAGCCGTCGGCGCGCGAGCGCGCGCAGGAACGCCCGCTCTTCTTCGGCGTCCGACACGGGAATCCGCGCCCGGGCCGACCGAAGCGCCTCGAGCGGGGCGACGCCGACGGCCCGGTCCACCCGCGCGGAGAGCGCCGCGGCGCTCCCGGGGTCGGTCGCCTCGACGCGCACCTCGGAAGGAAGGGCGCGCACCGCCTCGACGAGGCGGGTCGGTAGGTCTTCGGGGCGGCCGTCCGCCGCTCGCTGGGCCGCTCGCTCGGTTCGGGCATCGAGCGGGAAGCCCTCGAGCGCGCCGTCCGGTGACCGGAAGAGGTAGAGACGGGGCCCGGCCCCGACCAGGACCGCCGTCCGCACGCGCTAGACCTCCGCGAGCGATTCCGGGGTGACAGAAGGTCCCGAGGGCCCGTTCGGGGTCATGATGGGGGAAAAGGACCCCGGGGGGAACTTAATGGTTCGGCCCCCGACTGAACCGTCGGCTCATGGCCTCGCCGCGCGAGGGGCTCACGCTCCGGACCGAGGAGCCCCCGTCCCGCAACTCCCTTTCCTGAAACGGTGCGATCGGACGACCCGAGGGGCGTTAGCACCGTAACGGGCGGGTGAGAAACCCCCCTAATGTCGGGCCAGCGAACCGGCCGTCGGATTCCACCGAACGTAGACCACCAAGGACTCGCGAGGTGTCCTATAGAGCGTGAGCCGTGCCCCCCCCGGTGCGGTCGCTCCGGGTCCTCGACACCGTTCCCGCCTTCGAGAGGTACTGGCAGACGGTTCGCTCCCAGCCCGTGGAAGTTCAGATCGAACGCTGGGAGAACGAGTACATGGCCGAGTGGCCCGAACTTCTGGAGAAACAGAAGAGGGCCTATTCCGAGGAAGGAGCGAACTGGAAACGGATCGCGAGGACCCGGATCTTTCCCCACCTGCCCGAACGCCTTCCTCGGATGCGATGGCTCCATCGGAGCCTGCTGAAGAGCATTCCCCGCTCCTGGTCGAGAACCCAAGAGGTCCTGAAGCCGGGATTCCCGGTCCGTTTCATCATCTACGTTGGGATCGGGGTCGGGGCCGGGTGGGCTACCCAATACGGCGGTCAACCGGCATGCTTGTTAGGTCTGGAGAACGCGACGGAGAACGCGTACCGCAAGACGAGAGGGAAGCCCGGGGTCGTCTCGCATGAGGTCGCCCATCTCGTCCATGACGGGTGGAGGCGTCGGAACGGCCTACGAGGCATCGAGGAGCCCAGCGGACCGTTCTGGCAGCTCTACGAGGAGGGGTTCGCGACCGAATGCGAACGTCGCATCGAGGGCCCCGGACGGTTTCGCCTGAGGACCGGTAGACCCGATTGGCTGCCCTGGTGCGAAGCTCACCGGGCGTGGCTCGCCGCGAAGTTCCTCCGCGATGTTCGGGCCCGTACCTCGTTGCGCCCCTTCTTTGGATCCTGGTACAACATCCATGGCCATAGTGAGTGTGGCTACTTCCTCGGAGCAGAGATAGTCCGCGAGTGGGCCGAGGTCACCTCGTTGAAGGAGGTCGCCCTGCTCCCGGAGCCCGCCGTTCGGAGGAGGATGAAGTCCATCCTCGTTGAGATGGCCAAACGCTGACCCGTGCGACACGGGCCCACACGATCTCTACCCACCCGGGCCTACCGGGACTCGACCCCACGGAACCTGCCCGATTCCCGTCGACCTCCCGCGACTCTCGACCGTCAGCACTTGGACTCGAGGCAGGTAGGGGCCTGTTGTAGGGGTCGAATCCGGCCGAGCCCACCAGGAAGCGGGAGAGCATCACCAACTCCCAATCGATTGCACAGCCTCCGGCTCTCCGAAGTTATCTAGGCAGGTACGACTACCGTGCTCGAAGGACCCAGCTCCGGCTCTCGGCGCCCGAACCAGCCGGAGAGCGGCGATGCGGCATCCCCCGCAGCCGACGTTCGCCGGGAGGGGCGGCTCACTCTCTCGCCGCCTCAACGTGGGAAGTACAGTACCCGCAACTTGGAGCGGACGGTGACCCGCTCGAACCGGGCCGCCTCAGGGCTCATGTAGGGCCTCCGCTAGGTCCCGCACCGTGGAACCGTTGGAAACGGCAGATGACGGGAGCAGCTCCGGGTCTCCGACTCGTGTGCTCCGGCATGCCAATTTTCGCCGGCTGTGGATCGGCTCGGTCGCCTCGGCGGCCGGTGCATCGATCGGCTCCATCGTGATCGTCTGGCTCGTCTACGCCGCGACCCGCTCCCCCATCGCCATCACGCTCCTGGGGGTCTTCCAGTTCCTCCCGACGCTCTTGTTCGGTCTGCTCGCCGGGGCGCTCATCGACCGCTGGGACCGTCGACGCCTCATGCTGGCGTGCGACGTAGCCCGGGCCGCGTGCTTCGGCGCCGTGGCGCTCTTCGTGTGGTTCTTCGGCGCGAACACGGTGGTCCTGATCGGGGTGGTCTTCGCGGTCGCAGCGTTCAGCACGGCCTTCCGGCCGGCAACGAACGCGACGATCCCGAGGCTTCTGTCCCCCTCCGAAGTGCCCGACGGAAACGGCCTTCTCCAGGGTGGCAGCACCATTGCCTCCTTCATCGGTAGTCCGGTCGGGGGCGTACTGGTTGTGACCTTGGGCGCCGTGGTCGGACTCGCCCTCAATGCGCTCACCTTTGCGATCTCGGCGGCCATGATTTTCATGATGGTGATCCCCTCGGCTCGACCGATTGCTTCCGCGACTCCCCAGCCCACGTCGTCGCTCCTGACCGAAGTGGGAGAAGGACTCCGCTACCTACGGTCGCAGAGCGCGCTGCTCATCATCACGATCACCGCGATGGGGGCGAATTTCTTCCTCTCGATCTGGGGGGGTTTCACCGTAATCTACGTGGCGGTTCAGCTACACCAAGGCGCGACGGGGTTCGGGATAATCGTGGCCGCGAATACCGCCGGATTCGCGATCGGCGCCCTCCTTCCCGGGCGTCTTCATACCGCGCGAGCACCCGGGATCTGGCTCCCTGCGACCTGGGGGCTCGTCGGATTCTTCATCGTCGGCCTCGCGTTCACGTCCTCGCTCCCCATGGCCGTTGTCCTGACGGTGATGGGCGGTGCCCTTCTCTCGATCGGGAATACGACCTGGCTCTCGGGGGTACAGAAGTCGGTGCCCGATCAGTACCTGGGCCGATATTTCGCGACGGACGAAGCCGGGAGCTTTGCGATGATTCCGGCGGGGGTGGCCGTCGGTGGAGTGCTCGTCTTGCTCATCGGGATCTCCGGGAGCTACCTGTTCGCGGGCGTCGGGGCGGCCCTTGTCAATCTCGTCCTTCTCTTCTCGCCCGCGGTGCGCCGTTGGGGACGGTAGGAAGGACCGAGGGGGGATGGACCCGAGGAGGCCGTATCGGGAATCCCGCCCGCTGTTCGGAATGCCGCAGGGCGATTCCTGTTTCGGCCGGCGGACATCTTCCGGCTCGCCTCCCGTCTTCGTTCCGCCTCCGTGGCGCTCCCCTGGAGTGGATCCGGGACGTCGAACCGCTCCGTCCCACCCCGGACCGGGATGCGCCGAATCCTTCCGGGGGTGCGATTAACCACCCCGTCGCTCCCCGCCCGAGCGGATCTGTCGTGGACCGGACCCTTCCGGTCAGAATTCCGCGAGGGACTTCTGGAAGCGGTGGCGTTCCTCGGGCACCTCGACCGGGTACCGTCCGGTGAGGCAGCCGAGGCAGAGTTCGGACTCGCGCAGGCCGATCGACTCGACGAGTCCCGCGATCGACAGGTAGTGGACGCTGTCCGCGCCGATCGCCTTCGCGACCTCGGTTTCGTTCCGATCGTGGGCGACGAGCTCCTTGCGTTCCTTCATGTCGATCCCGAAGTAGCACGGAGCGCGGATCGGGGGACAGCCGACCCGCACGTCGACCCGACTGGCCCCCGCGGTGCGGACCATTCCCACGATTTCGCGCAGCGTCGTGCCGCGGACGATCGAGTCGTCGAGGAGGACGACGCGCTTTCCCCGGAGCAGCCCCGGCACGGGGTGGAGCTTTACCCGCACCTCGAACTCGCGCTTCTTTTGGTCGGGAAGGATGAACGTCCGTTCAACGAAGCGGTTCTTGATCAGCGCCTCGGCGTACGGGATCCCCGAACCTTCGGCGAAGCCGAGCGCCTGCGGGCGGGCGGAATCCGGGACCGGCACGACCAGGTCGGCCTCGACCGGGGCCTCCTTCGCGAGCCGCAGCCCGATGCGGTGGCGGACCTCGTAGACGGGCTGGGTCTCGACGATCGAATCGGGCCGCGAGAAGTAGACCCACTCGAACATGCAGTGGGCCCGCTCGCCCGAGTTCGGGATGCGCGAAGTCCGAGCCAGCTGGCCCTTTTCGAGCACCAGGATCTCCCCCGGCGCCACGTCGCGGAGCGCCTTGCCGCCCATGAGCTCGAGGGCGACCGATTCGCTCGCGACCGCGACACCGCCCTCGACGGTTCCGTAGACGAGCGGGCGGATGCCGAGCGGGTCGCGGAACGCGTAGACCCGGTTGCCGACGAGGAAGACGACCGCATATCCACCGATGATCTCGCTGCAGGCGCGCCGGATCGCGGCCTCGAGGTCGCGGGTCCGACCGTACTCGAGCGCGATCATCTGGGCCATCGTCTCGGTATCCGCGTTGCCGAGGAGGTCGATCCCCTGAAGCTCGAGCCGACGTCGGATGCGGCTGAAGTTCACGATGTCGCCGTTGTGGGCGATCGCCGCATCTTCGTCGTGGACCTTCACGACGATCGGTTGGGCGTTCTCGATATCGGAGGTGCCGGTCGTCGAGTAGCGGACATGGCCGATGCCGATCGAGCCGCGCAGCGCATCGAGCAGCTCCTGGCCGAAGATCTCGTGGACGAGGCCCATCCCCTTGCGCTGGTAGAGGGTGCCGTGGCTCGTCGTAGCGATCCCGGCCGATTCCTGGCCCCGGTGCTGGAGGGCGCGCAAGCCCCGGAAGAGGTAGGGGGCGGCGCCCTTGCCCTGCAGGGAGACCCCCACGACGCCGCAGAGCTCCCGAGCGGGCATGCTACGTTCCTGGGCCGGAGGAGGCGCCTCCGGCCCGGGCTACTCGGGTTCGGGTCTTAAGCGGTGCGCCCGCGATTACTTCCGCTTCAGCCGAAGAGAGCGGAGAGACCTTCGGCCGCCTCTTCCTCAGAGACGCCCTTCTCTTCCTTCTTCTCCTCTTCCTTCTTCTCGCCCTTGCCTTCCTTCTTCTCGCCGGGCGCGGCGGCCGGCGCCGGGGCGGCGAACGATTCCGCCTTCGTGAGGACCTCGGCGAGGTTCACGCCCTCGAGCGAGGCGAGCAGCGCCTTCACCCGCGAGCTGTCGGGGGAGACCCCGGCGGCGGTCAGGACCCCCGAGAGGCCCTTCTCTTCGATCGGCTTTCCGGCGGCGTTGAGCAGTAGCGCACCATAGACGTACTCCATTGTTCTCACTCCGTGGACTTCGGGCGAACCCTCAGTGACCTGTCAGTTTCTGGACGGCGGCCGCCTCGCGCATCGCTTTCGCGAACAGCGGCTCGATCGTCTCCTTCGTCGCGTAGCCGGTCGCGAGCGCGACCCCGAGCGCCCGGCGGTGGGCCCTCGCCAGGAGGAGCGGCAGGGTCTCGGGCGTGACGTAGCCGACCTCGACCGCGAGCCCGAGTGCGGCGCGCGCCGCGCGCGCGAGATCGGCCCGGCGGGCGCCGAGGTCCACCGAGAGGACCTCGGGCGGATAGAACGTCTCGCCGTCGACGACCGCGCGCAGCGTGAGCCCGACCTCGAGCGGGAAGATATCGAGTCGGGTCAGCATCGTCGCGACCTCGCGCGAGATCGTCTGGCCGGCCCGCACGAGGGTCGTGTCCTTCTTGAGAACGACCTTGCCCTTCTCGATCGCCGCGGGGAGTCCCGCGTGCTGGAGCTCGCCGACGATCGGCCCCGGCTTGAAATTGGTCGTACCGCCCGGGACGAAGATGTCGTTCGGCGCGATCTCGCCGCCCCGCGCGGGCGTGGGCGAACGGGTCTGGAGGAATTCTTGGTAGAGCGAGAACGGGTTCCCCTCGGCCGAGAGGACCGCGGTCTGGTCCGTCACCTGGGCGAGCAACGGGCGGAGCGCCGGGCGCTTCGCCGCAGCCTTCTCGAGGGCGTGGCGGATCGAGCTGTTGGTCGCGACGGTGACCGGGTGACCCCGGTTGCGTAGTTCGCGGCGCATCGATTGGAGCGCCGCGGCGGGAACGCCCCGGAGCCCGACGACCGCCGTCACGGGACGGGCGAGGACCTTCTGGGTCAGCTCGGCGACCTCCGCGAGCTTCTGGGGACGGACGGAACCACGGCCGGGCATCGTCGATCGTCCCCTCCCTACCAGAGCCGGACCGCCGGTCCCATCGAGGTCTTGACGTAGACGGACTCGATGTTCGTCCGGCCGCGCTCTAGCTTGCCTACGATGCGGGTCAGTACAGCATCCACGTTCTGCGCGATCTGCTCGGGTTCCATGCCCCGCGTACCGACCGGCGCGTGGAACGTGCGATTGCCCTTGGAACGGACGCGGATCGACCGCTTGAGCGCGTTGACAAGGTTCGTCGGATCGCTGCCCGGCGGCACCGGTCGCGGCATCTTGCCGCGCGGGCCGAGCACGACGCCGAGCCGCTTTCCGATGGTCGGCATGAGCGGCGCCTCGGCGAGGAAGAAGTCGATCCGATTGACGACCTTCTTGGCGCCCTTCTTGTCCTTCGCGAAGTCGTCGAGTTCGCTCGTTGCGACGACGACATCGGCGACGCCCTTGATCTTCTGGCAGAGCTCGGGCGAACCGAACACCGCGACCTTCACCGGCCGTCCGCGACCGTTCGGAAGGGGGATGTCGTCCTCGAGCCGGTTCTTCGGGACGCTCAGGTCGAGGTCCTTGAGATTGATGGAGAGCTCAACGGTCTCGGAGAACTTGCGCTCGCCCGCCTTCTGGAGCGCTTCGGTCACGACTTCGATGGAGGAACGGTCCGGCATGAGCTACGCCTATCGTAAGACGGCGGCGCCGAAAAGGCTTCCTTACTTAAGCGTTCGGTTTCCCCTTCCTCGGAGGCGCCGGGTCGCCCGGTCCCGGTGCCGGGTCGTGAGCGGACGGGGCCGCGCCTCCCCCGCTCCGAGCCCGGACGGCGGCCGCGCCGAGGGGACGGGCCTAAGGCTTTATATCTCACCCGTCTCCGCCGCCGCCGATGCATTACCCCAAGGTCGTCTCGACCTACTGTCCGAAGTGCCGGACGCACACGGACCACGATGTCGAGAAAGGGAAGAAGCGCCCCGCCTCGGAGCTCAAGTGGGGCCAGCGGCGCTTTCGACGCGCCACGCGCGGGTACGGGGGCTTCCCGCGCCCGAAGCCCGAGGGCCGCGCGAAGGCCGTGCGCCGCGTCTACCTGAAGTACCGATGCAAAAAGTGCAAGTACACGGTCCAGCCGGCGAGCTGGCGCGCGAGCCAGCTGGAGCTCGTGGAGCACCACTAGGAGGTTCGATGCGCGCTCCGTCCCCGTTCTGGATCGTAAAGTGCACGGACTGTTCCACGGAGCAGACGATCTTCAGCCGGCCCGCGACGACCGTCAACTGTTCGGTCTGTGGCGCTACTCTCGCGACACCGACCGGCGGCCAGGCCAAGCTGCGAGGCGAGTTCGTTCGCCCCGCGGCGGCCTAGCCGGGGATCGAAGCCTCGGATGCCACTACGCGCGGAGCTGCCCGAGGAGGGTGAGCTCGTCATCGGAACGGTGACGTCGATCCGGAACTTTGGCGCGTTCGTCACGCTCGATGAATACACGAAGCGAGAGGCGTTCATCCACCTCTCCGAGGTCGCGACCGGCTGGGTCAAGTATATCCGCGATCACATTCGCGAGGGCCAGAAGATCGTTGCCCGCGTCCTTCGGGTCGACCCGGCGAAGAACCAGATCGACCTTTCGCTCAAGCGGATCAACGACCACCAGCGACGCGAGAAGGTGCAAGCCTGGAAGAACGAGCAGCGCGCGATGCGACTCGTCGACCAGGTCGCCCAGGCGCTGAAGCTCACCTCGGACGAGGCGGTCGACCTGATCGGGCCGGCGCTCGTGGAGCGGTACCTCTCCTTGTTCGGCGCCTTCGAGGTCGCCTCCGCCGACCCGAAGCGATTCCAGAAGGAGAACGAAAAGGCGCCGTGGGCCGCGGCGTTCCTCAAGGTCGCCCAGGAGAACATCGTACCGCCGCACGTGACGATCCTCGGGACCCTCGAGATCGTGGACCCCGGGCCCGAGGGGGTCGAGCACGTACGCGCCGCGCTCCTGGCCGCGGAGAAGGTCGACCCCGAGGCGGTCGACGTGCAGTACGTGGGCGCCCCCCGGTACCGTATCCGCGTCCAGGCGACCCAGTACAAGCTGGCCGAAGAGACCCTCAAGAAGTCGACCGAAGCGGCCCTGAAGTCGATCCGGTCCCACGGCGGGGAGGGCTCGTTCGCCCGCGCATGACCGAATCGATACTTCGGGTCTGCCGGGCCTGCGATCGCTACACGTTCCGTGCTGCGTGCCCGGACTGCGGCGGCGCGACGCGGACCCCCCACCCGGCACGTTTCGACCCGGGCGACCGGTACGGCAAATACCGACGGATGCTGACGGACGTCGTGCGACGCGGCGGTGCCTCGGCGTAGGAGCGAAAGTTGGTCGCGAACATTCACCGCATCAAGGTCGTCAACGATGTCAGCGATCTCGTCCCGATCTTGCGCGCGGTCGACTCTCCGGTGAAGCTGAAGCTCGTCCAGCGCCTGGGGGAAAGCTGGCTCACGCTCGACGACGTGCGCGCCGAGTTCGGGAAGGAGGGGGAGCGGGCGCTCGCGTTCTTCGAGAAGCTGCGCCTGATCGACACCCGGTGGGTCG
Source organism: bacterium (assembly GCA_027309555.1). Classification (GTDB taxonomy): domain Archaea; phylum Thermoplasmatota; class Thermoplasmata; order Lutacidiplasmatales; family UBA184; genus Lutacidiplasma. The sequence continues at coordinate 15,991 of DAIDCO010000034.1, forward strand.
CTCGGGAAGGCAAACGCCAGCCGGACAAGAGCTACCACTTCTACTATTCCACGATCAATGTCAGCACCACGAGTCCCCTCGCTGAGATCAGCGAGGTCCTCGCCATCGCGACCATGCCCCCGAAGGACTACGGAAAGCTCGAGGAGAAGATCCACGAAGCCGTGGGTCCCGACGGGCGGTTCTTCTCGGATGTCGCCGAGGAGCTCGGGATGTCCCCGACCCGCCTGAAGGGCATCGTCAAGCGCTCCGAGAAGCTGGAGTACCGTGGTCACCGCATCGAGCGGTTCCAGGCGGACCCCGCGGAGTAGGCCGACCCTCGAGGTCTCCGTCCTCCGGGTCGGCCACCGGCCGGGGCGCGACCCGCGCCTCACGACCCACGTCGCGCTGACCGCACGGGCGCTCGGGGCGCGCCGGATGTATCTTCACCCGTCCGACCCCGACCTTACCGAGCGACTGCGGGCCGTCGGCCGTCGTTGGGGCGGGGACTTCGAGGTCGTGCCCGCGGACGAGTGGAAACCTCTCCTGCGCTCCTTCGACGGTCCGGTGCTCCACCTCACGATGTACGGGCTGCCCCTGTCGCGAGTCCTTCCGCGGCTCTCCCGCGCCCGTCGTGCGATGATCGTCGTCGGGGGAGCGAAGGTCCCTCCCGAGCTCTACCGCCTCGCGGCGTACAACGTCTCGATCGGGAGCCAGCCCCACAGCGAGGTCGCTGCGCTCGCGGTCACGCTCGTCTCGCTCCTCGGTCTCCCCGACGCGGGCGGGATGCGGGGGGCCCGATTCCGGATCGTGCCCCGCGCGCGCGGTAAGCGCGTGGTCGAACGGCGGGAGCGCCCGTGACGCTCGAGGCCCCGCCGATCCCAGCGCGGGCGCTCCCGGTCTCGGCCCGGTCGCCGGGGAAGTGCATCGTCTTCGGCGAGCACGCGGTGGTCCATGGGGCCCCCGAGCTCGTCTTCGCGATCGACCTCCACACGCAGGTCTTCGCCCGTTCGAGCGATACGACTCGCCTCAACTCCGACCCGAACGCCGTCCGACGGAACCCCTATCTGCGGACCGCGCTCGAGCGTGCCTGGGCGGGCGGACCCCCGCTCGACCTCCGGGCGGTGTCGCGCATCCCCCGGGCGGCCGGACTCGGATCGTCGGCCGCGTTTGCGGCGGCCCTCGCCGCCGCCTTCGGGTCGGCCCGTGGGGGCGTCGACCGTGCGGAGCTCGCGCAGCGGGCTTTCGACATCGAGCGGGACGCCCAGGGCGTGGGCAGCCCCGGCGACACCTCGACCGTCGTCGCCGGGGGGTACGTGGCGATCAACGGGGGAGCCGAGGTCCCGCTGTGGACGGTGCGCTCCGCCGATCGGGTCTGGGAGGTCCGACGGGTCAGTGACCCGGGATGGGTCTGGGTGGTTGCGCACAGTGGGATCCCCCGCTCCACCGGGGACGCCGTGCGGGCGGTCGGGCGTCGGCTCGAAGCGGCGGATGGCGCCGAACTGCTCGCGGAGTTCGCGAAGGTCGCGCGCGAAGGGATCCGCGCGGTCGCGCACGGGGACCGTGCGGGCGTGGCCGAGCTACTGCGTCGGAACCAGGAACTCCTCCGGGAGGTCGGCGTCTCCCACCCCCGCCTCGAGGCGCTCCTCGACGCGGCCGCGCCCGCCGCAGAGGCGGCGAAGTTGACCGGTGCGGGCGCGGGGGGCTCGATCGTGGCGCTACCCGTCCCCGGCCAGGAGACCGAGCTGGTCCGTCGGCTGGCCCGCGCGGGAGGCCTCCCGTTCGTGGTCCGGCCGAGCGCGGGTGTCGAGCTCGTCTGACCCGTCGGGGGACGGACGCCCGAGCTCGGAACCTGCTTACTTTCGCGCGACGATGCGGACGACCGCGTTCGGTCCGAGCGGGTGGTCGGCCGCGAGCGCTCGATGCGTGCGACCGTCGATCGCCCGGATGAAGTTCTCTCCCAGGTCGGTGTGGACACGGTAGGCGACGGCCCGGGCCGGAGTCTCCGCGGGGACGAGCAGGGCATCCGGGAGGACCCGCCCGCGCCCGTCGGTCCAGCGGGTCTCGTCTTCCACCGGGTAGACCACGATCATGCCGAGCCGCTCGAAGACCATCCGCTCGAGCGCCGGCTGCACCCCGGTGGTCCCCCAGGTTGCGAGGATCCCCCGAATGCCGTCGAGCGCCTTCGCCTGGGCGGTGGAGAGCCGCCCCGGGTCCTTCTCCGTGAAGACAGCGTCGCCCGGTCGGTAGTCGATGAGGCCGGCCCGCGCGGCCCGCCGTAACGTGAGCTCCGCGTCGGCGGCGGTCGGCACCACCGGGATCGGCGCGATCTCCCCCGCGAGCGTTCCCTCCCGATCCTTCGACGCGCGGTCGCACTTGTTGGCCGCTACGAGCCTCGGCTTCGCGGCCCGAAGGAGCTCCCGGCTGAGCCGGACGAGCACCGCGGTCGTCCAGTGCGCGGGGTGCAGGCGGTCGACCGCCGTGGTCCGCAGTACGGCGGCGAGCGTGGTCGGGGGGATCGAAAGTCCGGTCAGCCGTTCGGCGAGGAACTCCTCGAGCTTCCGGCCCTCGAGTTCCACGCTGCGGGCCTGGCGCGTGAAGTCCCGTCCGAGGATCTCGGCGGTCCAGGCGACCAGCTCCTCCTCGAGCCAGCCGACCTCCTCGGCCGGGTCGTGGGCGCCCGGGGCATCGATCCGCCCCTCCGCATCGGTCGCCCCAGAGAGGTCGACGACCTGGACGAATCCATCCGCCGCCCGGAGGTCGTCGAGGAACTTGTGGCCGAGCCCCTTGCCCGCGTGGGCCCCGGGGACCAGACCGGGCACGTCGACGAGATTCACGGGGATCCAGCGGGTCCCGTCGACGCACTTCGCATTGCCGGCCGTGCAGGGAGTACCTTTCTCGGTGTGCGGGCAAGGGGCGCGCACCGCCGCAACCCCCCGATTGGGGGCGAGGGTCGTGAAGGGGTACGGGGCCATCGGCGCGTCGAGCAGCGTGAGCGCGTTGAAGAAAGTGGATTTCCCGACGTTCGGCTTCCCGACGATCCCGACCTCCATGGCGGTTTCCCCGATTCCCGGTTAGACCCGGTAGTCCGGCGCGGTCTCGGGGACCCCGAGCACGTGGTTGGCGGCGAGAGCGAGCGCGAAGAGGAGGTCGCTCAGCCGGTTCGTCCACTGGAGAAGCTCGGGCCGCAACGGTTCCGCGCGGTGCAGTGTCCAGAGCTCGCGTTCGGCGCGGCGGGCGACCGTGCGGGAGATGTGCAAGAGGGCTGCCGGGCGAGAGCCACCCGAGAGCACGAACGAATGGGTGGGCGGGTGG
>DAIDCO010000035.1 GCA_027309555.1 bacterium
CCCATCGACGTCGCCCCGATCTTCTTCGTCCTCACCGTCTTCCCCTGGTTCTGGGACTGCGCCAGCGGACCGCACCCTCCCCCCAATCACCCTCCTCCACCGTGGCTGGTGCCGGGCATCCCACCGTACTCTCCCCTTCCGTCCGTGAACTTCCCCGAGTGGGGAAACCTACTGGCCGTGGGCACCTGCGAAGGGTTTCCCAGCGGGACGGGGTGGAACTACTGGTGGATGTACGGGTTCCCGCTGATCGCGATCGTCGGTCTCTGCTTCGGCATTGCCCTCGTCTGCGACGGGCTCGACCGCCGGTGGAATCGACGGGAGACCTGAGGAACGCCGTTCCCCGCCCGCGTTCGAGCGACCGGTGAGGAACGACCCGGTCGAAGCGAACCCACAGGCCGGCAGGTTCATGACATATCATTATATAGAAGAGCAATTTTTCCATTGTTGGTGAAACGATGCTTCAGGGTACCCCGATCCTTGTCCTGAAGGAAGGAACCGAGCGCGACCGCGGCAAGAGCGCCACGTCGAACAACATCGCGGCGGCGAGGGCCATCGCGGACGCCGTGCGGTCCACTCTCGGGCCACGCGGGATGGACAAGATGTTGGTCGACTCGATGGGCGACATCACGATCACGAACGACGGCGTCACGATCCTGAAGGAGGTCGACGTCGAGCATCCCGCGGCGAAGATGCTGGTCGAGGTCGCGAAGACCCAGGACCAGCAGTGCGGCGACGGCACCACGACCGCGGTCGTGCTCGCCGGTGAGCTCCTGAAGCGGTCGGAACACCTGCTCGAGCAGAATGTCCACCCCACGGTCATCACCCGCGGCTTCCAGCTCGCGGTCCAGGAAGCGAAACGCCTCCTCGACGCCGAGATCGGCACCCCCGTGAAGGCGGACGACGAGCAGATCCTCCTCGACTGCGCGATGACCGCGATGGGGTCGAAGGGCGTTGCCGGCTCTCGCGAGGGGCTCGCCGCGATCGCCGTGAGTGCGGTGAAGAAGATCGCCGAGCAACGGGGCGGAAAGACCGTCTGCGACGTCGACCAGATCAAGGTCGAGAAACGCCACGGCGGGACAGTCTCCGACACCGAGCTCATTGAGGGGCTCATCCTCGACAAGGAGCGGGGTCACCCGCGCATGCCGGGGGAGGTTCACGAGGCGAAGCTCGCGCTCCTCAACTCCGCGCTCGAGGTCAAAAAGACCGAGATCGAGAGCAAGATCAACATCAAGAACCCGGCCCAGATCCAGAGCTTCCTCGACGAGGAGGACAAGACCTTCCGCCAGATGGTCCAAGCGATCAAGGCGGCCGGTGCGAACGTCGTCATCTGCCAGAAGGGGATCGACGACGTCGTCCTGCACTACCTCGCGAAAGAAGGGATCTACGCGGTAAAGCAGGTCAAGGAGTCCGACCTACAGAAGCTCGCCCGCGCGACGGGCGGCAAGATCGTCACTGGGATCAAAGAGCTCACGCCGAACGACCTCGGCCGGGCGGCCCAGGTCGACGAGCGCCGGGTCGGCGATGACAAGATGACCTACGTCACCGGTTGCGCGAATCCGCGGTCGGTCTCGATCCTCATTCGGGGCGGCACCGAGCATGTCACGCAAGAGGTCGAACGCTCCCTCCAGGACGCCCTCAAGGTCGTCGGCAGCGTGCTCGAGGACGGCGTGGTCTGCCCCGGCGGTGGTGCGACGGAGATCGACCTTGCGGTCAAGCTCCGCAAGTGGGCCGGCACGGTCGGCGGCCGCGAGCAGCTCGCGGCCGAGGCGTTCGCCCAATCGCTCGAATCGATCCCGTGGGCGCTCGCCGAGAACGGCGGCTACGACGCGATCAACGTCCTGATCGACCTGCGGAGCGCGCATGACGGCCCGGCCGCGAACAAGAACGTCGGGGTCAATCTGACCGACGGCAAGGTCGCCGATATGTGGAAGCTCCACGTGATCGAGCCCTTGCGGGTGAAGCGCCAGGCGCTCACCTCCGCCACCGAGGTCGCGAACATGGTGCTGCGCATCGACGACATCATCGCTTCGAAGAAGTCAGCCCCGCCTTCCGGCGGGGGCGGCGGCCACGACCACTAGGCCACGAACCGTTTCCTCGGGCCGGGGGGAGACGCCCGCCGGCCCGAAGCCTTCTTAACAAGGGTCGGGTAGGGCGCTCGCCATGCGCACGAAGCCTGTCGAAGGCGTGCTCCGGCTCGACGTCGTCGCGCTCGAGCCCCGCCCGGCAATCTATCTCGCCTACGACGGCCTCGCGGGAATCAGTCAGCGACCGATCCTCCGCGACCTGGTCGACGAGCTCGAACGCAAGGGTCCGCAGGAGCTCTCGAAGCTCCTCGACTCGCTCCGCTCGCGACACTCAGCCCAGGTCCACGTCTACTTCTCCGACTACGTGAGCTACGGGATCGGCGGGGGGGACGCCGCCGCGGAGTTCTTCCTGGGCACATTCCTGCTGCTCCACGAAAATGCCCGCCCGGCCGGTCCGGAGACCGCCGCGGTCCCGGAGCACCTCGCCCTCTTCCGCCCCGGCGGGGTCGAGCGGTTGGCCCTCGATCGGCCCACGGCCTGAGCGGTCGCCTCACCGGAGCCTTTTCTACCTCGTCCCTCCTCGGCCTTGCCGTTCGATGGCCGTGGAATCCCCGCTCGAACGGGAGCGCCGCGCCAAGGTCGCCCGCGGACGAGCTGAGGGGCGCGAGCCGTATCCCTGGTCGTTCCCCGGCCGAGTCGACTCGGGGGTCGTGCGTGCCGCGTGCACGTCGCTCGCCCCGGGAGGCGAGGACCTGGACCACCCTTTCCGGGTCGGCGGGCGCCTCAAGATCGTCCGGCAGCATGGCAAGACGGCGTTCGCCGACCTTGAAGACCTCGCGGGGTCGCTCCAGCTCATTCTCCGGGTCGACGTGCTCGGCGAGTCGGACTACCGCGCCTGGCTCGCCGACCTCGACCCGGGCGATCTGCTCGGCGCGGACGGAGTGCCGGCTGTCTCACGGCGGGGCGAGCCGTCTCTGCTCGTGCGTCGGCTCACGATGCTCGCGAAGGCGATCACCCCGCCTCCCGAGAAGTTCCACGGACTCCAGGACGTCGAGGAACGCCTCCGGCGCCGGTACGTCGACCTCCTCGCCTCGGCGGAGGTCCGAGAGCGCTTCCGCGTTCGGTCGCTGCTCGTCCGCGAGCTGCGGCAGTACCTCGATGCGGCCGGCTTCCTCGAGGTCGAAACGCCGGTGCTCCAGGCCGTAGCGGGCGGCGCGGCCGCCGCCCCGTTCGTCACGCGATCGAACTACCTCGACCGGGACCTTCAGCTGCGCATCGCCGAAGAACTGCCCCTGAAGCGACTGCTCGTCGGCGGACTCGAGCGCGTCTACGAGATCGGACGGACCTTCCGCAACGAGGACCTGGATTCGACTCACTCCCCCGAGTTCACCGAGCTCGAGGTGTACTGGGCGTACGCCGACTACCACGACATGCGTCGCCTTACCGAGGGGCTGTTCGACCGACTGCGCGCGCGCACGGTCGAACTCCTTCCCGACCGTCCCGAGACCGTCCGCGCGGCCGAGCGGTTCCGGCCGCCGTTCGCCACGATCGATTTCGTCGAGGAGCTCGAGCGGAGGAGCGGCATCGATGACCTCCTGTCGAAGAGCCGGGAGGAGCTGCGTTCGCTCGCCTGGGCGACCGGCTCGACGGTGCCGGAGAACTCCTCGACCGGGACGTTCCTTGACAAACTGTTCGAGCACTACGTCGAGCCTTCGATCGACCGAGTGACGTTCGTGATGGATTTCCCGGCAGCGACGACCCCGCTCGCGAAGCGGCACCGATCCAAGCCGGGGCGCGTGGAGCGCTTCGAGGTGTTCGCACCGGGATTCGAGCTCGCGAACGCGTACACCGAGCTGACCGACCCGGACGAGCAGGAGGAGCGCTTCCGGGCCCAGTTAGGGGAGCGCGGCGACGACCGGTACGCCTACGACGCCGACTATGTCGAAGCGCTCCGCTACGGCCTGCCTCCGACTACGGGGATCGGGATCGGGATCGACCGACTCGTGATGGCGCTCCTCGGCCTCTCGTCGATCAAGGACGTGATCCTCTTTCCGCTCGTCCGCGCCCGCTAGCTCGGCCCGACGGTTTATACCGTTCGCCGGACGATAGGTTCGGGATGGCGAGCGACCCGACCCCGCTGTGCGTCGACACGCTATCGGTCGCCTACGGAGAGCGGTCGGCCGTCGACCGGCTCTCCTTCACCGTCCGACCCGGCGAGATCTACGGGCTATTGGGGTCGAACGGCGCGGGGAAGACGAGCACGATCCGATCGATCGTCGGCCTCGTGCGGCCGGTCGGGGGTCGGGTGCGCGTTTTCGGAAGGGACTGCGTCTCGGAGGGCCGGCGCGTAAAGGAGCTCGTTGGATACGTACCGGAAGTCTCGCTGCTCTACGACGCGCTCACTCCGCGCGAGTTCCTCGAGTTTGTCGCGAGCGTTCGGCGGCTCGACCGCGGGGTGGCTACGGACCGGACTCGCAGCTATGTGTCGGCGTTCCGGCTCGAGCAGGAGTTCGAGTCGCCGATCGTCACGCTCTCGAACGGGACCCGCCAGAAGGTCCTCCTCATCGCGGCGCTGCTCCACCAACCCCCGCTCCTCGTCCTGGACGAGCCGCTGAACGGCCTCGATCCCCGGTCGGTCCGCATCATGAAAGAGCTCCTCGTGCGGTACGTCGGTGGCGGGGAGCGCGGCGTCTTGTTCTCGACGCATACGATGGAGGTCGCGGAGCGGCTCTGCCACCGCGTCGGCATCCTCGACCGGGGGATCTTGCGCGGCGAGGGCGACCTCGCCGCCCTCCGCGAGCAGGTCCGGGCTGGCGATGCCTCGCTCGAGGAGATCTTCCTCCGTCTCACCGAGGAACGAGAGGGGGTACGGGCCGCGGTGGACGCGCTCGAGGGGCCCGGATGAGCTGGAGGGAGGCCGTCCGACTGAGCGGGGTGGGGTTCTCCGAGCTCTCCGTCCAGGCGATCTGGGCGCTGCGACAAGGGAACCTTGTCCCGCCGGGTCCCGCCGGGACCCTCGCAGCGCGGGCCCGTCGCCGCGTCGTCCAGAGCAAGGGGATCATCTCGGGCGTCCTCGCCCTCCTGGCGCTCGGCGCCGCATTCGCGCTTCGGTCGAGCGGGGTCGCGTCGTCGGCTTTCACCGGCGGCGCTCCGTCCGGTGTCTTCGACGCGGGAGTCCTCACAGGCCTCTTCGGGCTCGACCTCGCGTTCCTGTGGTGGACCGGTATGCAGGTTCTACCGACGTTCCTCTCCTCCGGGGTCCTCACGCTCCTCGAGACCTTGCCAATCGACGACCGAACTCTCGCGCGGACGTCGGGTCTGCTCTACCTTCGGCTCTTCGACCTGCCGTCGCTCACCATCCTCGTGGCGACACCGGTGTTCGTAGGACTCGCTCTCGGGCCCTGGGCCGGCATCGCGGTCGTCCCCGGCGCCGTGACGGTGGTCGGGGTGGCGCTCGCGCTCTCCCTCCTTACCGGCCGCTTCTTCGTCCGACGCGTCCAGGGAGCTCGGGGCGGGGGCACCATCGTCCGGTGGGCCTATCTCACCCTCTGGCTCGTGCCCGCCTTCGCGATGTTCGGGTTCGTCGTGGCCGCCCCGGCGTTCTTCGCCCTCCTGAAGGGCGGGGCCGCCTCCGGCCCCTCTCTCGCCGGGGATCTTCTACTGGTGGCGTTCCCCTTCCCGCTCGCCGCGCTTCCCGCGACGGTCGCGAGCGGCCCGAGCAGCCTCGGCCTCGCCGCGACCGGGGGGCTCCTCCTCGCCCGCGCTGTCGTGGGCTACCTCGCGCTCGGCACGGCCGCCCTCTATTGGGTCCTCGGGGCGGTCCGTCGGGTCGGGCTTGTCCCCCCGGTGGTGCCCGGCCCGGCCCGTTCGGTCCCCCTCGTGCTGCGCCCCGTCGGGGCGGCCCTCGCCGTGCTCACGAAAGACCTGCGGATCGCGAGCCGCACCCCCGGCTACGCCTTCCTCGTTCTCCTACCGATCCTGGACGCGCTCGTCCTCGGACTCTGGACCTACGCGAGCGTCACTACCTCGACGGCCGCGGCGGGCCTCGGCCTCGCGGCGGTGACGACCGCCGCGCTGCTCGCAACCTTCTTTGGCCCCGCGTTCTTCGCGATCGAAGTGTTTGCCTACTCCTACGGCCGGACCTTGCCGCTTTCCGACCGTTCGCTGCTCGTCGGCAAGGTGGCGCTGATCGTGTTGATCTACCTCATCGCGAGCACGCTCGTCGTCGGACTGACACTCGCCCGGGTCTTTGCGCCGATCGTCCTCGTCGGGTTCGTCGCCGCGGAGCTGCCGGCGGTGGGAGCCGCGGCGTTCCTCGAACTCGGGATCCTGTTCCGCCGGGCGCGGACGCGGGGCCTCCCGATCACCAACCTCTACACGGGGGCCTGGCTCGCGTTCCTGGTCTCGATCCCGGGACTGCTGGTCGCGAGCCTTCCCCTCGTCGTCTACCAAGCCGACCGGTTGCTCGCCGGGAACCTCCGCCTCCTCGCGATGGGGCTGGTCGCCCTCGCCGAGCTCGCGCTATCGGCACCGTATGCCCTCGGGAGGGAACCCTCCTGAGCGCGCCGGTCCTCCCCACCCGCTTCGACCCGTCCGAGGTCGAAGCGCGCTGGCAGGCTGAGTGGGAGCGACGGGCGTCCTTCCACGCCCCCGACCGACCGGGCGGTTCCCCCTACTCCCTCGTGCTTCCCCCACCGAATGTGACCGGAGTCCTGACGATGGGTCACATGCTGGGAGACACGGTGATGGACATCCTTGCGCGCCAGCACCGGATGCGGGGTCGGCCGACCCTCTGGGTGCCGGGGTTGGATGCCGCCGGGCTCGCGACCCAGGTCGAGGTTCGTCGCCGGCTCCTCAAGCAAGGTACCCTCCTCGAAGACCTTCCGCGCGCGCAGGCGCTCGCGGAGATCGAGAAGTGGCGCGAGGAGCACGAGCGCCGCATCGTGCTTCAGGCACGCGCTGGAGGATTCTCCCTCGACTGGAGCCGGTTCCGCTATTCGATGGACCCCGGGTGCGTGCGCGCGACCCGCGAGGTGTTCCTTCGGCTCTACCGCGATGGGCTCCTCTACCGCGGCGAGCGAATGATCAATTGGGACCCGAAGCTCCGGACCGCGATCTCCGACCTCGAGGTCATCCACGCCGACGAGGAGGCGACGCTCCTCTACGTCCGCTACCCGTGGGCGGACGGCCGCCCGGGGGGGATCGAGGTCGCCACGGTCCGGCCCGAGACGATCTTTGGGGACGTCGCGGTCGCCGTCCATCCGGAGGACCCGCGGCACGCCGCCGACGTCGGTCGTCGGGTCCGCGTCCCCCTGACCGGCCGGGTCGTACCGGTGGTCGCGGACCCCGCGATCGACCCCACGTTCGGTGCGGGGGCGCTCAAGGTGACGCCGCGGCACGACCTCGTCGACTACGAGGTCGCCCAACGCCACCCCGAGCTCGCGTCTCCGCCGGACATCCTGGACGACCGCGCGCGGCTCGCCGGTCCCTGGGTCCCTCCCGCCTACCAAGGACTCGAGATCGGCGCGGCGCGGGAGAAGGCGATCGAAGAGCTCGACGCGGGCGGCCTCCTCGTGCGCCAGGAGCCGTACCGCCACTCGGTCGCCCGCTCCGAGCGGTCCGACGCGCCGGTCGAGCCCCGGATCTCCACCCAATGGTTCGTCCGTATGCAGGGGCTCGCGGCGCCCGTCGTCGGGGCCGTGCGTCGAGGAGAGATCCGGATCCACCCCGACCGTTGGGAGCGGACCTTCTTCCGGTGGATGGAGGGGATCCAGGACTGGTGCATCTCCCGCCAGGTGCTCTGGGGCCACGCGATCCCGGTCTACTACTGTCAGACGTGCGGGCGCGAGACGGTCGCTGTCGAGCCGCCCCGGGAGTGCGCGCACTGCGGAGCCCGCGACCTCCGGGCCGATCCCGACGTGCTCGACACCTGGTTCACGAGCTGGCTCTGGCCGTTCCTCGCCCTCGGCTGGCCGGACCGGACCGCCGACCTCGAACGCTACTACCCGACGAACGTCCTCGTGACGGGCCGGGACATCATGTTCTTCTGGGTCGCCCGGATGATGATGGCCGGCTACTACTTCACGGGTGCTCGGCCGTTCGCGGACGTCTGCTTTACGGGCATGCTCCGCGACGCGCACGGTCACCGGATGTCGAAGCACCTCGGGAACTCTCCCGACCCGCTCGACGTGATGCGGGAGTGGGGCGCCGACGCGATGCGTTTCGGCCTCGTCTTCCCGAACCCGACGGACGAGGACGGGCAATTCGGCCCGGCAACGCTCGAGGGCGCACGGAACTTTCTCACGAAGACCTGGAACCTCGCCCGTTTCACCCTCGCGTACGTTCCACCGGGGACGGCCGCTCCCGTGGGCCCTCCTCCCATCGGCCCGGCGAGCGCGCTCGAGAACCGTTGGATCCTTTCCCGCTTCCGTCGGACGAGCGAGGAGGTCGACCGCGCCCTGGAGGAGTTCGCTCCGACCCGGGCGGCGACGGCGCTCCATGGGTTCGTCTGGCACGACCTCGCCGATCGCTACGTCGAGATCGCGAAGGACGCGCTCGGGGGGAAGCGCGGCGAGGCGGCGCAGCGGGAAGCTCGGGCCACCCTGCTCTTCGTCGTGGAGCGGTGCCTGCGCCGATTGCACCCGTTCGTCCCGCATGTGACGGAAGAGCTCTGGCACGCGCTCCCGCACTCCGGCGACCTATTGGCCACGGCCCCCTGGCCAGCGCCGACGGAAGCCCCGGCCGACCCCCCTTCCGAGATCGAGATGGAGTCGGTGCTCGAGGCGATCCGCCTCTTGCGCAACCTGCGCTCGGAAGAGCACATCCCTCCCGAGATGATTCCCCGCGCGTGGATCCGCCCCGCCGGGCCCGAGATCGCGCGCGTCCTTGCCGCCGAGCGGACGACGGTGGAGCGGCTCGCACGGGTCCGCGGTGTCTCCCTGCTCGAGCGAGAGGCGCCAGTGCCCGACGGGGTAGGGAGCCGGGTGGCGCCGCTCGGGGAGTGCTACCTCGAGCGGCCGCCCGCCACGATCTCGGAGACCCGGGCCCTCGAACGGGAGCGCGAGAAGCTCGCGGGCCTCCTGGCGAAGGCCCGGGGGCGACTCGAGGACGCGGGCTTCCGGGCGCGGGCGCCCCCCGAGGTCGTCCGCGACGTGGAAGGGAAGGCGCGCGACCTCGAGGAGCGGATACGTCGCATCGACGAGCACTTGAAGATGGGCGCCTCGCCTCCTTCGACACCATGACGCCGACATCCCGGCGACCGATACCCTCCCGACGTAAGGCGGCGACGCCGGGATCCGCCACGGCCGTTCCGGCGATCGGAGAGATCCCGATCCCGGCGGGGAAACGAGCCCACCCGGCCCTCGGCCTCGGGCTCTGGGGGCTGGGCCGCTGGGGAACGGAGGACGAGGCGCGCACGAAGGCGACGGTCGCGCGCGCCTGGGAGCTCGGTCTGCGGTGGTTCGACACGGCCGAGGTGTACGGCAACGGCCGGTCGGAGCGGCTCCTCGGAGACGTGTTGCTCCGCTCTCACGGGGGGACGGAGGCGTACGTTGCCACCAAGGTCTCCTGGGAGCACTTGCGCCCCTCGCAGGTCCGCGCGGCGCTCGTCAATAGTCTCGAGCGGCTCGCCCGACGATCGGTCGACCTATACCTCGTGCACGCCCCGGATGCCCACGTCCCGCTCGCCGAGACGATGGGAACGCTCGAGGCGCTCTGGAAGGAGGGGAAGGTGGGCGCGATCGGCGTCTCTAACTTCACCGTCGACGAGCTCGAGGAGGCAGGACGACACCTCTCCTCGACCCGCATCGCGGTGAATCAAGTTCACTACAACCTGCTCAACCGCGACGAGGGCGACGCGGTGAGGGCGTACTGCCGGGCGCACGGAATCTTGATCGAGGCGTACACTCCGCTCGCCCGGGGGCTACTTCACGGACGCTATCTGGACGGGGGCCGGGTCCCGGCCGAGGTACGTCGGTACGCGCACCGCCTCTTCGAGCCGGACCGTCTCCCCCAGATCCTCGAGCGCGCTCGGGCGTTGCGCGCACTGGCCACCGAGGCCGGCGTCCCCCTCGCTTCGATCGCGCTCCACTGGCTCGCCGACCAGGGGGCGGCGCCGGTGGTCGGGATGAGCCGGCCGGAGCAGGTCGAGGAGAATCTGCGCGCGTGGTCGGTCCGCCCCTCGGCACGCGTCCTCGCGCGGGCCGAGGCCCTCGCCCGGGGCGACCGTGCTTAGGCTCGTGGCGTTCGACATGGACGGGACGCTCGTCGACGTCGCGAGCTCGTGGCGCGTCATTCACGACCACTTCGGCGACCGCAACGACGAGGGATTGCGTCGCTTTCTCGCGAACGAGATCGACGATCACGAGTTCATCCGGATGGACATCCGCGTCTGGTGGAAGCACGCACCCGACCTCACGCTCTCCGACCTCGAAAGGATTCTCGCGACGGTGCCGCTCATGCCCGGCGCCTCCGACCTCGTCGACCACCTCCGGCGACGAGGGGTCCGCACCGCGATCGTCAGCGGAGGGCTCGACCTCCTCGCCCAGCGCATCGGCCGGGAACTCGGCATCGACCGAGTGCTCGCGAACGGGGTCCGGACCCATCCGGACGGTCGCCTGTCGGGCGAGGGGGTGGTCCGGGTGCCCATCCACGGGAAGGAGGGCGTGCTGGCCGCGCTCCAAGCGGAGCTCGGGATCGTTCCGCGCGAGACCGCCTCCGTGGGGAACTCCGAGATCGACGTGGGCCTCTTCCGCCGCAGCCGCGTGGGGGTCGCCTTTCAGCCGGAGGACGAGACGGTCCGCCGCGCGGCGACGGCGATCGTGACCGAGCACCACCTCGCGAGGGTGGGCGGGCTCCTCGCGGCGTTTCCCACTGAGTGAGCTGCACGGGGAACCCTTTTACCCGAACTGCCGCTCGGCCCACCTCCCATGCAATCGTACGAAACGCTGCTCGAGCGCGCCCGCACGAAACTGCCTCCCGTGCGTACGGGCGGAGAGCGGTTCCAGGTCCCCGAGCCGGACGTGATGACGGACGGGAAGAACACCGTGATCCGGAACTTTCAGGAGATCACGGGGGTGCTCCGGCGGGAGCCGGACCATGTCATTGGCTACCTCGCGAAGGAGTTCGGCTGCCCGGGCATCCTCGACCTTCCCCGCGGCGTCCTCAAGTCCCGGCTCACGAAGGACCAGCTGGCCCAGCGCATGCGGGAGTACACCGCGAAGTACGTCATCTGCTCGGAGTGCAAGCGGCCGGACACGCACCTCCACAAGGAGGGGCGGCTCACGCTCCTCGTCTGCGAGGCCTGCGGGGCCCAGCGCCCGGTCACCATGCGCCGTGTCGTGACCCCCGAGAAGCCGAAGACGCCGGTCGTCGTCGGCGAGATCTATCGACTGACGATCGAGGACGTGGGCCGGCGGGGCGACGGCGTGGCGAAGAAGGAAGGGTTCGTCATCTTCGTTACCGGAGCGAACCAGCGCGGCACGACGGTCAACGCCAAGGTCACGAAGGTGCTGGGCAACAACGCCTACGCGGTCGTCCAGCCGTAGCGAGCGATGCGGAGTCTTCGCTGGGTCGGCCTGCTCGCGCTCTACGTCGGGAGCCAGGTCGTCGGCCTCGCGCTCGCCCAGCCGTTCCGCTCGGCCGGACTTGCGTCGACGACGAATCCCCAAAGTCCGACCGCTCCCCTCGCGTTCATCGCGATCATCGTGATCGCGCCCCTCGTCATCCTCTTCTTCGCGCGTCGCCGCGGGAGCATGGCGGCCCTGCGCCACTTGATCCTCCTCGCGATCGCGGGCTCGCTCTACTTCACGCTGTACGCGTCGTTCGCGCTCCTGTTCCCGAGCTACTACCTGCCACCGCCCTACGGTGCCGAGCTGGTGATCGACTTCGCGCTGATCTTCGCAGCGATGGCGAGCGCGGCGATCTACTTCGCGCTCCTCGTGGAGCCGCAGTGGTACATCGTCGACCTCGCGGGATTCCTCGCCGCCGGCTCGTTGGTCGCGATCCTCGGGATCTCCTTCGCGATCCTTCCCGCCTTCATCCTCCTCGGGGCGTTGATGGTCTACGATGCGATCGCGGTCTACCGCACGAAGCACATGGTGTCGCTCGCGGACGTCGTGACCGAGATGAAGCTCCCGATCCTGATGGTCATGCCCGACTCGGCCGGGTACGACTACACCGCGGCGCCCGCCCTGGGCGTCCAGCGCCAGCAGCCCGTGGAGGAACGGGCCGCTCTGTTCATGGGTCTCGGGGACATCGTGATCCCGGGGACGCTCGTCGTCTCGGCGTTCATCTGGCTCCCTGCCGGGCCGGCCTGGCTCGGGGTCGGCGCCAGCCTCTGGGTTGCGGTCGGGACCCTGCTCGGCTCGCTTGTCGGCTATGCTGTCCTGATGCGCCTCGTGCTGAGAGGGAACCCCCAGGCCGGTCTCCCGCTCTTGAACGGCGGGGCGATGCTCGGCTATGCCGTGACCTACCTGCTCGTCTTCCGTTCGCTTACCCTCGGCCTCACGGGAGGGCTTTAATCCCCGCTCGCTCCGGCCGGCCGTGCCGCGCAAGGTCGAGGACGTACGGGTCGACGATCGACCGAGCCTTGACACGCTGATCCGCCGACTCGGTGCGGGCGGTGGCTTCAGCGCGAAGGAGGTCGCGGACGGGGTCGACCTGCTCGCATCGATCCTCGAGGATCGGGAGATGACGACGTTCCTCTCCTTCCCCGCGGACATCGTCGCGACGGGGACGCGGGGAGTCCTCGCGACCCTCGTGCGCGAGGGGTACGTCGACGCCGTGATCACGACGTGCGGGACTCTCGACCACGACCTCGCCCGCGCGTTTCGGTCGTACTTTCACGGCGCCTGGGATCTCGACGACGCCGATCTCCACCGCCGCCACCTCTACCGGCTCGGTAACCTCGTGATTCCCGAGGCGAACTACGGGACGATCATCGAACGGAAGATGCAACGGATCCTCGCGCAGCTCTGGGCGGACGGCACGCGCGCTCTCTCCACCCGCGCGCTCTCGGCGGCGATCGGCCGGGCGATCCCGGCGACGGCCCGCTCGAGCATCCTTCGAGCCGCCTACGAGGCGAACGTTCCGGTCCTCGTGCCCGGGATCACCGACGGGGCCGTCGGCTCGCAGGTCTGGCTCTTCTGGCAGGACCACAAGGCCCTCTCACTCGATCTCCTCTCCGACGAGCAGACGCTCTCCGATCTCGTCTACGGCGCGAAGCGCTCGGGAGCCGTCATGCTCGGCGGAGGGATCTCGAAGCACCACACGATCTGGTGGAACCAGTTCCGGGACGGGCTCGACGCGGCCCTGTACGTGACGACCGCGGTCGAGTGGGACGGGAGCCTTTCCGGCGCGCGCACTCGTGAAGCGATTTCGTGGGGAAAGGTCAAGGCGGCCGCGCGACACACGACGGTCGAGGGGGACGTGACGGTCCTGTTCCCCCTCATGGTCGGCGCGGCGCTCGAGCGGCTGCGGCACTGAGCCGGGCCACCCGACCCCGTCGAGCCGGCTAGATCTCTCCGATGATCCGGTCGTCGTCCGCCCCCGCCGCGGATCGGCACTGTTCCTGCGGGACCCCCGGAGGACCCCGGTCGACCGAGTAGCACGGCTCGAGCCCTGTGGCGCGAAGCCGGTCCTCTCCTTCATCCGACGATCGCGGTCCGGGAGTCAACCGCGCGGCCGCGATGGTACGGGATCGGGTCACAACCGTGCGGGGGAGCTAGGACCTCTTGCGATACACAGGGACCGCCCGTCCCCCGGGGAGGGGCCAAAGGACGAGCCTCCCCCGGCGGTCGACCGGCTATCGCGGCCGATCGGGAGACGGCGGAACCCGAGAGCACGGAGGAGGCAGTAGGAGCGGCGGTGGGCGCGTGCTACCGACGCACCACGAGGAGGCGGGGCCGAACCGGATCGGCGCCGGCGGACTCACCGCGACCTCCTCCCCCCAGGTGCGTGCTCCTTGAAACCCTCCTGGGCGCGAGACGAGGAGCCTTTATGGGAGGGTTCCGAGTCCGCCCGGCCCGTCGTGGGCCCGTAGCTCAGCCCGGTAGAGCAGGCGGCTCTTAACCGCAAGGTCAGGGGTTCGAATCCCCTCGGGCCCGTCGTGGGTTTCACCCTCGCCCCAGCGAAGAGGATTGACCTCCGAGACGAGCTACGATACCCGACACTCCTCGTCGCGACCGAGTCGGTCAATCTCGAGCTGCGACCAGCGTAGGGACCGGCGCGAGCTCGTTGGGCGCCCGACCGGGGCGATCACGGGGTTCCCTGCCGGGCCCCGGCTGCCGGCGCCCCGGGGTACCCCCTCGAAACATGATCGGGATCGTGGTCGCCGCGTCCCGGAGGAAGAGGGCGTAGGCCTTTTCTCATCTTCCCATTCCTGCGGGCATCGCCACGGGCCGACCGAGTGGCAGGGAGAGGAGAGTGAGTTTCTCGGAGCGCCCGATCCTGGTCTTCTGGGAGACCACCCGTGCGTGTCCGCTGGCCTGCGGCCACTGCCGGGCCTCGGCGATCGCTCGACCGCTGCCCGGCGAGCTCTCTACCGAGGAGGGTCGGGGCCTCATCGACCGCCTTCTCGAGTTCGGGCGACCCTATCCCACGCTCATCCTGACCGGTGGGGACCCCCTCCAACGAGCGGATCTCCCAGAGCTCATCGAGCACGCCCGCGCCCGGGGGCTTCACGTCGCCGTGTCGCCGGCGGTTTCGGAGCGACTGGACTCGGTCACGCTGACGAAACTCGCCGGTCTCGGCGTCTCCGCGCTTTCGATCAGCCTGGACGGTGGGACCGCGGGTACGCACGAACGGATCCGTGGGGCGGTCGGCCATTTTGACCGCACGCTCGATGCGATCCGTTCGGGCCTCCGGGCCGGGATGCGCGTCCAAGTGAACTCGACCGTGATGTCCAGCAACGTCGAGGAGCTTCCCGGACTCCTTCAGGCCATCTACCGCCAGGGGATCCGGGTGTGGGAGGTCTTCTTCCTGGTACGGACGGGACGGGGCGCGGGTCTCGAGGAGATTACGGCAGAGGAAGCCGAAGATGTGAGCCACTTTCTCTTCGACGCCTCTCGCTACGGCGTACTGGTCCGGCCCGTGGAGGCCCCGTTCGTCCGACGGATCCGAAAGGAAAGGGAGGGAACGGGGCCGAGCCCCACGGGTCCGCTCTACGCGACGCTGCACCGGGAGCTCGAGGAGAGAATGGGTCCGGCGACCCGGGATTCCTCCCTCGCTCCGAAGGGAACCCTAGACGGGGACGGGATCCTGTTCGCCTCCTACGACGGTTCCGTCTATCCCGGAGGATTCCTCGAGTACCGGCTCGGGAACATCCGAACGGACAACCCCATCGCGCTGTACCGGGAGACCGAGCTCCTTCGACGGATTCGCGCACGGGAGTTCCGCGGCGCGTGCGGCATCTGCCCGCACCGGTCCGACTGCGGGGGAAGTCGGGCTCGTGCCTTCGTCCACTCAGGGGATCCCCTCGGAAGCGACCCGGCGTGCCTGTTCGCCCGCGGACTGGCGGCCCCCGCGTGAGGAGACCGACATGCGGCTACGAAATCGAACCGGAGGACGCGGCGGGCCGAGCTCTCGATCCGCGGAGGGCCCCCGGTGCTTCGCCCCCGGGCCGGTGGCCCGAACCGTCGTCTCGAGTAGGCGCTAACGGGGGAGAAGCGGCCTCATGCTGATCGAATGGGTCGACGCGGCGATTCTCTGGGTGCACCTCTTCAGTGCCGTGCTCTTCGTCGGAGGCTCGTTCTTCATGTGGCTGGTCGTCGAACCGGTCTCCTACCGTCTTGGGGTCGACGAAGCGGCTCGGACCCAGCTGGTGGGGCGCCTCGCGCGCCGATTCGGACAGGTCGTCACGCCGCTCCTCGTGGTGCTGGTCGTCACCGGACTGTACAACGCGAGCTGGTACCTCCCGACACCGGCGAGTCCCCTATCGAGCCTGGGCGGCCAGGTCCTGATTGCCAAGTCCGGTCTCGTGGTGCTCCTCGTCGTACTCATCTACGTGCATGGATTCTACTTCGGCCGGAAGATCAGCCGTTTGGCCCGAGAGGGGCAGGTCGAGGCGCTCCGACAGGTCCGACGGAAGAGTCGGCTCGTGGCCTATGCGAACCTCGGTCTGATGTTGGTCGTCCTCGCGCTCGCCGTGGCACTTCAGCTGGTCGGGTGAGACGCCTGACGACTCCGGACGCAGCAGGCAACCGGCCGCCCGGAACGAGCCCGGACGCGAGCGCGACGCGATCGACGAGCCCTCGCTCGCTTCGGCGCACCGAGCCGCCTCCGAGGAGACGGTCGGTTCGAGCGGGTCGCGGGGGCGGCCCGTGAACGCTCCTCCCACCCATCGGCGCGCCGTGCTCCTGATGGCGCTCGGCGGGCCGGCCTCGCTCCCCGACGTCGAGCCGTACCTTCGCGACCTCCGCGGGGGTCGGGCCACCCCCTCCGAGCTCGTGGAGGAGTTCCGGGAGCGGTATCGGCGAATCGGGGGCGGCTCCCCGCTCGTCGAAATCACGCGGAGGCAGGCTTCGGCGCTGGAACGACGGCTGGCCGCGGAGGGAGTTCCCGCGCGATGCGAGGTCGGGATGCGGCACGGGCATCCGAAGATCGGCGAAGCTGTCACGAGGCTCGTCGACGAGGGGATCGATGAACTGACCGGCCTTTGCATGACCCCGTACTACTCCACGTGGAGCGTCGGGGGCTACCTGTCGGCGCTGCGGAAGGCGGTTGAGGAGACCGACACCCCGCCCCGGCTCCGACTCGTGGAGAGCTGGCACCACGATCCCTCGCTCGCTCAGGCGTTCGCCCTAAAGGTCTCGCACCGTCTTCACTCGCTGGCCGACCGGGGAGTTCGCGACCCGCTCGTTCTGTTCACGGCCCACAGCCTGCCGGGAGTGAAAGACCCCGAGACCGAACCCTATGTGGTCGAGCTCGCAGCGACCCGGAAGGCGATCGGGGAGCGCCTCCCGCCGATTCGGTCTCGTTTCGCGTACCAGAGCGTCGGCCGTCGAGAGGGTCCCTGGCTTGGCCCTTCGGCCGAGGAGGAGCTCGACCGTGCGGCGCGTCACGGGGAGAAGGCCGTCCTGGTGGTCCCGTTCGGCTTCGTCTCGGACAACCTCGAGATCCTTTTCGATGTGGAGATCGAGATGCGCGAGCAGGCCCGACGGCTCGGCCTCGTGTTCGACCGGACCGACTCCCTCAACGACGATCCGCTCCTCATCGACGCCCTGGCGCACGCGGCCCTTTCCTCGGGCTCCTCCACGCACGGAGCCCCGGGCGGCGCCCCGAGCTAGGCTCCGCTACCTCGGGACGGCACCCACGACCCGACCCGCTGTTCGCGGCGCGAGCGAACGGGCCGAACCCTCACACTGCGGCCTGCTGCGGTTCCGTGACCCCGGCGGGTGGTCGGCCCGCGAGCGGGCCCAATCGCACGTAGATACGCCGGAGCCGCTCGCACTTGCGGGGGTTCGGGTCCTCCCGACCGAGTGGTGGGGGGCACGAACTTCGGATCGCCTACCCCTCACCTCGAGAGCGCCCCCATAGTCGGACGCTCGCGGGTCGGTCGGGCTCGGGTCCGAGGGGAGCAAGAACGGCGACTCGGGCGTGGGGCGACTCGAGCCGAGCGAGCTCCTCGGTAGCGGCTAGCCCGCCCGCGCCCGGCTCCCCCTAGGCGGAAGGAGGGGGACGCTCCGACCGGGACCCGAAGACCGCGTACGCCCCGGCCACGCCCACGACAGCGAGCGTGACGAGGAGCGGCCAACCGATGAACGGCAGTACCACGAGCGCGATCGCAAAGGAAACGGCCGGCCACACGCGGGTCGGGCGCTCCAAGCGCCCGATGCGGGGCCGGAGCCGGAATCCTGCCGCGCTGCCCACAAGATAGAGCACGATCGCCGCGCCACTCGCCACCAGGAGCGCCGTTGCGAGGTCGACATTGAAGGCATAATAGAACGCGAACACGATCGCGACCATCGCGAACATCGCGAGCAGCGCCGCGCGCGGCACGCCCGTGCGAGGGTCGAGCCGACCGAGCGCCCGCGGGAATCCTCCGTCCCGGGCCGTTGCATAGACCACGCGGGACATCCCGGTCGTGTAGGCGTTCGCCACCCCGAAGATGATGAAGACCGCGAGCAGCGCGGTCCCCTCCGCTCCGTAGGGGCCGAGGACGTTCCCGAGGATCGCTGCGAACGGGGCGACCCCTCCCCCCGCGGTGTAGGCGCCCGTGCCGACCGTCACGAAGGCTATCGCGAAGTAGAGCCCACCGATGAGGGCCACGCTCGACACGACGCTTCGGGGAAAGTCCCGGGACGGGTCCTCGAACTCCTCGGCGACGTTCGAGACGTTCTCGTAGCCGAGGAACGACCAGAAGATGAGCGCTGTTGCGGTGCCTACCGAGACGATACCGTCGGGGAGGAACGGGACGAAGTGCCCGGGGCTGATCCGGATGCCGGAGAGTCCTATCGTCACGAGGAGTAGCGCCACGATGGACCCGATCACCGCGAGTTGGATCCGATTGCTGACCACGATCCCCTGGTAGTTCACGACGAACGCGGCGGCCACGACCCCGATCCCGAGCAGGAACGACTCGGGCCGGTCGATCGGAAAGGCGTAGCTGAGATACGAAGCCGTGATCAGGGCCACGGCCGGCGCGCCGGTGACCAGCCAGAGGGTGAACAGCCATCCGCAGACGGTCGCGACGGTCGGGCCGAACGCCTCTCGCGCGAATCCGTAGATGCCCCCCGACTCCGGCCGTCGGGCGGAGAGCGCGGCGAACGTGAACGCGATCGGGAGGCTCGCGATCGCGAGCAGTCCCCAGGCGAGGAGCGAGGCCGGTCCCGCGATCTGGGCCGCGAGCCCCGGTAGGACGAGCACTCCCGAACCGAGCACCGAGCTCACATAGAGGGCGATCGCGTGTCGGGAGCGGATCGCCTTCCGTAGCGTCGGCGTCGTGGCGGTCGAAGCGCCGGGTCGACCGGCGAGATCGGGCGGTCCGCGGTCCTCGGAGCGAGGCCACCCCCACCT
>DAIDCO010000036.1 GCA_027309555.1 bacterium
CGACCCCCGGGACCCTCTTCCTCCCCGCCGCCGGTGACCGGACGTCCGCGCTGTCGACCGTCGCGGGACGGCGAATTCGGGCGGGCTCGGGGATCCCTCGACGGGCTGCCGGGGCGGGCGAGGTCGAGTCGAGACCCGTCGCCTACGGAAGGTTCATTAGTTGAGTTCGGGGTCTCCTTCTCCCGCTACGGTCGACGGTAGGAGGATCCGGCCCGCACCCTCCGCTACCCGGGCGACCGCTCGCGAAGTGCGGTCGCCATGGACGGAGAGAACGTTATCGAACCGCGCCCGAAGCCCCCGGCCCGCCGCCGGCTCCCCGCGCGATGGGAGGATCTCCGTTGGGCTTGGCGCTCTCACCAGAAGGTCCCGTACGGCCCCGGGGAGCTCTGGAGCCGCAAAGGCCGCGAGGCGCATTATCGTCGCTGGAGGGAAGCCAAGGCCGAGGAGGTCCGGCAGGCGCTGTCCGCCGTGGGAGTACGAGCTCCACCGACGTGGTCGCTCGTCGACCTGCTCGCCCTCTACGAGGTGCTGGTCGAGAAGTGCTACGACGTGCCGGGCTTCGGGCCGGCTCCGGGAGGCTACGTGGTGGACGCGGGCTGCGGTTTTGGGGATTTCGCGGTCCTGGCCGCGGCCTCGGGTCCGACCAGTCGGGTGATCGCCTTCGACCCCGATCCAGAGAACGTCCGACGGACCAAGGAGTTGGCCGCGGCCGGTGGACTTCAGGACCGCGTGGACGTCCGCGGGCTCGCCCTCGGTGCCGCCGACGGGACCGCTCGCCTCGGGCGAGTGTCGGCGCTGATGCTGTCGGTGGACTCGAGTCAGGAGGCCAAGGAAGTTCCGGTCCGCCGGCTGGACTCGATGGCGCTCGGCGCACCGGTCGATCTACTGAAGGTCGACGTAGAGGGGATGGAAGTGGCGGTTCTTGAGGGTGCTCGCGAGATCCTGACCCGGGAGAGTCCCCGGATCATAGTCGAGGTCCACAGTAGGGAGCTCGCCGATCGGGTCGCGGTCCACCTCCGGGGATATCACTACGCCCGCGTTGCGGAGGGTCCTGTCCGGAAGTCGCGGGAGTTCCCGTTCGTCCGCAACGAGTTCTGGGCGCCCCCGCCGCGCCGACCCTGAGGTCGAGACCGGCTCGTTTAGTAGGCGACCCCGGACCGCATCGGGGAGCCACCGGGGGGAGGCGATCCGGGAAGCTTCGGTTCACCCCGCGGGCGCACCGAGCCGTCCATGTTTCGTGGCCGCCTGCCACAACGCCGGAGACCGGGTCGTACCGTCACACATTTCGGCGAAGGCGAGGTGGAAATCTCCCCCCGAGGAGCTCGGCCCGCGCGTCGGGAGAACCCCCCTCCGGAGCCGTGACCAATGTCCCTCTCCCGAAATCTCCGAGCTCGCATCGATAGGCGTCCCGGCAGCGCGCGCGAAGCGCAGAGTTCAATTCGCAGACCGTTTCGAGCGATCCGGGGGAATCCTTCGAGACACGACCCACCTTCGCATGGCGATCTTGCGGTCCCGCGTGAATCCCGCTTTCTCGAACATGCTCAGTGTCCCGCTGCAGAGGAACGAATTGGAAGTTCTCTGGCCCGTGTAGTCTTCAGGGTACGCCTCGACCGTTCCCCCTCCGAGTCTCCCGATCTCCCGAAGCGCTTCGCGAAGAGCGACCGTCGCGATCCCTTCCCCCCGGCGCTCGCGGTCGATGAAGAAGCAGGTGACCCGCCAGTCGGGAAGCTCACCCCGCCCCTCGTCGTACGCCTTCCGGCTTCGGATGTTCGGGAGTTCCGAAGTCGGGCCGAACTGACACCATCCCACCGCGGTCGAGCCGTCAAAGACCAGCGCGGCGTGTGCCCGTCCTTCCCGTACCAGCCCTTGCTTCATCGCCCGGTACGCCCGAGCCCCTCGCCGCTCCTCCTTCCCCGTGAGATGAAACGAGATGCACCAGCACCCGCCGAAGATTCCGTTGTGCTTCTCCACCAGTTTCGCAAACGCGGGCCAGGTGTCCGGGGAGAGCGGTTTCGAGGTGAGGCGTACGGCAGCCACCTGCCGACCATGCCCCGGGGGAGGCCCGGGAATCACCCTCGGCGCACTGTGGGACGCCTTCGAGCCACCGCCCATCGGAGAACTCTGTCTCCGCGTCTACTCGCGAGGGTTCGGCAGCCCCTCGACGAATTCGCGGAGCGCGGTGTCGAATGCGCCCGGCCGGGAGAGGTTCAAGAGGTGGTCCGCTCCGGGAACGAGCTCCACCTTGGCCCCCGCAATACCTCGCGCCAAGAAGTTCGCACAGTGCGGCATCGCTGGGTTGTCGCGATCTCCGACAAGGATCCGTGTCGGCACCCGGATCTCCTTCAGCCGCGCGGCGGCAGGCGCCCCTTCGCGCGTCTCGTATCGGCCGGAACGCTCCTCGAAGATCTCCTTCGCATTATCCCGGACCATGGTCCGGAACAGTTCCAGCGCGCCTCCCGTGAGCGACGAGGCCCACAATTGTCGAAGGTGCTCGGTGGCTTCCTCGAGCTTACCGGCGGCCCAGGCGTCGGCCGCCGCTTGGGAGAGCCGTTCGTCGCGCTCGAAGGTGGCCTTACCTCCGGGCACGTGGTCGTAGTCCATGCCCGAATACCCCGGGGCGATGAGCAAGAGCGCTCCCACCCTCTCGGGGTTCGCCAGAGTCAGGTCGAGGGCAATCTTTCCGCCCACACTAGGGCCGACGATCAGCGGCCGCGTCACGGCAAGGTGGTCGAGCAGGGCCACGAGGTCACGGACGGGAGAGTACTCCGAAGTCGCGGGAGTGGAACCCCCGTACCCGCGTAGGTCGTAGCGCACCACGCGATGATCGTGCGCGAGGATCGAGAACTCGCGATCCCACATGCGTCGATCCGCGATCCCTTCGTGGAGGAGTACGATCGGCCGACCTTTTCCCCCCTCGTCGAAAGAGAGCTTCCCGCCGGGGACATCCAGGGTCTTCGTGACGGCCAGATCGTTCATCGGTACGGGAGGCGCTTGTGGTCGGATATACGTGAGGGAGGGTCGTTGGAACGGTTCGGGGCGGACCAGCCCGGGAGCAAAAGCCCCGCGTAGGCCAGGACTTCGGTTCGACCCGAGCGGGATCCGGTGATCCTGGGAGGCGAGGTGACTGAGTAGTGACCAGCCTCCGCTCCGTGGTAACCCAGGACTCGGGATGTTCGGGGTTATCAGGTGCCGTAGTACGGGGGCCAAGACTGACGCGGCGGTTGACTCGCAAGTTCCCTTCGCCCTTCAAGTCAGCGGTTCGACACATCCCCTCGATATCCTGAGACCGAGAGTTGAGGCGGCTCCGCCGAGCTGAGTCCGCGGAGCCGAACGCGAGAGGAGGTGCCGGCGGCCGAGACGCGCATTACCAAGGGTCGGGGCTGACAGCGGTCGCGAACGCATCGGGAACCTGTGCGAACGGGTAGTGGCCGACGCCCGCGAGCTCGATGAAGCGCTTCCGAGGAGCTTGGATGGATTCGAAGTATCGGCGGGCGGTTTCCGTCGGTGCCATGTAATCGGAAGTCCCGTTAACGAACGTTACGGGAACGGGCAGGCTCGGAAACCGTGTGATCAGGTCGACTGCTCCGAGCGACTCATCCACGTTCCGCATCCAGAACCTCACGCCGGGGGCGACCCGGAAGAACAGGTCTGCCCACGTGTACTCGGTGCCGTGACGAAGCGCTTTCCAGCTCGCGTTGAGTCCGGTCGTCCCCTCCCATGCTCCCCCTAGGCGATCCGTCCAACGCGCCCGGACGTCGAGACCCCCGAACCGAGAGCGGTAGGGCGGTGGCCCGATGAGCTCGAGGTCGCGTACGGCCTTCCTCTTGTCCAACGATCGAGCCCGTTCGAGTGTCCAGACATAGGCCTCCTGCTCCCCGGCAAGGCTGGTGGGGGCGGTGGAGACCGAAAAGTAGCCCTCGAACGCTCCCGGTGCGGCCTCAAGAACGTAGGGCCCTACTAGGGTCCCGAACGAGTGACCCAACAAGTAGAATCGTTCCACGCCGACGTTCGACCGGACCCAATCCACGACCGCGAGTGCGTCCTTGGTGATCTGAGAAGCGGTAAGGTCGTCACGGGAGACGGCCCGACTGAAAGAGATCCCCGCGCCTCGCTCGTCCCAGTTGACCACGACCCAACGGTCCTCCAGGGAGCCGAACCACGCGCGAGCTGCCCCGATGTACGCCCCTCCCGGGCCCCCGTGGAGGATCAATAGCGCCGGGTTCTTCCGAGATCGTCCCCGCGCGAGTATCCCTTGGGGGACCCCATTGATGACAGGCGTCTCCAGGCGGCTGACGCTTTCGGGGAGTGTCTGGCCCCGTGCGTCGAGGATCGGGGGCGTCGCCCGGCTGAGAAGCCGCATGAATATTCTCCGTTCCGAGCGTCGGGAGTCGCCGCTCGTTCAAATAAGCAGCACGAGGGGAGCGACGCCACGTTGAGGACCTCAGCACATCGAGCGCAGTGCGGGGTTCCTCGTCTAACGCGAGTTAACCCTCGGGCGTGAGACCGGGGCCCTCAGTTCGCTTCTTCGCGAACTCCCCTAAGCGGGGACTTTCCGCGCCGGGACTCGCTTCGAATCGGGGGCAGCAGCACCGGTTCGGGGACCCTCGCCACACGAGCTCGCAAAGCCGTCATTGAAGTCTCGAGGAGGCGGCGCTGACCCTTCCGAAGGTGCTCTCCGAACGTCGAACGAGAGAGTCCCACCGACTTCGACACGGTTTCCCACCGCGCCCTGGAAGGTACGTCAAACAGTCCGGCGTCCCAAGCCGTTACCAACGACCGCGCTTGGGCGTTCGTCATCCCGCCCGCTAAGTAGGCAGAGGCAAAGGGCAGGTCACGGAAGGCGCGAAGCTCCGCTCGGGAACCCACCGAGAGCAGTTCGACCGGACCCGTCCGCCGGAGGCGTGTCGTGAACGCACGGAGTTCCCCGCGACCTCGAGCCACCACCCAGCAGCTCTCGCACCCTCCTTGGATTACGATGGGGGGCACAATCCAGACTCCCGATCGTCCCGCCAAACCCTCGATCGATCGGGGGTCGGTCCATCCGAGGTCCGGGACCAAGGCCAGCGCCTCGAACTCCTCCTGCGCGAGACAGGTGGCGCCGAAGACCTCTCGAACTAGGTCGAGAAGGCCGCGAAGTCCTCGGGCGGTTCGGTTCGATAGCAAGAGCACGTTTCGACCGTGGTCGAACCACCGGAACATCGCGGAGTCCGGCGCCTCGTCCGACACCTCCTGGTAGGCACAGGGATGGCTCGCGCGGAGGTGGGCATCTACCAGGGCCATCGGAACCCAAAGAGGTCACGAGTATTTCTATAGAGCCGCCCTCGGGCGGCTCCGCAGTTATTGAGTCTGAGAGGCTTGTGCGAAGGAGGGCACCGGCCGAGGGAGGAAGGAGCATGACCGTGGATTTCGCGCTGACGAAGTCGCCGAGCTATCGCGTCGCGTCGATCGTGAGAGTGGGACCCTGGAAAGAAGACAATCTTCGAAGCGAGTTCGAAGAGCTCGAGCGTTGGGCCGATCGTCAAGGGGTACGGCGTGGCTCCTACATCTTCGTGGAGCGAGGGAGCCGACGATGGGAGGCGTGCCTTGAGTTCAAGGGTAGAGCCAAGACTGAAGGGCGAATCCGACTGAAGACCCTCTCCGCTACGCCCATCGCGAAGGTCGTCTTCGACCCAGACCAAGTCTCCTCACGAATCGTCTACCACGGACTCAGCGACTGGACGCGCTGGCGCAAAAAGTACGGTGAGATTCGCGGGGTGGTCGGAACTCGCGAGGTGTACTCTGGGAATCCCTGGAAGGACAAGCAAGCGTGGGCCCGTTGCGAGGTTCAGTTTGTCGTTCGGAGGTGATCTCGCTTCGGATCCCGTACGCGCGATGACGGGGGACGGGTTTCCCGGGGGCTGGACCCGAAGGGAAGGCCTGCTGACTCTTTCCCTCCTCTTCGACGGCGAAACTCGGGGGAGAGTGACCTCCGCCCAGCTCCTCGAACTCGGGGAGCTTATCGGCCGGAGTCCGGGGTCGGTATCGTTCAAGGTAGCCGGCTATCGAGCGCTCCGGGGCGGAGAGTCGTCACGAACCCGACGCGTGAGTTCCGTCCAGCGTGAGCTGGTCCGTGAGTACTGGTCCCACACACAAGAGCTGCTAAGGGAATCGGAGGCGCTTCGCGCCGAGCTACTCCTCAAGCTCGCGTCGGCGAGAATCGAGGGGGACGCGACGCACTTTCCCACGACCCAAGCCCTGCAGCTCATGGCCGATGGCAGTGCGTTTCCCTGGTCCGGCTGCCACCCTTTCAACCACGGCCAAGGACGAGTGCGTGGATTGGCGATCTCCTCCGCCGATGTGTTGGCGTGCCCTCGCGAGGCACAACGATTCTTCCGAGCGTGCGTCAAGAATCCGGAGGGGGGACTCCGAAGGAGCCAGGGTTTTCGTCGAGTGGAGCGGGGGGATCCCGAAGGTTTCGCCCGAGGAGTCATCCGATGGAAGTTCCCCACGTTGCATCTCGAGGAAGTCGAGGGGGAGGGCGCGAGCGTCTTCCGTCAGGTCCTGGTCCGACCGGAGATTCACCGACTTGTCGTGACCACAGAGGACATCAGGGGATTGACGCGGGACGAGGCACGAATGTCCCAAGAACGGATCCGAGGACTCCTCGCTCTAGACCCCGGGTCCCTCTGTCCCATGTGTACGCTGCTGGTCGACTACATCGCACACCAGGTCGAAAGGAAGCTAGGATCCGTCGTTCACCTCGGGGACAGAACCTGAGCGCCCCGACGGCGGCGACCGGCGGGTTGCCCACCGCCAATTCGCGATCAGGTGAGCCCGCTCCCCGGCAGCGAGTCCGATGGTCTCCTACGAATCGTTTCGCTACCGGAGTTGGGCCGGGGGGTGCGTCGTAAGCCCTCTGTTAGGGCCGCCGCGCTGGCGTTCGCGGGCTCGATCGGCGATCAGTGAATACTTTGACCGGCCCGCGATTCGACCGTGGACATCGGTTGAGGCCGCGCCGTTCCCGGCTATCGGACGGTTTCGTAGTGAAGCATGATCTCTCCGTCCTCACCGTACTTGACTTCCAGGAGCTTGAGGGTGTTTTGCTCTTTCATCGACCCCCAGTACCGAGGGCCCTTCCCGTAGACCACCGGCATGACGAAGAACCAGTAATCGTCGGCAAGCCGGCGCCGGAGGACCTCCTGGATCAACCGGGGGCCGCCCTCGATCATGATGTTCCCACCCTCTTCCCGCCGTAGCTCGGCCACGATCTTTGAGAGATCTCCCTTCATGACGCGCGAGTTCTCCCACCCCGGCGACTTGAGTCGGCGCGACAAACACACCTTATCGACGTTATCAAGGAAGTGCGAGTAGTCGTGCAGGAATTTCGGATCGCTAGGTTTTCGGGCTTTCGAGGACCAGACCCTCCGATGGCCGAGGAACGACCGTCGACCCATGACCACGGTGGTCACGTCGCCGTACCGTGCGATCCACATATGTCGAAACAGGGCGTTCGCGGTCCTGCTCGATCGGTCCGAACCCGGATACTTCGGGAACTCGCCGCGGCCGTCCAGGGTCATGTACGCGTTCGCCGTTATCTTTCGCATCTTTCCGACACCCCAATTTTCGGTGACTCGCGATACCGGTACGACGTCTCGAGCCCTTGAACACATACATAAACAGACATATATCCCTTTAGGCATATCTTGTCCATGAACGACGTCTTCCAGCTCCTCGCCGAGCCGTCGCGGAGACAGCTCCTCGATGCCCTTCGACACGGCGAACGCTCGGTCAATGAGTTGGTCGATCTGACCCATATGCCCCAGCCGTCAGTGTCGAAACAGCTGCGGCTGCTCCTGGACTCGGGCGTTGTCAACCTACGCAAGGCGGGACGACAGCACCTGTACACGATCCAAGGTTCCCCCCTTCGAGAGGCCTCCAAGTGGCTTTCGTATTACGAGCGCTTCTGGGCGGAGGGCTTGAGCCGGATGGACGAGGTCCTCAAGGAAGAGACCCGTCCCCGGGGGCGGGGAAGGCGATGACTCGGGCCGGCGGACCGACGGTCGCCGTTCGAGTGGACCGGACTCTGCACGCTTCGCCCGACCGGGTCTTTCGCGCCTTTCTTGAGCCAGACTTGATCCGACAGTGGATAACGCCCGACGATCTCGCGATCGACCGGATTACGGTGGATGCCCGGGTCGGCGGCCGCGTCGAGGTCTGGCACTCGAGGAACGGAGTAAGCACGGGAAAGTTCGAGGGGTGCTTCCTCAAGATCGACCCCCCGCGGGAGCTCGTGTACCGTTGGGCGTTCATCGGGACAGAGCCGGAGAAGGGGGAGCACTTCGACACGCTCGTCACCGTCCGGCTTCGACCGGAGTCCGAGGGGGGGACTCATATCTCCGTCATCCACGAGAAGCTGGAGGACCTCCGCCGAGGCGCCCCCCACGTCCACGTTCGGCTCGTCCCCGGTTGGAACATCTGCCTCGACAAGCTCGAACGAGCGGCCGGCCAACTCTCGGCGAACCTGCGGTGAGTCCGCTGAGCTCGAATGAACCTGTCGAGCACGTCCCCACGGCTAGTGACGGCGGCCATGGGGCGCTCCGGGGAGGGGGGCTTAGCTCCCCACGGACGGTCGTTCTATCCCGGTCTTTTTCTCGACCGCGTCCCTTCCCGGCCCGGCCTTGGCAATCGCAAGAGATGCGTCGCAACGGATCTCGGGCCGAGCGCTCACCATCGGACCGATCCCGTTCTTCGTCGGGACTCCGATCGACTGCGCCCAGAACCTTGCGTAGGGCCTCGCCGCTCACTAGTGGCGCGGCCGGTAACGCAGGCCAACCTCTGGACCGGAGGTACTTTCCGGGGTAGCGCTAACCCGGTGGCCTGGTCCTGAGGCTTCGAGACCTCACGATCGAGAAAGGCCAGAAGCTCCAGCGTATCCTACTCCCCGGCCACAACGCCATCGAGTCCAAGCGCGCCCAGATCATCCTCGCGAGCCACCAGGGGTTCTCCCCGCCCGAGATCGGCTTGATCGCGCTGATGAGCGAGGACTACATTCGCGAGGTGATCCGCGCGTTCAACGACCGCGGGATGGCCATGCTCGAGCCGAAGTGGGGGAGGGGGCGACCCCCGAAGTTCACCGACGACCAGTCGGTCTTTCTGCTCTTGGGTGAACTTCCAGTTCCCCCCGGCTTTCCTGT
Organism: bacterium; assembly: GCA_027309555.1. Lineage (GTDB taxonomy): Archaea > Thermoplasmatota > Thermoplasmata > Lutacidiplasmatales > UBA184 > Lutacidiplasma. Next base: position 9,174 of record DAIDCO010000036.1, read on the forward strand.
TTGGCTTGAGCATCACGAAGCCGTGGAGATTGAACTCGCGGATGAGAGACCGAACCCAGTCGGGCGAGTAGCCGACTAGTCGAGCGATGTAGGGAAGAGTGAACTCCTGGGCACTCGACAGGATCACCATCGCGCGATGGAGTTCGATGGCGTCGCTCGGGTGGCGACAGAGTCGGGCGAGCTTCTGGCCTTCCGCGTTAGAGATCGTTCGGACCCGTCGGACCATGCTGAGGGGTCATGCACTCCCCCGGCCTAGTTCTTTCGGTCCTAAGGTCGAACTACCTGGCTAGAAGTGGCACTAGCTGGCACCGCCAAGCCGGGTGCAGGGCTGTTTGTGCCCATGTTACGCCCCGCCTTGACTGAGTCGAAGGTATTCACAGCTTGGACGCGACCGTTGAATAGCAATACAGTGCCCAGTCAGTTCCAAGGTGGGCAAGGTGATTCGGCATCTGGCATCGGAGGAGAATCCTGCGGCAGTGCATACGCTTAAGCGATGCAATTCGCTGCACGAGAAAGGGGGAACGCGGTTGTTCCCCGACGTGACGCCGTGGTGCCTCGTCGACGCCATAGAGCCGTCCTAGGGGTTGTTCCCGCCGCGGTTCTCGCGGTGTTGATATCACTCGCTACACTGCCGTCTCTCGCGGGAGCCGAGGTCGGCTACTCGCCCACGGGACTACCCCGGGCCCAGCTCCAACTTCTGTTCTCGCCTGCCCCGAGCGTTTCCACACCGCGTGTGACCGTGGCGGAGGTACAGAACTTTCAGGACTCGATGACCCTCGCGAACTCGGGTGATCTCAACATCTTTGGAATGGCCAACGGTGGCAATGGCCGTTCCACTGGATTCGCCAAAGGGAACCTCCTTGCCCCCGACGACAGAGAAGGCTACGTTGCGGCTGCTCTTGCCGCAACCGAGGCTAGTTCAGATCGCTACACGACCTCCGATTTCCAATACTCCGTCGGCGCGGTGGGCGTTAGTGGATTCGCGTACTATGGGGAGCAGCTCAAGGATCTCATTCCGCCGATTCAACCGAGCAGCGAATTGGTCGAGACCCTGGCTCTCCCCGAGTCTGCGTTCGTGGTTTTCGTGGCGTTGAGCGGAGGTCAGGATGCCATCGTTCTGACAGGTATCCCTGGCCTCGTGGTGGACGCGAACGGCACCGGGCCGGGGTGGGCCGGTGTCGTGATCGGCCACGCGCACCTCAGCTCGGGCTCGTTCGCCGTGGTCGAAAGAACCACGAATCAAGACGCCGGGTCACTGGCTCGTGCTGACATATTGGGTATCTTCGCCTTCTCGAATTCGCGCGCTGGTTTCATCCAAAGACTCCTACCGATTCGGGTCTCGAGTACGATCCCTGTTGGAGGTACTCCGGGATCCGTCGCCTACGACAATCGAAAAGGAGAGGTGTTTGTTTCGAACTCGGAATCTCACCTATTGAGCGTCATATCGGATTCGACGAAAAAGGTCGTGGCGACCGTGCGGGTGCCCTCGCCCCTCTTCGGCGAGCAGAGCCTGGCGTATGATACTTCGAACGGATACATCTACGCGGCCGACGGTGGCAATGTCTCTGTGATCTCCGACGCGACGGACAGAGTGGCAAAGAACATACTGTTGGGCGATTTCACCAAAGCTGTCGCCTTCGATTCGGAGGATCGGAACGTCTACGTGCTTTTCTTCAACAACTCCATTTCCACCGACGGTTTGATGGCGAAGATAGATACGGCCACTAACAAGGTAGTCGCAATCTGGGCGGATTTCTCACAGGACCCCGACTTCATCGCCGTGGATACCAGGAACGGCTACCTCTACGTGCCGGACGATTACGCCGGTTCCACCGCGGTCATTGACCCCACGACGGGCTCAGTCATTGGAGTTGTGTGGAGCGAGTACGCTTGCCCCGCATCCATCGCGTTCGACCCGTGGAATCACAACCTGTACGAGCCCGACCCATGCAGCCAGGGGACGGTGGTCATCGACGGAGACACCAACTCTGTAGTGGGAGTAATCGGTCCGTACTCCACTCCTAATGGAGTGGCGTTCGACAGCGGTACGGGTGAAGTCTTTGTGACGAACGGCAGTCTGTACGAGGGCTCGAATGCCGCGAGCGTAATCTCGGGAGCGACGGACGAAATTGTTGCGACCGTTCCTGTGGGCATCGATCCTCAGGGCGTGACGTACGACAGCGGAACGGGGGAAATCTATGTCGCCAACCTCTACTCGAACAGCGTGAGCGTGATCTCTATCTCCGGAACTCCGTTCTAGCGATCGTTTCGGTGCGTCCATTCACCTGAAGTGAAGTAGGCAACTGAGGAAAGGGGGGCCGTCGGTATCCGCTCTCACAAAGCGCCTTGCCCCTTTTCGAACGGCGGGGTCCCCCATCTGGACTCCGTCTGAGATTCTCCGATTCTGACCGGGCGTCGGCCTCTTCCACCCTTGCGAGCTCAGTGTAGAGTGTCGTGAACGAGTCTGTCAGGGACAGGGTCGGATCCTAGGGTCACTCACCTGAATCCCGCGTCAGTTAGCCACAACAGCCTTCCATCGCGATAGCGCGAAGACCTTCTCCAGTCGAGCCCCTTCTCCGACCGCCTTCGGACTTTCCCACTTCTCCTTCTCGCCGACCCGGAGCTTCACCATCTCCACGCGCCGCAGCTGGAAAATCGCCTTCTCCGGGCTCTATCGGATGTGCGCCTCCCGCAACCGCCGTCGGACCGCCACCCACAACAGATACGCCACGTAGCAGACCAGCAGCTACGAATCCACTCGGTCCCGCTTGTAGTGCTTGATACCACTGAGTCTCGGGCCGTCCTTCCCGATACGCCAGAGCTACTCCACTTCGTCCCTGTCGAGATAGGCGGCCAACAACTCCCTTCGGGACAACCCCGACGCCGTGCTCATCAGCACACCGCGCGTGAGCCGCGCCAGACTGGCACGAACTTCCTCCTCCTTCACCGGAATACGCGAACGGGTCGGTTTCAAGAGAAGCGGGTGCGGAACCGAGCCTGGGAGCTTGGCGGCCGAACGACCGACCCTGGTAACCCGACCCTGTTCCCGCCAAGCATGGGCCCGTTTCGGGCTCCTGATGCTGCCCGAGCGCGGCTCGAATCCATCTTGGCCTTAAAGGACGGTGCCGGAGGCGGGCAAAGGAAGACGTTCTCCGACCGACGACCCGGCCGTTGATGACACTCCACAGGTATCGACGGCACGCCCGTGGCGGTTCCGAGAGGGAGACATCGAACCGAGGGGCAGGTTCCGCGAAGCCGGGTCCCGGTCGGCCCGGGAGGGTACAGATCCTGTGGATTGAGTCAAGGAAGGGTTGAACGGGGTACGCTCGCCCGTCGGGACGGAGTCTTAAGACCCTCAGCGAAATTGACGCCCCGCCCAACCCAATTCTTCAGGTCCGCTTCTGAGGCGATGCCGGCCCGGGCAATCCTCACAAAGGCCCGGGGGGCCTTCGCCCCGATCTTCATCGGCGTCACGTGGCGCATCGCCAGCACTTGCTCCCGCGCGCGCTCACCGACTCTGACCCACAGTGAGTCATGGCTAACGCCGCAACACATTCGACCTCCGACGAGGAATTGGAGGCCACCCATCATCCTTCTTTCCGAAATGTCTGGACGCCCAGAAAGAGCCGCTCGGACGCGATCCGCGAGATATTCATCGTAGGGCATGACTCATGCCTCACTTGTCGGACGAGAGGAGGTTCACCAGCTCCGCTAGGCTCGTTTCCCAACCACGGCAAGTGCGGATGCAGGCGACCGGATCCTTGAATCCTTCATGGCGGATCGTGAGGTGGGTACCGCGGGGGACCGAGTCGACAAGATAGGTCACCGTCGAGTCTGGGGGGGGCCCGCCCACCGATCGCCAGGAGTGCACCAGCTTCCGTGGATCCTCCAGCACCATGAACTCTCCTTCGAGAGCGTACGGTTGGCCCCGCCCGACTCCCGAAGCCCGCCAGTGCCCACCGACTCTTAGGTCGGCCTTCCACTCGCGGGTATCGAACACACCCGGATTCACCCACCAGCGGGTCACTTCTGCTCCGGTCAGAGCTCGGAACACACGTTCGGGCCCTGCCGGCAGATCCACGCTCGCGAGAATGCGTCCGGCCGGTCCATCGTACACCGCTCGCGCGCGTGTGTCCAATCCCTCCGACATCATGGCTACCGGAATGAAGGTATACTTGAGCTGGTATTTCACTAACATATGGAATGGGAGTATACGATTCTTGTCGTTCTGAAATGCCGAAAGTTAGTATACTGGCAGCAGGTTAGGTGATAGGCCATGCGCGGGAGGCCTCGAAGAGTTCCCGAAGTTCCTCCGGGTCCCCTCGCACCTCATCTGACCACGGGCGAGGTCCTAGGCTGCCCTGTCGAGTCCTCGCTGGGTGTTCTCGGGCGCAAGTGGACGCTCCTGATCATACGGGACATGGCCTTCTACCCCGGAATCACGTTCGGCCATATCCTTCGGCGAAACGAGGGAATGACTCAGCGAGTCCTCTCACTGCGCCTTCGGGCGCTTCGAGAGGAAGGCCTCGTGGAAAAGGTTGCGGACCCAGTGGATGATCGAGTCTTCCACTACCGCCTCACCCCAAAGGGGATGGATGCCGTTCCGGTTATGATTGCCCTCTCCGCGTACGGTCTCAAGCACTTCGCGAGAAAGGTGTTTAGGGACGGGAGGCCGCGCTCGTTGGCCGAGGTCTTCCCGGGACAGGCCGAGCCTCTGCTCGGCGAGTTGAGGGAGTTCGTGTTGGAGAGTGCGGACTCGCAAGCTCCCGCGAGCGTCCCCCGGAGAAGTTCTCTAGTGCGGTCCTCGAAGTGACACGTTGACGGTGTCGGGCAGTCGTCTGGGAGACGGTCGCCGGAAGACGACCATCCAGGGGCGGGTTATCTCGTGGAACGGAGCGATCCGACGGCTCCGAACGATTTCTAAGGAGGTGTTTGTCAAAGGCAGAGTTCGTTAGCCTATCCGCAAGAGTGGGGTGCTATGGGCACAGCGACAACGTCGAAAGGTTCCCTCCGGGAAGAGAAGTCGGTCTCCTTGGGGGCCACGGCAAACCATGAGAGCGACCGGGCAAGTTCGCACGTCGCCGAGCGCTATAACCGACGATAGACTCGGGTCGGCCGGAGCGAGCTATGGCCAACGTAATCGAGGGCATGGAAGCGGTGACGGTCCACATTCGAGACATTCAGCGTGCCCGGAAGTTCTACTCCGAGGTGTTGGGCCTCGCGGAAGTGTCCTACATCCCATCCGCTTCTCGGGCAGCGTATGCGATTCCTGGAACGAAGACGCGGCTAACGATGCATGTTCTCGGGGAAGGCGAAGGGGGCCGCGAACCCGGGACGGTCTCGGGGATCATCTTCTCCCACCACGACCCACGAGCCGCCTGCGCTGAGATCCGGAAACGCGGCGGATCGATTGTGGATGCCCCCAAGACGTTCCCGACGGCCATGGGAACGGTCACTCTGGGCGTGTTTGCCGATCCCGACGGCAATCAGTTCGTGCTACCGCACATTGAGAGCGGACCGACACGCGCCCTCCCGTAGCTCGAATCGACGGTAGTCAACACCTGAAGCACCCACCGAGGTCGATCGCGACCTTGGGTTCCGATTCGTCCGTTGACCCCGAGCACTCGCTCGCGGCTCAGAGCGAAGCTGAGTCCATCCACGGCCTCCGGAGCGGTATAACGGCGGGTGCGGGCTGCCGCTCGAAAGCGTAGAGGGATGGGTTCCGGAGATAACCGGGGTGCGGTAGGGAGGCAAGGGAGACGATCTACGGAATCCCCCCCACTCCGCGGCTGGATCGATGATTCCTCCACCCGGGGCGGGTTCCGGTGCGGGCGACCGGGCTCTGCTACCCCGCGCCAAAAGCAAGCGGGGAAGGGGTTTCTGACCGTTCCCAATCCGTGCGAAGGCGATCTACGCCGTCGCGAGCGCTTTCGCACCGGTCAAGGCAGGCTGGACGAGGTAGAGCACGCCCGCTAGGAAGACAAGGATCGCGCCCAACAGCGCGAACACGTTGACTCCCAAGTCGAGCGCCGCCCATCCGATCGCCGCGATCACCACGAGCAGCACGCCCGCCGTGATCGGCCGATCTTTCCACGTCCGGTGGGCGAGGTAGCTGAAGAACAGCGCCAACGCCCCCACCACGAACAGGACGACGGCGTCCGTCCCCGCGCCGAGGGCGCCCATGGGGCGCCCCACGGCGAGGTCGAACGTCCCGACCGCAGCGCTGACGATGGCAGCTACGACGAACAGGGCGCCGCCAATCAGCCCGAAGGCCCATCCCAATCCTCGTTCGGTTAGGTCACTCATCTATCGATTTCACCTCCTTTCCAGTAGCTCCGAGACCAGCGACCTCCGGGGTTCACCGGCGGGCCAGTCTCGGGCTGGGCTTTCGGGGTGAACCATCCTACTTAGAGTCTTGTCCAACGTCGTTCGGCTCTCGAGGAGCGGTGAATCTTCCCTCGGGAATCATCTCAGGGGCGCGTACGAGCCCCGGCCGTAGCCGAGCCCCTGCGTCCGGCGCTTCGGGCACGGCCGCGCGCCGAGCGCGGCCTTCGAGCGGTCGGGTGTATCCGACGCCCGCATGGTTAATCCGGCCACGGGTGGAGCGCGCCGTCGGGCTCGGGTCCCAGCCGTGGTACTACGTACTCGCGAGCACGAGGTAGGCAAAGCCCAGTCGTCCGCGGTACCCGTCGAGATACTCGCTCCGACGAAGGTCGGCCCGCTCCCGGGCCTTCGACGCGAGGGCGGCGGGACGCCCGTCCAGAGCAAACTCCTCGAGCCCCCGATAGGTTCCCCATTCGAAATCGTCCCACTCGGCGTCAGTGGCCGTGTCTGCAAACAATGGACGAAAGCCGGCGGCCGTGGCGTGAGTAACCAAGTCGGCAAGCGAAGGCTGAAGGTCGCCGAACATACCGACGAGCTGTGGTGAAGGCGGCCCTATCCAGAATCCGTCGCCGAAAAGGATCCGTCCGCGTGGGGAAAGGTGCCGCCGAACGGCCCTCAAAGCACTCTCCGTTCCACCCCAGGCATGCGACGCGCCGATGCAGATCACCCGTTCGGCGGTCGACCGGACTCGGGGCAGATTGGCCGAGGCGAATCGCACTCGGCCCGAAAGTCCACGGCTCGCGGCATTCTTCCGACCGCGGTCCAGCGCGAGCTTGTCCGTGTCGATACCCACGCCGGACGAGTCCGGAACCTTGGCGAGCGCCCTCAGCAGGAGCTCTCCCCACCCACAACCCAAATCGAGGATCCTCGACTTGGGGCGAATGTCGAGGTGGTCGAGCAATCGATCGGCGTGATCGGCGGTGAGGGGTGTGTTCCACGCCAGATTGACGTACTGGAGCTCTCGAAGCTTCGCCTCCTCGTCGTCCATTCGGCATCGGATCCCGCTCAGCTCGCATAAGCCTGCGCCCGCGGCCCGCCGACTTCGAGGCCATCGGAGCGTTCTTCGGGGGAACATCGGATGTCACACGTGTGCCGGACCCAGTCCGCGCGTGCGTCCCGGGCGCTCGGTTCTCGCCCGCGCGCGCTTCTCGATCGAGACCCCGCGCGCCAGACTCCAATTGACGAGTTCAATATTCGAGAGTCCCGACGGCGAGCCGGAGGGCCCTCCGCAACCCTTCCCGAGTATCATGGAACCGGGGCTCCCACACCCGCTCGTCCAAGTGGTCACTGATCACGAATAGAGCGGCGGCACGTCCCCCGAGCTGCTGAGCGACGGTAAACACGGCGGCTGCCTCCATTTCGACGGTGAGGATGCCGCGTCTCCGGTAACGTCGAAGTTCGGCGATCGTCTCTCGATACGGCGCGTCCGTCGTCCAAGTAGGTCCCTCGAAGAAACCGATGCGATTTCGCTGGAGTGTGGCCTTCAGATGCGCGACGAGGACCGGCGAAGGGCGCGCGAATGCGGTTCCCTATACGTAGTGATGCGAAGTGCCCTCGTCGCGCAGCGCCTTCCCGCAGACGACCAGGGATCCCACTCGTACGTTCGCTTGCAGCGATCCCGTCAGCCCGACGATCAGAAATCGTTTCACGCCGAGAGCGGCCAACTCCTCCACGACGGTGGCGGCGAAAGGAGCCCCGGGGGCATCGATATGAGCAACTCCGACCTTCCTGTTCAACCGATAGACCCCCGAGCGAGGGTCGATTTTTCCGCCGAGTCTTATGCGCAAGTACTCTCGCCATCGACTGCCGAATACCAGGACCACACTGCGGGGGGGGTTTCGGAAAAGCGGATCTCGGGCGTGACCTCTTGGGTCGTTTTCCCGAGATCAGCCGACACCTCTCGAGAGTGACACCGCGCGCCGGCGTTGGCCTCACTCGAGAATCGCCTGAAGGATCGCGCCCGAAAGTCGAGGGCGACCGTCGGGGGGGAAGATCGAATCCTCCCGAGCCGACCGGACGTTGAGAGGTTCGAGACGCGCGAAGAGGTTTACGAGCGACTTCGTAGGCACCTCGATTCCCGAGCTTGCAGCGAGGCGCTTTCCCGCGATGAGACTCCCCTAGGTCCTGGTTCGGCTCGGCCGACGAGGGCCGCCGGTCGCAGGAGACGCCCGTGCTGGGATTCGAACCCAGGTCTGAGGCTCCGCAGGCCTCTAGGATAATCCATTGCAGCGGGGCGGGGAGAAACCCCGGCCCCGTAGCTACCCCACACGGGCTTACGGGTGCGGCATCGTTGCCGGCGCGGCGAGGGAGGTCGCGTATAAAAGGGCGGGGACGAGCGTGGCGGCTCGCGATGGACACTTTATACCGCGCGAAGCTCCCCGACGCCGTGGGGGTCGGGCTACCGTCGATGTCGTCGTCCGGTTCCGAAGACCCGTGGCCGGAGCTCTCCCGCCTGCCGATGGGGACCCACCTCGAGCTCGTGGACGAAGCCGGCCGTACGTGGACCGGCACCGTCGTGCCCCGTCACGAGCTCTCGGGCGATCGCGTGCTCCCGCTCAAGCTATCGAGCGGGTACAACGTCTGGATCCTCATCGGGCCGGGATGCCGCTTCCGGCGGCTCGAGCCGCCCCGCGCCCCAGATCGGGTCGAGATCGCGGGGTCCGCCCCGCCGGCCGCGCCAACCGAGCGACCCGGTCCGTGGGTCGCGCTCCTGACCACGGGCGGAACGATCGCCTCCCGAGTCGATTACGAGACCGGCGGCGTCCGGCCCGTCCGGGACGAGCGGGAGATCCTCGCGTTCTATCCGGACCTCGAGCGCCGGGGACGCGTACGGATCGTTCCGGTCTTCGACCGGCTGAGCGAGGAGATCGTTCCGGACGACTGGCTGGACATCGCCCAACACGTGGTGCGCGCCTTCACCGAGGGCGCGGAAGGGGTCGTCATCGCGCACGGCACCGACACGCTCGGCTTCACGGCGGCCGCGCTCAGCTTTCTGCTCGTGGACCTCCCGGGCCACGTCGTCCTCGTCGGAGCTCAGCGCTCGCCCGACCGCCCCTCGTCCGACGGGGCGAGCAACCTCCGGGCGGCGGTCGAGGTGGCCCGCGACCGACGCATCGGCGAAGTGGTCGTCGTCCTTCACGCGGGGCTTTCCGACTCCCGGTTCGCGATCCATCG
>DAIDCO010000037.1 GCA_027309555.1 bacterium
GAAGAGGGGAACCGAACGAAGAGGGGGAGGTTCAGCAGGAAGACGGTGAGCACGAGGAGCGCGAGCGGGACGAGCCCGATGTCGAGGGACGGCTCTTGGTCGGGAAAGATCGCCGCGAAGAGGGACGTCGCCCCCACCACTGCGAGTAGCAGGAGGCCGAGGCCAATGGCGAGGAACCGCAGGTCCCGGTAGTCCCGGCGGGCGAGCAGCGCCATCGCCGCCATCGTTCCGGCGAGGACGAGGAGGACCACGGACAGTAGCGTCTCGACGAGCTCCACGTTCCCTCCCCGGATCGGCTCCGTCGAGACGGGGGGGACCGTAGATAAGGGGTGCCGTTGGTCGCAGGGATCCTCCCGGTAGCCCGGGCCGAGCGCAGCCGGCCCTTCGGTATGTTCGATTCGAGGGGGCCGTGCCTCACGGTGCGGCGGCAGGTCCGCCGGTGCCGCTTCGGAGCTCGATCGGTCCTGAGCCCGCCGGTGGGGGGGCGAGGACCCCTTCCGATCGGGAGAGCGATCCGACGCACCCGAAGGTCATGCCCCCCGGGGTGCGGAGGGTGTTTCCGCCCCAGCTCACGGGAGGGTAGTCCCACACGCGGACTCGGAGCAGCGCGGGACGAGGATCCGAACCGGCGGTCCCCTCGGGTAGGGGTCCCCGCAAGAGCCCATGGCGGGACCCGGTTTCGAGCCAGACTGCCAGCGCGCGCGCTCCCCGCTGGCACGTGGAATAGACGACGTACCCGGAGAGGTCGATCGGTGACGAGACGGGTCCCGCGACCATCCGGTCCCCCGGGGAGCCCGGAGGGTCCGTCGGCGCGTTCCCAACCTCTTCCGCGAGGGCAAAGCGCGTCGATCGAACGAGCTCCCCCGAGAGCTCCTGGCGTTCGAGGAGATCGATCACGGGGCGGAGGTCCGAGCGCACCGCGTACGCGCGCGGGAGGGCGACCTCCTCGCGTATCCGCACGGCGCCGGCAAAGCGAGGCCACGTGAGCCATTCGGAGCGGCCGGAGCTCGGATGTCGGACGAGCACGGGAGCCGAACTCCCGTCCTCGACCCAGCGCGCGTCGAAGGGCACGGTCTCTCCCGCTGTCGGAAGCGGAGGTCCCCGCTCGAGGAGCTCCCGGTGGCGAATCGCCCAGGCCGTGGCCGCCTGCAACGACGCGAGCTGGGCCCGGGTGGTTCGTTCGGTGGCCTCCGGCGTGCGCGTACGCCCTGGGTCGCGCCCCTCGAGGAGCAGGGTAGGAATCCCGTAGCGGAGCGCGAGCGCGTTCCGCGCGTCGTGCGTTTCGAGGGTGCTCGGCCGCGCGCGGCCCGAACGACGCACGAGCGTGTACGGCGCGCCGGAGTACCCCACTTCGGAGAGCGACTCGGCGATCGACCGGGTCAGGTCCTCCCACTCCGACCCGCCGAGCGCCGTCCGGATCGCGGGATGGGTCGGCACCCCGAACTGAACGTCGGTGTCGATCGTCCAATCCCGTCTGAGCAACTGTCGACGGCGGGCCGGATAGTTGTGGACGTCCACCACCAGGTGCGGTTGGTAGCGACGGACGAACCGATGGATCGCGACCGTCTCGGGCGTCGAAAGTGCCCGGTGGTCCCGGTTGAGGTCGACCCCGCCCGCGTTCTTCCGGGTGCCGTGGAACGAGCCGTCCGGGTTCGTGTCGACGATCGCCGCGAGCCCCACCGCCCGCGACGCGGTCCCGTCACCGATCGCGCGGCGCGCGTGGTCGATCCACCGCGCGACGGCCTCGCGGCCCCAGGGTTCGTCCCCGTGCTGGCCCCCGAGGACGAACAGGCGGAGGGCGGCGTCGGGGGAAGAATCGACCACGACCGCGTCGATCGGACGGTGCTCGACCGAGCGGCCGATCCGATACCGTCGGGCGGGAGCGAGGTCGCCCCGTAGCGGGGGGGCGAAGGCCGTGGGATCGGGCGCTCGAGGGGACCGACCGCGGAGGGAACGGCGATCATGCGGTGAGGACCTCCGCCGACCGCGATCGGCGGACCGGGGTGCGGATCGCATACGAGGAGGCCGGCCGCTGCTCGACCACGCGGCCCCCCTCCATCACGACGATCTCGTCGGCGACCTCGAGCACCCCGTCGAGGTGGTGAGCGACCATGACGACGGTGACCACTCCCTTCAGCCGCGAGAGCTGCGAGAGGAGGCGCGCCTCGGTCTCGCGGTCGAGCGCGGAGTTCGGCTCGTCCAAAAGGAGAATCCGGGGCCGGCGGAGGAGCGCCCGGGCAATCGCGACCTGCTGCGCCTCCCCGCCCGAAAGGCGGATCCCGTCCGGCCCGAGACGCGTGGAGTACCCCTGGGGCAGTCGCTCGATGAACACGCTCGCGCCCGAGCTCTTCGCGGCCCAGTCGACCTCGGCCACGGTGGCCCGCGGATGGCCGAGACGCAGGTTCTCCTCGATCGTTCCGGAGAAGATCGTGGGCGACTGGGGGACGACGCCGACCTGAGCTCGCAGGGAGGAGAGCCGCACCTGTTTCAGGTCCTGGCCGTCGACGAGGACCGCGCCCTCGGTCGGGTCGTAGAGCCGCGCGATGAGCTTGAGAAGGGTGCTCTTGCCCGAACCGTTGCGGCCGACGATCGCGGTCATCCGGTTGCCCGGGAGCGTCAGTCGCACCTGCGAGAGCGAGCGGGACGTGCCGTAGCCGAACGTCACGTCGCGGAACTCGATGTCGCCCGCGTGGATCCGCAGCGGCGCGGCAGCGGGATCCTCGGCAAGCGCGGAAGGGCTCTCGAGGACTTCCCGGATACGCTCGAAGGCCACCATGCCGGTCTGGTAGGTGTTCGCGACCGAAGTGAACCGCTGCATCGGGAGGTAGAGGATCGCGACATAGCCGGTGACCGCGACCAGGACCCCGATCGAGAGCGACCCGTGGAGCACTTGCCAGCCGCCGACGGCCCAGGCGAGGGCGACGCCGACCGAAGTGAGCGTCCAAGTGGTGCCGTTGATCAGCCCGAAGTACGTCCGGACCTTGATCTGGTCCGCCGCGAGCTGGTCGGCTTCCCGGCTGACCCGGGCGATCGCGACCTCCTCGGCGTGCGAGGTCTGGATCGTCTCGATCCCGTCGAGGTTCTCCTTGACCGCGCCGGCGAGCCGTCCCTTGGTCGTGCGCGCCTTGCGGGAGGCCGTGCGGAGCCCGCGCTGGAAGTGGCGGGAGAGAACCCACTCTACGGGGAGAATGGAGACTGCGACGAGCCCGATGGCGGGGTCGAGCAATGCCAGCGCTACGACGGGGAAGACGATTCGCGCCACGTTCTGAACCGTGTTGAAGAACACCTGGGTGACGAAGCTGCGGGTCGACTCGGTGTCGGTAATGACCCGGCTCATCAGCTCGCCCGAGCCGAGCCGCTGGTGGAACGCCATCGGGCTACGGTCGAGCTTCCGAATGAGGTCCTTCTGTTGTTCCCGGACGAACGTCCGCCCGAGCTCCGCGACCGAGTAGGAGCTCAAGTACGCGGTGAGCCCGTAGGCGCCCGCGACGACCGCGAGACCGATCACGGCGAACCAGAAGATATCGGTCGACTGGGTGAGCGTCCAAACCCCGTAGAACGTCGCCGACTGCCCAAGGAGTCCGTTGACCAGCATCCCGGCGAGCAGTGGGATCTGCATGGGAACGATCACGAAGAGGATCGACCAAACGAGGGCCGCGACGAACGCCCAACGGAAGCGGGCGAGATGGCGAAAGATGAATCCGAGCGGGGTGGGCGGGCGTCCGTCGTCGGCGGCCACCGTGGGAGGCGCGATCGGCGGAAGAGACCCTGCTTTCGACCGGGTGAACATGGGAGGGAACCTGCGTTCTGCGAGCGTGGATCGGACCGGACGGAGGCTCGCTCACTCCGAGGCGGATGCCACCACTTCGCCTCGGGACGCTGCTGGCGCCGATCGCCAGGTGGAAACCGCGAACGCCTCCATGACCCGGGCCGCGAGCTCGGTACCGACTCCGGTCGACGGGAGCACCGGCACATCCCCGTGATCGGAGAACTCCCGCACGAACAGCGGCGCGGAAGTGAACGCGCCCGACACTCCGAGGACCGGGTAGCCGAGCTTGCGCAGTTCCTCGACCGCGCCGAGGGCCGAGAGGGGGCAGTCGGCGGCGACGAGAACTCCCGTGACGCGCTGCCGGAACTGGGGGTCCCGGAGGATCAAGGCGGTCTCGCGCTCAAGCACCCCGTCGGCGATCTCCAGGATAGTGAGGTCCGGTCGGCTCTCCCCGCTCACCGCGAGGAGCTCCCGCCAGAGGAGCGAGAGCTCCGCGGGGTCGGCCAGGTACGTCGACGGAAAGCCGTAGTCGCTGAAGTCGTAGACGGAGACGGCGTCCGCGCCGCGCATTTCGTCCACGTCGCGGTTCGACACACTGCCCGTGAGCTTGCCGGCGGCGACCCGGAGGCCCTGGCGGCTCAGGCCGTGCAGGGTCTGGGAGAGGACGGTGGTCTTCCCGGAGTTCATCCCGGTGCCGACGACCACGAGCAGCGGCCCGGCGCCCGACGTGTCGCGGGCGGTGGGCCGGAACAGGCGTTCTTTGAGGTTGACCGGAATGCCGTGCGGGTCGACTACGGAACCGACGAAGGAGACCGAAGTCCCGCGGCCCATCTCCCGGTGGCTCGAGCGGATCGTGCCCACCATGCCCCCCGCGGTGAGGAGGCTCAGCTCGTCGCGCCCTTCCACTTCCGCCTCGTAGGCGTCGGTGGCGTAGCGGTTGCCGAGCACGCCGACCAGGAGATCGCCGGGGTAGATCCGGATCTTCCGGTTATCCGTCACGACGATCGAGGAGTGGTAGCCGAGCTTCTCGACGCGGACGACGACGACGTCGCCCACTCGCGCCGGCGCCGCGGGAACCCGGGCATCGAGGAACGCTTCGCCCCGGATAAGCCGACGGAGCGCCCACGACCACTTCGTCCCGTCCGCGATCGGGGTCGGGTGGACCGCGCGCAGAGCCCCGAAGGGCTCCGCGACACCGGACGCGCGGGAGAACGGGGCGGGCACCCGGGTCGTTGACGTCAATAGGCCGTGCATTCTGAGGTCTTGCAACGCATCTTCCGAACCGGCAGAACTCGTGGTTCCTTCGTGGGGGCCGAGCATCACTCCTCCTTCCGGCGGGAGGGGGTGTATCGATTTTGGTGCGGCCGTCAGAACGTTTGGTGCGTGCCCCGAATCTCGCGCCCCCGGGGCCCCTCGAGCTCTCGATCTCCCCGCGGAACGCCGGAACTCCAAGAGCGACCGCGCGCCACTGGGACTGCGAACGTGCGACGGGGGACCTCGCAACCTGGGGAGGAGATGCCCCCGACCGTTCCCGGGAGGCGAACGATCTCGGGAGCTGGCGCCGGACACCGGGGAGCTGGGGGAGGGGAGAAGTCGGCTAGCGCGGAGGTGCCGAGGAGGTCCACGCCACGGGACCCGTCGGCTGAAGGTTCGCGACCGCGTTCTCGATCAGCTTCTGGAACTTGAACGGCCGAGGGATCCCTCTCCAGTCCTCGTTGCCGAGATGTCCCGCACCCTCCGAGCTGACCCGCACCGTCCCGTAGCCCAGGAGGCGCTGGCCGAACGACTGGTGGACGTCGACCCCCCGCACTTGCAGCACCGGGATCTCGTCGAAATCGCGACCGAGAATCCCCTTTTGGATGATGACTCGGCGGGTGGTGACCGCGTACACGATGGAGATCCAGCGCAGGTAGCGGACGAGCAGCCGGAGCAGGCCGAGAAAGACGAGGAACAGAAGGACGTAGAACAAGTACCGCTCGAGCTCGCTTGTCCCGACATGGACCCACCCGGCGAGCGTCGAGAGCGCCGAACCGTAGGAGGCGACCTGACCCGCCCAGCCGTACCGGAGCGCCGCTGTGAGGTACGCGAGGACCCCCCAGAAGAGGAGCCAGACGATGGGGCCCGGAAAGTAGTAGAGCGCCGTTGCCCGCGTTTCCTCCAGCAACGACTCCTGGTCGGCGAGGTACGTCGCCTTGAGGAACCTCGGCATCGTCCTCGGTGCAGCGCTGGCCATCGAACTTCGATGGCGGTGCCCCGGGTGATAAAGACTCGTCCGCAGCGGTCCGGTCCCCGAATCGGCCGGTTCCGCTGTATTCGGGGGGGCGTAACGATTCGGCGGAGCACACTCTCACCCTACGGTACGTCCAGTATCGACAGCCGCTTTGGTTCGGCGTAGGTCGACCCTCAGGGTCGTTCTTCCGCTCCTCCACGGTACCGGTGCATCTACTTCGGGCACCTCAAGACCGAGGTGGTCCGAATCGGCCCGCGCTGCGAGTCACCCCAGTGGAACGTCCCAGAGGTACGTCTTCCATCGTACGATGGATGGGGTCTCGGAATCGCAGAGAGCATCTCGCCGGAGCGGAAAGCAATCCGGGCGCTCCATCGTACGCGCGGCTTCTCTCACCCGCGTGTCTTCGCTCCGGTCGCTCGAGGTGAGGCCGGCCCCGAGAGCGACGTCGACCTATGGGTCAGACCCAGTGGAGGCGATCGCGGAGAGATGGTAGCGCTTCGAATCGACATTGGAAACCTCCGGAGCCGCCCAGTCCACCTGGTCCCGAGGACTCGTTGAAACAGTGTGCCGCTCCCGATGTCAACGCCGAGGCGGTGCCGCTTTGAGGGAGAACGAGAGGACCGACGCCCCGCAGTTCGACGTCACGCGAGCCACCTCCCGCGCATCGAGGGCGTGACCGAGGGACTCGACCGAGACGAGTTCCTAGTCAACACGACTGTTCCGTAAGGAGGGGCCTTTCGATGCAAGGTGCTCGGCGACGCGGCGAGGAACATTTCGAAACGGGCGCAGAGTGCGGGCCCAACTTCCACGGGGGCTACGACTTCATACCGGAGAACCTGGGGGAGTTCATCCAGGGGATCCTGCCGAAGCGGGAGAGCAAGCTCCGGAAGGTCACGCCGGCACCCCCGGTCACTCGTCCGTCTCCCGGCCGCTGGGATACATCCCTCGAAGGACGGCCTTCATCAGCCGAGATGCTACGGAACCGTCCGCGGATGCGCGGGCGGCCCGCCCGTTATATGGCCCGGGGGGTCCCCGTTCCCCGATGGGCGTCACCGACTGCCACGTCCACATCAACCTCCTGCGCGAGATGCGGGCCGACGCGGTCCGGTTGCTGACGCACCTCGACCCCACGACCTCGCGCTACCTCGAGCAGCCTCGGGCATTCCTCGACTACCTCGACCACGTGGGCGTCGAGCGGGCCCTCCTGATCAACTACGTCGCCCCCGAGGTGATCGGGTACACCGAGGCGACGAACGAGTTCGTCAGCGGGTACGCGAAGGCCGACCCCGAACGCTTAGTGGCCGTCGGTGGCATCCGCCCCGATCACCCCGACCCCGAGCGCGAGGTCCTTCGACTTACTCGCGAGCTCGGGATCCGCGCCCTGAAGCTCCATCCGCCGCACCAGTGGTTCCGTCCGAACGCCTATACGGACGGCGAGATCCCGTCCCTCGCCCGGCTCTACGAGGCCTGCCAGCGGCACCGAGTCCCCGTGATCTTCCACACGGGAACGTCGGTCTTCCCCCGAGCACGGAACCGCTTCGCCGACCCGCTCCTCGTCGAGGACGTCGCGATCGACTACCCCGACCTCACGATCGTGCTCGCCCACGGCGGCCGCCCGATCTGGATGGACACCGCGGTCTTCCTCGCCCGACGCTTCCCGAACGTCTGGCTCGAGGTTTCAGGGGTGCCGCCACGGCGCCTGCTCGACTATTTTCCTCAGCTTCCGCGCATCACCGAAAAGGTCCTCTTCGGCTCGGACTGGCCCGGGCCCGGCGTGAAGGATATCGGCGAGAACCTCGACGCGTTCCGTTCGCTGCCCCTCCCGCCCGAAGCGATGCGGCGCATCCTCGAGGAGAATCCGCTCCGGGTCTTCCCGCGCGGGACGCCCCCTTGAAATAGTGGGCTTCGCTCGGCGGTGCGTGCCCGAGACCCCCCCATCGCCTTCCGACCCCACCGAACGGACCGAGCCGGTGGCCGTTCCCCCGGTGATCGAGGTCGTGGAGGCAGGGGAGGAGGTCGGTCGGCTACCGCTACCGCGGCGCGACCGCGGCGAGGTGTTCGGGATCGCGAGTCAGCTGCTCGGCGCCGCCCGCATTCGGGTGATGTGCGAGGACAGCATCTCGCGGATGGGCCGGATCACGGGGAAGATGAAGAAGAAGATGTGGATCCGGGAGGGCGACCTCCTGATCCTTCGTCCCTGGGGATTCCAGGAAGGGAAGGCCGACATCCTCTTCCGGTACAGCCGCACCCAGTCGCAGTACCTCGCCCGGCGGAACCTCCTTCCGACCTCGGTCAACATCTTCTCGAATCTGGACGCCCGCCCCGAGGGCACCCCGTCCTCGTAGCCCGCACTATGTGGGCCTCCGCGCGCCGACCCCTCTCCTCGGAGGAGATGGCGGTGGTCGAGCAGAACGCGGTCGCCCTGGGCGTGACGCTCGATGCGCTGATGGAGAACGCGGGTCGCGCGGTCGCCGAAGAGGCGGCGCGGCACCTGCCGGTGCCTCCCGCCCGGGTCGCCGTCGTCGCGGGCACCGGCAACAACGGCGGCGACGGGACCTGCGCCGCGTTCTACCTCCAGCAGTGGGGGTACTCCCCCGAGATCTGGCTCGTACGGCCCCCCTCTGACATCCGCTCCCGCGCCGCGCGCCGCTGCTTCGAACGGATCCAGACCCGATGCCCCGTCCATCTCCGCGTCCCGAGGCCCGAGGAGCTCGCGACGATGCCGCTCGTCGTCGATGCCCTGCTCGGCACGGGCCAGTCCCCGCCGCTCCGCGGCTCGATCCGGGAGGCGGTGGCAGCGGTACGCGCGAGCCGCGCACCGGTCCTTTCGATCGACATTCCCACCGGCGGGGCCGAACCCGAGGGTCTCCGGCCCTCCTGGACGGTCACGCTCACCACCCCCAAGGAGGAGCTCGCCCGCGGGGCCCCGGGCGAGGTCACGGTCCGCGACATCGGCATTCCGTTCGAAGCCTGGCGCCGGACCGGCCCCGGGGAGTTCCTCTTCTTCCGTCCACCGAACGGTCGCACGGACCGCGGCCGGACGGGCCGACTGGTCATCATCGGAGGCGGCCCGTACTCGGGGGCTCCAGCGCTCGCGGGCCTCGCCGCGCTACGCTCTGGAGCCGAACGGGCCACGATCCTCGCCCCTGAAGGGGCCGCCGAACAGATCCAATCGTTCAGTCCGAACCTGGTCGTCCGCCCGTTCGGACGCGAGCATTTCCGCCCCACGGACGTCCGCGAAATCCTCGATTTCCTCCACGCCGCCCCCCCGAAGTCGGTCGTCCTCGGGATGGGCGCCGGGGCGCATCCGGAGACCCTGGAGGCGTTCCGCGCCCTCGAGGCGGAACTCGCCGGACGGTTCCCCCTCGTGGTCGACGCGGACGCGCTCGCGGCGCTACCCGACGCTTCGGATCGGCCCCCCGGAGTCGGACCCGGAGTGATCGCGACTCCCAATGCGGGCGAGTTCGAGCGGGTCTTTGGCGGGTCGGCGGCCGGGGACCTTCCGTCCCGGATCGAGGAGGTGCGCCGGATCGCCGCCGAGCGCCGCCTGTTCCTGCTCGTGAAGGGAGCGCCGGACCTCGGCTCGGACGGGGAGACCGTCTTTGAGAATACCCACCACCACGCGGCGATGACCGTTGGCGGACTCGGCGATGTGCTCGCGGGAGTCCTGGGCAGCCTCTCCTCCCAGGGGCTGGCCTCGCTGCCGGCGGCCCGCCTCGCAACCTATTGGACGGGCGAGGCCGGCCAACGCGCCGCGTCCCGGCGCGGCTTTGGCCTCCTCGCGACCGACGTCCTCGAGGAGCTCCCGGCGGCGCTGGTCGCCGGCCTCGAACGCGTCCGGCCGAGCGCCTGAGCGGGACCGCTCACGCGTAGCGGACGCGGCCCTTGATCGCCCGCGCCCGGGCGCGGACGTCCTTCTCTCCCGAGGGGTTCCCCGCCAAGTATCCCTCGTGGAACGCGCGGACGAGTCCCTCCGATCGCCCGTGGAGCGCCTTCAGGTCCTCCTCGACCAGATGGAGGTCGATCCCAAGCTCCTCGATCCCCGCGCTGCGGCTGCCCATGGAGAGGTCGAGGAGCGCCGGCGGACCTTCCACCCCCTCAGGGAACAGCACGTTCGAGCTCGTGAGGTCGCCGTGGGAGATCCCACCGGCGTGAAGCCGGCCGAGCGCGGTGCCGAACGCCCGCACCGCGCGAAGAAGCGCCTCGGGGGCCACGGCCGGGTCCTCGAGCAGCTCCCGGAACGTCGGGCCGGGCAGCTCCTCGAGGATCAGCCGATGGCGGGCGAGGTCGATGTCGTAGAGGATCGGCGTGCGAACGCCGAGCCTCCGCGCATCGACGAGGAGGCGCGCCTCGGTACGCGTGCGTTCCCGGCGTAGGCGGTCGTCGAGCGCCTTCGGTCGGTAGCTCTTCGGGTCCCGCTCTTTGAGCAGCGCAGGGAACCCCCACCAATCGACGCGGCGGAGGGCAGCCTCCGCTCCCCGGGAGATGGTCGGGCCCTCCCCAGTAGCGTCGCCGGTCATCGCTTCTCGCTCGCCCTAGTGGGTCGTACGGGCGGCGAGGCGGCGGACGACGGCCTCGCGCACGAGCCGTGCGGCCAGCGCGCTCGTATTGCCGTTGTCGTAGTGCGGGCTCACCTCCATGATGTCCAGCCCCGCGAGCCGCGGCGCGGCCTGGTCGATGACATACTTCACGTCCCGCGGCGTCAGTCCGAACGGCTCGGGGGTTCCCGTGCCCCCCGCGTACGCCGGGTCGATCGCGTCGATGTCGAGCGAGATGTAGATCCGTTCGGTCTTGAGCATGTTCATCGCCCGCCCCACGGCGGCGGAGATCCCCTCTTTCGCGATCTCGTGCGCGGTGACGAAGGACATGCCGATCGACCGGTTGTCGTCGACCTCCTCACGCGACACCGAGCGGACCCCGAGGACGACGATGTTGCGGGCCCCGACCTTCTCGAGGATCCGTCGGGACGAGCAGCCATGGCTGCGCCGGTCGCCGAGGTAGCTGTCCCGGAAGTCCATATGGGCGTCGAGGTACAGTACGCCTAGGCTCGGGGCGCCCTCGGGGTAGGCCTCGACGCACGGCGGCGAGCAGGCGTGGTCGCCCCCCAACACGATCGGAGTCTTCCCCGCGGTGTAGATCGCTCGCACCTCCTCCCGCACGGAACGCACCATGTCCTCCGCGCTGCCGAACTCTTCGGTGTTGCCGAGGTCGTGGAGCTTCGCATCGGCGAGGTCGAGTCCGGTCTCGAGATCGTAGGACTCGAAGTTGAAGGAGTGCTGGCGGATCGAGTCCGGACCGAAGCGGGCCCCGGGCCGGAACGAGGTCGTCCGGTCGAACGGGACCCCCAGGAGGACGAACTCCGCGTCCTCGAACGACGCGTCCGCGTCGGCGAACGTGGTCGGTTTCGGCACGCCCGGTCGACGACCGTGCGCTATTTGAGGGTGCTCAGGCCGACGGGAAATCGGGGGGCGCGGGGAGCGACGGCGGACCCTGGAGCCGCGCGCGGAGGCCCATCTCGCCGTAGAGCAGTTCCATGACCACGAGCGAGACGACGGTCGTACCGATCGCCATCAAGAAGAGGCCGAGGTAGCCCCCGACGAGGATCGCCAGGGCGCCGACCAGCGGGCCGACGCTCCATAGGGTCGAATTGATGAGCGCAAAGACTCCGAGATACTCGGCCCGGCGGTCGGCGGGGGCCATGCGCGCGACCCAGGCCTGCATGCCGGGGCCGACGAGGCTGAGACCGGCGTTGCGTACCGCCTGGGCCGGGACGACCTCGGCCCAGCTGGTCGACGCGAGGAAGATCCCGTAGGAGGCGAGGCCGAGCGCGGTCCCGTACCAGATTCCTCGGATCTCACCGGCCCGGTCGATCCATCGCCCGAGCGGGAGCGAGACCAGGGCCGCAGTGACGAGGCCGGCGACGGCGATGGCGCTGATCTCGAGGTCGTTCGCTCCCAGGGTGGCGGCGAGGTACCCGTAGAATGTCGCGACCGCGCCGCTGCCGATCGCCCGGATCGATACGGCGACGGAGAACGTGACGACCGGCCGCATCTCCCGCAGCGGACGGTGGGCCGGCGGCGGTAGGTCGAGCCGCACGTCGGGGACGAGGAAGACCACGACCGCCAACGTTCCGACCATGACGACCACCACGAACGGGAAGAGGGCGGCGAGCCCGAACCAGTAGGTGAAGAGCCCCGCGAGGACGAACCCGGCGACGGCGCCGCCGTTCGAGGTCGCGTTGAGTAGTCCATAGCCCATCCCCCGTTCGTTCTCTCGGGTCACGTCGGCGACGTACGCGGTGTAGGCGGGGCCCCCGATCGCGAGCGCGATCTCCGCGGCGACGAACAGCCCTCCGGCGAGGAGGTAGCCGGGAGCGAACACGATCGCGAGGAAGAGGGGGAACGCGACGGCCTCCCCAATGAGGAGGAACGGACGGCGGCGACGGGCCCGGTCGGAAAGGCGCCCCACGTAAGGACCGATCAAGCTCGCCGGGACGTACGCGAGCGTGAGGATCGTGAGGGCCGCGGGGAGGCTCGCGCCCTTGAGCTCGACCAGATAGAGAGGCAGGAAGACGATGAAGAGGCCGCCGCGGTTGCTCGCGAGGAGCGAATAGAGCGAGAGGGAGAGCAGCTCGCGGGAGGGCACGGCCGCGCCACCGGTGGTCGTTACTTACGCTTCGCCTCCCAACGGACGAACCGAACGGTCGACCGGAGAGTCCGAGTTATGAGCCCCCACGCACCTCCCCGATCCGGTGGACGGCATGGCAGAGCCGGATAAGGTCGGGCGGAAGAGCGAGGAGGACGGCGTCGAGGTACTGATCCTGAAGAATCCTCCCGTGAACGCCCTCAGCACCGCGCTCCTCGCCGACCTCGACCACCGGGTCGGCGAGCTCGAGGCGGACCCGCGGGTCCGGGCCGTAATCCTCACTGGGGACGGACAGTACTTCAGCGCGGGCGCCGACCTCAAGGAGATGGCGACGCTCGATCTCGCCGCCGCACCGGAGATGGTCCGCCGGACGCACGCGCTCTTCGCCCGGCTCGCGGGCCTCCGGGCCCCCGTGGTAGCCGCGATCAACGGTCTCGCCCTCGGCGGAGGGCTCGAACTGGCCCTGGCCTGCGACCTAAGGATCGCGGGAGAGTCCGCGAAGCTCGGCGCGCCCGAGGTCAACTACGGGCTCATGCCGGCCTACGGGGGAACGCAACGGCTGCCGCGCCTCGTCGGCCTCGCGAAGGCGCGGGAGCTCATCTTCACTGGGTCGATGATCTCGGCCGCGGAGGCGCTCAAGATCGGCCTCGTCAACAAGACGGTGCCGGCGGGCCAGGAGCTACGGGCGGCGCGCGACCTCGCGCACACGATCGCCCAGAAGGCTCCGAAGGCCGTACAGGCCGCGAAGCGCGCGATCGCCGAGGGCGTCGAGAAACCCCTCGGGGCTGGTATCGAAGGCGAGACCGCGCTCTTCGCTTCCGAAGTGCTCCCGAGCGAGGACCTCGCAGAGGGGATCTTCGCCTTCGCCGAGCGTCGTCCACCGAAGTTCAAGGGAGCGTAGCGATGCCGTTCGAGTTCTCGTTCACTCCCGACCAGGAGGCGTTCCGGGACGCGGTCCGGGCGTTCCTCGCCAAGGAGGTCGCGCCGATCGTCCCGGCGATGGACGAATCCGAGGAGTTCCCGCGGGCGACCGTCCGCCGCATGCAGGAGGAGGGCTACTTCGGCGTCCCGATCCCCGAAGCGTACGGGGGGCTCGGGCTCGGCAAGGTCGGCTACTGCATCCTCCTCGAGGAGCTCGGCAAGGTCGACGCGTCGCACGGCACGATCGTGGGGGCCCACACCTCCCTCGGGACGACCCCATTGCTCTACTACGGTACGGAGGAACAGAAGCGGCGCTGGCTCGTCCCCGCGGCGAAGGGCGAGAAGCTGCTCGCGTTCAGCCTCACCGAACCCGGCTCGGGGAGCGACTCGGGCGCGGTCCACACGGTCGCCGAGAAGGACGGGGACGGTTGGACGATCACCGGCAACAAGATCTACGTCTCGAACGGTCGCGAAGCCGACTCGATCGTCCTGATGGCCGGCAACGATGTGAAGCTCGGTCCGAACGGCGGCGTCACGGCGTTCCTCGTCGATACGGACCTTCCGGGGTTCTCCGTCGGCCGCTGCGAGAAGAAGATGGGACTGCACGGCACTTCGACGGCCGAGCTCGTCCTCGACCATGTGCGCGTCGGCCCCGAGCGCGTGCTCGGCGAGGTCGGCAAGGGCTTCCACGTCGCGATGACGGCGCTCGACGTCGGCCGCGTCTCCCTCGGCGCCGCATCCCTCGGCGGCATGGAGGCGGCGACCGAGCAGGCGCTCGAGTTCTCGAAGAACCGCACCCAGTTCGGCCTGCCGATCAGCGAGTACGAAGCGATCCAGTTCAAGCTCGCGGACATGGCGATGCGGATCCACGCCCTCCGCTACATGGTCTACCACGCTGCGGCCCACCACGACCGCCTCGGTACCGACCCGAAGAAGTGGACGCGTCTCGAGCGAATGGTCAAGACGCGCGAGTCGGCGATCGTGAAGTGCCTCGCCTCGGAGTGGGCGAGCGAGGTGATCGACGAGGCGCTCCAGATCCACGGGGGGCTCGGCTACATCCGGGGGACTCCGATCGAGCGGGCCTACCGGGATGCCCGGATCAGCGAGATCTTCGAGGGGACGAACGAGATCCAGCGCCTGGTCGTCTCGCGCGACCTCCTGACGCGGGGTCTCTAGCGGCGCTCCGAGGGCGCTGCGGGAGCTCCGCTTCCCGCGCCGTCGCGCAGGACCCGGCGCAGGACCTTCTGGACGCCGCTGCGCGGCAGGGCGTCCCGGAACTCGACGTCGCGCGGGGCCTTGTAGTGGGCGATGCGCGCGCGCACGAACGCGATCAGCTCTTCGGAAGTGACGGCGGTCCCGGCACGCCGGACGACGAACGCTTTCACGACCTCCCCGCGCTGGGCGTCGGGGACCCCGATCACCGCGGCGTCGGCGACGGCCGGGTGTTGGAACAGCACCTCCTCGACCTCGCGCGGGTAGACCTTGAAGCCTCCGACATTCACCATGTCCTTCTTGCGGTCGACGATGTAGGCGTAGCCGTCGGAGTCGATCCGGGCGAGGTCGCCGGTCTGGAGCCAACCGTCGACCAGGACGAGCGCGGTCTCCTCGGGCTGGCGGTAGTAGCCGAGCATCACCTGGGGGCCGCGCACCTCGAGTTCGCCGATCTCGCCGACGCCCAGCACTTTCTCGCGGTGGTCGGCGTCGACGATCCGTTGGTAGGTGTTCGGTAGGGGAAGGCCGATCGAGCCCTCGCGCCGCTCCCCGTCGACCGGGTTCGCGTGGGTCGCGGGCGACGCTTCGGAGAGACCGTAGCCTTCGACGAGTGCCGCGCCCGTGAGGGCTTCAAAGCGGCGCGCGACCTCGAGGGGGAGCGGCGCGGAGCCGCTCAGGCAGAAACGGATCGAGCGGAGCTGGTACTTCGCGATGTCCGGCCGCTGGTTCAGCGCCTGATAGAGCGCCGGGACGCCGGGGAACTGTGTCGGGCGATAGCGGTCGATGAGCTTGAGGAGCTCGGGGACCTCGGGCTTGGTTTGGAGGACGATCGTCGCCCCGTCCGCGAGGCCGAAGAGGAGCGCGACCGTCAGCCCGTAGATATGGAAGAACGGGATCGCCGCCATCATCACCTCGTCGCCCGGCGTCCGCCGCGTGTTCCACGCGCGCACTTGCACGACGTTCGCGACCAGGTTGCGGTGGCTCAGCATCGCCGCCTTCGGGCGGCCGGTCGTGCCGCCCGTGTACTGCAGGACGGCGACCGTCGTCGCGGGGTCCCCTTTCCACAGCGGAGCGGTCGCGGGACTCCGGACCGCGGTTCGGAACGACCGCACC
This sequence comes from bacterium, assembly GCA_027309555.1. Taxonomy (GTDB): domain Archaea; phylum Thermoplasmatota; class Thermoplasmata; order Lutacidiplasmatales; family UBA184; genus Lutacidiplasma. The sequence continues at coordinate 15,891 of DAIDCO010000037.1, forward strand.
TCGGCATCGGTCGGGACGTCGGTCGGGAGGTGCTGGCGGCGGAGGACGCTGTTCACGAAGGGCCGGACGTACCAGGGATAGAGCTCCCGTAGGCGGGAGACGAAGACCACGGGGACCGGCGCTTCCCCGCGGACCTTCGCGAGGTTCGGATAGAGGATTTCGAGCGTGACGGCCGCTTTCGGAGCGGAGTCCCGGAGCAGTTGCGCGAGGTCCTGGCCGAGGTAGAGGGGACTGACCTGTGCGACGATCGCGCCTAAGCGGAGGACTGCGAAGAAGGCGATGGGGTACGCCGGGCAGTTCGGGAGGTACAGGGCGACCCGGTCGCGAGGCCCCACTCCCTCCCGGGCGAGGGCGGCCGCGAGGCGTTCGCTCTCTTGCCAGAACTGTAGATAGCTCCACTTCGCGCCGTAGTAGACGAGCGCTGTCCGGTCGGGCCAACGCCGGACGCTCTCTTCCACGAACTCGGTCAGGAGCTGGTTCGGGATCGCGACCTGCGGCGGGACCCGCGGCGGATAGTGGGACGTCCAGGGTGGGAGGGCCTCCGCGGAAGGGACGTCCACCATCGCTCCGTCACCCGCTCGCCGAGGCCGTCCCGTCCTTGGCGAACTGGACCCCGGGCTTGTAGCTCGCGGCGAAATGGACCCGCTCGCCAAGGGTGAGGTCGGCCTCCGCTCTCACGGATGGCATCCAGCCGGTGATCCGACCGCCGCCGTCGAGCTCGACTACGACGTAGGCGTAGGGTGCCTCGTTCAGGAATTCGTCCCCCGGCACATGGAGGATCGTGAACGCCACCACTTTCCCCGCGGTGGCGAGCTCGTGCTCCTCGAGCTCGGCGCTCCCGCACCGGGAACATGCGAGTCCCCAGGTCGCGGTCACGAGGCCGCAGTGGCGGCAGCGGAAGCCGCGCAAGCGACCGGTCTCTTCGTAGCCCTTCACCCACTCGTCGATTGTGTGGGACGCGGACGGCAAGGTATCGGTCGTTGCGCTGCCCCCCCTTCCTAGCGTCGCGAGAAGATGTGGACGGAGCAGGAGCCGCCCGTCGCGCCGACGTTGTGGGCGAGAGCGGTCTCGGTCTTCGGGACCTCGCGACCTTTCGCGAGCCCGTTGAACTGCTCGAAAATCTCCACGACCTGGCTCGCGCCGGTCGCGCTCACGGGATGTCCTTTCGCCTTGAGGCCCCCCGACGGGTTCACGGGCAGCTTGCCGTCCCGGGCAGTGAGCCCCTCGTAGCTCTCCTTGGCTCCCGTCCCCTTCGGCAAGAACCCCAGGTCCTCGAGCGCGAGGGCCTCCGCGATCGTGAAGCAATCGTGCACCTCGAGAAAATCGATCTCCTTGGGGGTCATCTTCGCTTGGCGGAACGCCTTCTCCGCGGCGGTCCGAGTTGCCGGAAGTCCGAGGAGGTCGGGGCGGTCCTGCATGTCCGTGACGGAGCCCGAGCGGGCCGAAGCTCGGATGACGAGGGGCTCGGTCACCGGTGCACGCACCAGCTCCTTCGCCGCCACCACGAGGGCGGAAGCGCCATCCGAGAACGGGCAGCAGTCGTACAGGCGCAACGGGGAGGCGACCATCGGAGAGGCGAGGTACGTCGCCATCGAGATCTCCTTCTGGAAGTGGGCGTGGGGGTTGCGCGCGGCGTTCGCGTGGTTCTTCACGGCGATCGCCCCGAACATCTCGTCCTTCGTCGCGAACGCCTGTCGGTAGGCGCTCGCGAGCGTGGCATAAAGCCCGGGGAACGTCGCCCCGTTCTTGGTCTCGAAGGCGTAGTCGGCCGCGATGGCGAAATAGCTCGTCGCCGCGAGTGTATCGAGGTGCGAGAGCTTCTCGGCGCCGACGACGAGCGCGGCGTCCACGAATCCCCCGGCCACCTGGACGAACGCCTCGTGAAGGCCGGCGCTCGACGAGGAACAGGCGCTCTCGAGGGTCACCGAGGGCACCTCCGGGATCCCAAGGCCGTTGTTGATGAGGGGACCCACGTGACCCTGGTGCTCGGAGATGCCGAAGGCGTTCGCCACGAACGTGTAGCCGATGTCCTTCGGGGAAAGTCCGGACTGGCGGATCGCCTCCATCGCTACGCGGGTCGCGGCCTCCCGGCCGCTCTCCTTCATCTTACCGAACCGGTTCGATGCAGCACCGACGACCCAGGTCTCGCGCATGGACTCCCGAGTGCCGACCACGAGACCCGACCCACCCATAACCTAACCCCTCTCGCCCGGCCTTGGGACAATAATCCCGGGCCCTCGCCGCTGAGCCTACCTCGCCGCGAAGTCGGGCCAGGGAAGGATGTTGGC
>DAIDCO010000038.1 GCA_027309555.1 bacterium
GTCCTCTCTCGTGGGGGCCCTGCTCCTCGGCGTGGCGATCACCTGGGGGGCTGGTACGGTACCGGTACTGTATCCGGGGATCAATCCCTTGCCGGGGCTGACGAGCGGCGAGATCCGGGCGCTCCGAGACCGCTGGAAAGATCGATGAACGACTCGGAGGGTCGGGCATCCCAGCTGCTCGCGGACGACCATCGAGAGCTCGATCGGAAGTTCGAGGTTTTCCAGGCAACTCCCGTGTCCGAGGTCGTCTCGCGCCGCGAGCGGTTCGACCGGTTCGCGAACGACCTCCGTCGCCACATCGAGGTGGAAGAACGGCTCCTCTTCCCCATCTTCGGCGAGGGCGACCGTTCTCGCCGTGCGCTGGTCGACCGGTTGATGGAGGAGCACCGGAGGATCGAGACGGCTCTCGAAGCGATCCGACACCGTCTCGACGCGGGAAGCGCGCCGACCGGAGAGGGCGAGACGGAGCTCGTGAACGTACTCTGGGAGCACAATGCCCGCGAGGAGGGGGCCGTCTATCCATGGTTCGATACTCACCTCTCCACGGACCGAGCGCGCGAAGTTACCCAGGACCTCCGGTCTTCCGCTCCGCGTCAGAAAGAGGCGTAGGCCACGGGTCCGAGACGCTTGTGGCCTCGCGGTCCTACATGGTTTCTACCGCGCCCGCGGCCCGGCCCTTCCCCTGGATCGAAAGCCGCCCGACGCGGCTCTCCGGAAGACCTCCCCCGTACTCGATACGAGGAGCCGGCTGGCATGCGACGCGCGAGAGTCTACCGAGCCGGAGGACCCAGAGGCCCGGAAACGCACTTCTCGAGTTCGGCGTGGGACGGCAAGCCATGCACCGGGGGAAGGTTTCTTTCGTGCGCCTTGGGATCTCCCAGTCGTCCCTCCTCTCCGCGGGCCAAACCGTGGGACGGGAGGTGGTCCTACCGAAGCATACCCTCTGATTCGGACCGATCGGCCGGTGACTCGCAGCGATGGGGTGAGCTGAGCGGCGTCGGAACCCCCGGGGGGGTAAGCAGCCCGCTCCCGCACTAGAGACCGATCTGCCGCTGGGAAAAGGCGGCGTCGAGGCGCGCGAGCGGGAGAACCCGGACTACTCGGGGGTCTCCCGAACGCGGGATCGACGACCTTCCCCGCTGCTTCCGGAAACCGGCGTTGCCTTCGCTCTCGCTTCGGCGATGGCGGCATCGGCCTCGCTGTCGGTCACTTCCGGCTCGAGCGGGTGTTCCACTTGGTAGGACCTCGCGATGGACGAACGCGTTCCGCCGGCCTCGGCGAGGGAGACCAGTTCCGCGCGCCGGCGCCGGAACGACCTTGAGAGAGCCGCGTACGCGACCCCCGCGGGGCTCGCCTCGTCGACGGTGCGACGCCCGGCATCGGGACCCGGGCGCGGAAGGTCGCGGGTCCCTTCGCGCGGACCGTTCTCGCTCACGACCTCCGCGCAACGGCGCGCTCGGAGATTACGTTCTCGGCCTTCCGCTCCCACCGACGCATCGCCATCTCTTGGGGGCCCTCCGTAGAGGCATCGTGAGATTCACGGCCACGACGCGGCGCCGGTCGACATCTCCCCGGCCGGCGCGGAGGGGCGGCCACTATCTGGCACGTCGAACGAGGAAGCCGTGTCGGGCAGAAGCGGTTCGTTCGAACCGGAGCCCAGAATCGATAGGTCGGGATTCCCGACGCACCTCGGGAGCCCGGCGGGGGTCGTGCCGTTCGGTCAGGTCGCGTTGGCGACGCTCACCGAGTGGATCGCCGGGAACTGGTACGGAACCAGGCTCCAGGTCTTCCCGGCGTTCGGGCTCACGAAGAGCTGGCCGGTGGTCGTACCGACATAGATCCCCGCCGGGGTCTCGCTGTCGGTGGCGATTCCTTCTCGCTGCACCCCGAAGTGTCCGGGGAAAGCCTTTGGCGAGAGCAGCTTCCGCCAACGACGGGTCTTGTCGTTCCACTCGTGGACCTGGAAGTGTCCCTCCCCCGTCACGCGGGCGCGTCCGTCGAGGCGGACGAAGTAGGCCTTTCCCGGGTCCGAGCGCGGAGAGGCGACCCCGAAGCCGAAGTCGTCGCCGAGCGGTTTTCCGATCCGGACCCACTTCTCCATTCGGTCGTGCGAGACGTACATGCCGCCATGGTCCTGCCGGTAGAACGTGTCGGGGTCCGCGGCGTCCACCGCCACATGGTGAACGCACTGGCCGGTCTCGGGGTGCTTGTCGGGGAGGAACGGGGTCTCCACACCCTTGTTGGTCGGTTTCCAGCTTCGGCCGGCGTCGTCCGATCGGAACGTTCCGACGGCCGACATCCCGATGTAGAGGCGGCGGGCGTCGCGTGGGTCGATGAGGATGGTGTGCAGGCACGCCCCTCCGAATCCCGGAGCCCAGTTCTTCTTCGCCGGGTGGTCGTTGATGCTCTCGATGGGCTCCCAGCTCGCCCCGAGGTCGGTGGATCGGAAGAGCAGGTGCGGATCCGCGCCCAGGTACAGCGTGCTCGGCTCGCTCGGATGTCCGGGCTCGATGTGCCAGAGGTTGTTCAGCGCCCGTTTCACCGGAGTCGAGGGCTCCGACTCGTTCATCTCGAACTTCCGGTCCTTTTCGAGCGGGAACAATGGCGTGGCGATCTCCTTCCACGTCTTGCCCGAGTTCCGGGAGCGTTGGACCGCGGGGCCGAAGAACATGTTGTTGACCGCGGCGTAGAGGTCGCCCGGGTGTCGGGGATCGGCCACGACATGGTAGACCTCGTTCCCGGCGTGGGCCACGGGGCCCACCTTCCAGTGCGTGCGCCGGGCGTCTCCCTCGACCACGTACGTCCCCTTCCGCGTACCCAGCAGCACCCGCGTCCTATCGTTCCTCTTCTCCATGTGCTCCCCTCCCTATCCGCCCGCGATGGAATGCAGGATGTCGATGGTCCGGGCGCGGGCCAGCACTGTGGCCACGCCGGTCGTCCCACTGACGTCCTCCCCGTCCACGAAAACGCGCACGTACCTGCGCAACTGCCCGGTCTCGTCCCGAAGCTTGAACCGGAGCCGGGGGTATCGCTTCTCGAGCAGCTCCAGGAGGTTCCCCACCGAGTCGGCATCCATCTGTTCGGTTCCCCGGGGACCGAACTCCCGGAGCCAGCTATCCAGGTGTACCTCGATCATGAGTGGGGGCCTTCTCCCGCCTCGCGAGAGGTGCCCCCTCCCGCATCGCGCGCGCGAGGTATCAAATCTAAACTTTATGAATGGATAGGTGAATGATTGGATACCGCCGGGGGCCCAAGCCCGCTCGACGAACGGCGCCCGGCCCAGCGTATGACGGATGAATGGATCGAGTGGCATCGCGGCTACTCGGGGAACGGCCTCCTGGCGCGGCGCTTAGAGGTCGTACGCAATTTCGTCAGGGAGGCTCTGGATAGGTGCGCCCCTGGCCCCGTCCGGGTCATCAGCATGTGTGCCGGAGACGGGCGAGATCTCCTGGGGGTCCGCTCTAGCCATCCCCGCGGGCGCGACGTGCACGCACGCCTGGTCGAATTGGCTCCCGAGCTCGTCGCCGCAGGACGCGAGCAGGTGGTGCGTCACGGGCTCGCCGGGGTCGAATTCGTGCTCGGAGATGCCTCGACCACCGATGCGTACTCGGGAAAGGTACCGTCCGACATCGTGCTGGTATGCGGAGTCTTCGGAAACGTCACCGACGCGGATGTACGGAACACCATCGAGCATCTTCCCGAGCTCTGCGCGACGCATGCGACCGTGATCTGGACGCGGGGACGGTTCGCGCCGGACCTCACGCCGACGATTCGAGAGTGGTTCGGAGCGGCGGGATTCACCGAGATCTCCTTCGCCGCGATCCCGGACACGACCGCGGCCGTCGGGGCCCACCGTCTGACGAGCGCCCCCCGGCCGTTCCGGGCGGGAGAGCGCCTCTTCACCTTTCTTCCCCAGGGCGAACGGCCGTCGTCCCGGGGAACGCCAGCGGTAGGCCGCGAGGTCGTGTCTGCTGGCCCGGGCCCGTCCCCTCCGTAGCCAATCCCGCACGTCCGAGTCGGGGTCCCTCGCAGTTCCCCCGGGAGTGCTGGTCGGCTCACCCTTCGGGATCCCGTCCCCGACCTTCATGGCTCAACTCCACCCGCTCTAGGTTGCGCTTTCGTGGAGTGGGGACCCTCCTCGCTGGCGGGGCCGCCCGGAGCGCACGTGCGCCCGCGATCGGAGTCGCGTCCTTGTCTCACGGGTCCGGCGAAGGCGGGGCGATAGGAGGCGGCGTCGGCGGTCGGATCACCGGCGTTGGGGTCGTCATGGTACGGATCGTCGCCCTCGCCGTGCTTCGGCTCCTCGATCCGCTCCCCCCCATACCCGCGCCGCGCCCGGCCGATGCGTCGCTGACCCGCCCCCGGGCGCGGTACGCGAGCGACGAGATCTCGCGAGAGCGGGACCGATAGTTCGGCCACATTCCCGAGGGTCCCGCAGAAAGGGGGCGACGCTCGAGCGCGGGCCCGACCCGCTCCCAAGACCCACGCCTCCTCCGAGGACGACGTGGCCGCCCGGACGCTCTCCCCCGGGTCCGCCAGGACGATGGCCGACGACCCGGCCCGGGCGCGCCGAGCCGCGTTGGGAAGCCACCTCGCAAGAGGCCTCCCCGCGTAGGACCGTTGCGAGGAGGTCGGCGGAGAGCGCCCGACGCGGGCACTACAGAATCGCCACGATCCCGCAGGCTACCACGGCTCCGAGGCTGGCCCAGTACCCGAAGCGCCACGCTCCGCGGGAGGCGTGGGGGCCCATCAGCCGCGAGTCCGATACGAGGAGCCCCACGAGCAGCCCGGGTCCGATGAGGAGGAACACGAGGAGGACCATCAGGTCGAGGACCAGCGCCAACGGTTGGGGGAAGAGGAGCGGAACGACGACCGCGGGAATGCTCTCGAGCGTGTAGACCCAGAACGTCCGACGCCCGGAGAGTCCGATCGCCTCGGCCACCCCCCACGCGCTCCCGAGCGAAATGACGACGAGCGCGAGGAACGCGGCGGCGACCAGGCCGAGCGCGAAAACGTACGGGAGCAGCCACCCCCCGACCGTGGAGAGCGCCGCGGAGAGACCGCTCGTGCGGAAGAGGTCCGATCCCGGCGGGAGCCCCGCTCCCAGCATCAGAAAGGCCACCATCAGCAGTTCGCTCGCCACGGCTCCCACGAGCGTCTCCCTCCGTACGCTCCGGACGGAGGAGCCGACCTTCCGCGCGGTGGCCGACGACTGGAAAAAGAGCATGAACGGCATGATGACCGCCCCCGCGTTGGCGGCCACCAAGAAGAGGAAGGACGGATTGCCGGAGAAGGCGACCGGAGTGCCGGGCACGACCCCCCGCATCACGAGGTCGGAACCGACGGTGACGACGAACACTCCCGAGAGGATCAGGAGGACCCGCTCGATACGGACGTACCTCCCCCGCGCGACCATGCCGACGTGGACCAGAAAGGCGGTCGGGAGGGAGAGCACGAGGGGAACGCCAAAGATCCCGAGGCCGATCCCGATCGCGGCGTACTCGGCTACATAGCTCGCGACATCCGCGAACGCGACGGGGAGGGCGAACGAGAGGCTCGTGGCCCGAGACCAGCGTTCGCGCGCGAGCTCTCCCAGACCCCGGCGCGTCACCGCCCCGATCCGGCCGGCGGCCTCTTGCACGAAGAAGAGCGGCACGATGAGCAGCAAGAGGAGCCCGATGAGGTCGTACCGGTACGCGGCCCCGGAATCGAGCCCGGTCAGAATGCTTGCGGCATCGACATCCGCCATCATCACGAGCCAGGCGGGGCCCCAGGCGTGGAACCACCCACGGACCTGGCCGGAGGCCGGGAGCGACGGCCGCGAGACGGCGGGCTCGGCACCCAGCACCACCGTGCCCTCCGCGTCCACAGTCGTCCTCTCCTTCGACGGGCCCGGCGATCGCCCGAAACTTCGGGCCGCCGTTGGATAAGTCCCCCGTCTGGCGGGCTTCACCCTCTGCGCGGAGCGGAGGAGCCGCTGCGGAGGAGGCGCCAAGGCCCCGTCCATCGAGCCCCGCGGACCGGGCCCCCACGCAGCCCTCTTCTAGTTCCCCGAGCGTTCGGCCCGACAGGCGGTGCCGGAAGTCCGTGCGGGAGACTCGCCGCGCCCTTGCGCTGACGCTGCTCGGTGCCGGCCTCTGGGGTCTCAGCGGAACCGCCGCCCAGGCCCTGTTCCAGAGATTCTCCTTCCCCGTGCTCGGCCTGGTCAGCCTTCGCATGCTCCTGGCCGGCGCGTTGCTCCTCGGAGTGTTGGGCCGCGGAGGGCGGCCGGCTCTCACGCCCTCGTTCCTCGCGCTCTCTCTCCTTGGGATCGCCGGTTCCCAGATCACGTACCTCGAGGCGATCGAGTTCTCGAACGCGGTCACCGCGACACTGCTCCAGTTCCTCTTCCTCCCGATGGTCGCCGCCTACGAAGCGGTCCGCCGTGAGATCGTCTGGTCCGGAGGGTGGACGACGATCCTTGTTCTCGCCGGGGTCGGCACGTTGCTCCTCGTCGCGAACCCGGCGCCCCACTCGTTCGGCGTCCTGGTCACGCCCGGTGGCCTCATTTTCGGTCTCCTTTCCGCGGTCGCGGGCGCGTACTACTCGATCGCGGGCCGCCGGCTGGTCCAGACGAGCGGACCGTGGCCCATGACGACCTGGGGGTTCGTGATCGGCGGGACCGCCACGCTCCCGTTCGGCGCTCTCTCGCTCGCGACCTACTCCTTTCCGGGCACCCCGTGGGCCGGACTCGAGCTCGTCGGACTGGTCGGAGTGGTGGTCGTGCTCGGCACCGTGCTCGGCTACGGGTTCTACCTGACGGGCCTCCGCCACCTGCCCGCGACCGAAGTGGGCGCCGCCGCGTCGATCGAGCCGATCGTTGCCGGGGGGGCGACCTACCTGTTCCTCGGCGTCGCCCTGACCCTGCTACAGTATGCCGGGGGTGCCGCGATCCTCGTAGCGGTCGGGCTCCTCGGATTGCGACGGTACCGCCGCCGAGGCCCCGCGAGCGCACCGGACCGATGAGGACCCTCGAGGTCCGCGACGACGGCTCCGCCGTCCGGGGGAACGACGCTCGGGTTTGGGGGGAGGTGCCGAGGGGCGCCCCTCGCCCGGCGCCGGCGCCCGGAACCCGGGAGTCGGTCGCGGTGCCGGATTAAGAGCTCCGACGCAGTCGGGAAGAGAAGAGGTGGCCGTCCCGCATGCCGCTCGTCTACGCCGGCTTCTTTCCGAACGCACCGTTCCTCATCTCCCCGCGGCTCTTCGGAGGAGTGGGGGAGGCGACCGCGACGGCGCTCCGCCAGCTCGATCTCGCCGCCCGGTGGCGTCCGGACGTCGTCCTCGTGGCGAGCCCGCACTGGGTCTCCCCCATGGGGTTCCGGGTGAACGACAGCGCACGACCGCGACAGATCTTCGACTTCTCCGGCTTCCCTCCCGAGCTCAGTTCCGTGAAGTACGCGCCCCCCGGGGCCCCCGAGTTGGCGCGAGCGCTCGTGACCGAGGGCAAGCGTCGCGGGGTCCCGGTGGAGGCAACGGAAGAGTGGGGGCTCGATCACGGAGCTTGGGCACCCCTCCTCCACGTCGCTCCCGGGGCGACGATCCCGGTCGTTCCGCTATCGATCACGGTGCCCGGCCCGCGGCGCCACCTCGCGTGGGGCGAGGCGATCGGTACGGCGTTGGCCGGGCGCCCGGAACGGGTCGCCTTCCTGGGCACCGGTTCCATCACTCACTCCTTTCGGCGCATGCGCTCCGACCCATCGGCCCGATGGGAGGAAGGGGAACGGATCGAGCAGGAGATCGTGGAGCTCGTGCTGGCCCGACGTTACGACGACCTCGCGGAGTTCGATCCCCCGAAGTGGCGAACGATCGAGCCGGAAGGAGACCTCGGACCGCTCTTCATGGTCGCGGGCGCGGCGGGTTCCGAGCTGGTGCCTCGGCTCGTCAGCGCCGGACAGGTCCACGGAGCGTTCGGGATGACCGTGATCGAGCTGATCCGGCCCGAGGCGGCGGGCCACCGGGGTCGATAAGGACGGACCTCTCCCGGGGGCCGATCGTAGCCCCATCGCGCCCACGGGGCACGCTCGCGCCACCCGTCGACCGGCCGTCGTAGAGGCGGACCACGACGTTCGTGACGGGTCCTCCGTGCGGCGGGACGGTGAGGCGATCAGCCCAGAAGCGTCGCCGCTTCCACCCCCTCGTCGATCGCGAAGACGCTCCGCGCCGACTCGAGCGTTTCGGCCGGATAGGGCTTACCCTCGAGGAAGCGGAGAGAGTACAGTCGACCGACCTCTTGGAACCGCGGGCTCTCGAGCGCACGGCCGACCTCGAGCAGCTCGATCGTCGCGATCGCGTGGCCCAACGTGTTCAGCGTATCCTTCGCCGAGAACTGCGCGGCCGGTTCGCTCGACACGGCGAGTTCGGCGAGGGTCTCCTGCACGCGTCGTACGGCGAAAGTAGCAATCGCTCGTCCGGCGTCGAGCCCGTCGCGCAGCGCCGTCATGTCGCGGAGCAGCGGTTGGTGGGCCTGCTTCTTGCCCAGGACCTCGAGCAGGTCGAGGGCCTGGATATTGCTCGGTCCTTCCCAGATCGGCAGCACGAGGGCCTCCCGGTGCAGTCGCTCCACGGGGAACTCGTGGAGAAATCCGATCCCACCGAACAGCTCCATGGCCGCGAGGGTGGTGCGAGCGGCCATGTCGGCCGTGAGGTTCTTGGCGATGTGGGTGAGCAACCGCGCGTAGTGGTACCCTTCGCCGTACGGTGGCGTCTCTTTCCACGAACGCTCGAACTGGTCGACGGCCTTCAGGGCGAGCGCCAAGGTCCCCTCGAGGTGCACCTCCATGTCGAGGAGGTCGCGCTGGACGAGCGGGTGCTCGATCAGGCGCTTCCCGAACGCCGTCCGCTTCCCGGTATAGTAGTACGCCTCGAGGAACGCCTTCCGGGCCACCCCGAGGGCACCGAACGAGTTCGAGAGCCGGGAGACCATGAGGTTCTCGAGGATGTAGTAGACGCCCTGGGCGAGGTCTCCGATGGGCCGGGCCTCCGCCGCGCGAAACTCGACCTCCCCGGTGGGGACGCTGACGGTGGCGCTCTTGTCCTTGAGGCGGCGGACGAGAAAGTTCCGGCGCCCCTGCGAGTCGACCTTTGGTACGAGGAAGAGACCGAGGCCCTTCGGACCGGAAGGGGCCCCCTTCGGTCGCGCGGAGACGAGCGCGTAGTCGGCGAGGCCCGCATTGCTCGCGAAGTACTTCGTATCGCCCGTGATCCGCCAGGTCCCGTCCTCCAGGGACGCCCCGACCACATTCGCGCCGAGGTCGCTTCCGCCCTGCCGCTCCGTGAACCATGTGGCGCCGTAGACGATCTCCGCGGACTCCCCGATCAGGCCCGGGACGAGCGCGCGTTGCGCGCTATCCCCGTACTTGTAGAGCGCGTACGCGGTCTGGTTCGTCACCGTCAGGATGCAGGCGATCCCCGGGTCGGAAACGAGGTAGATCGCGGCGTAGTGGTCGAACCAGCTCCCGCCCCGGTACGGCGGACGGCTGACGCCGAACTCCCGGGTCAGGCGCTCGAGCACTTCGCGCTCGCGGGGGTCGATCCAGACCTCGTCGACCTCGTCGCCGTCGACGCTCCAGGTGATGAGCCGCGGTCTCGCGACCTTATCGACGTAATCGGCGACCTCGTACAGTTCCCGTCCGGCGAACGCCCCGAGCGCGGAGAGGTCGGGGAGCCGAGGAGCGAAGTGCCGCAGCATCGCGCGGAACGGGCGGTCCACCTCGAAGTGATTCCTTCCGTACGAACCCGAGAGGTGCCGGTAGACCGAGTTGCCGCCCACTCTCTCGCCAGGGGAGGGTCCACTCGTTCGCCTCGTATATCCTAGGCGGCGCCCCGAGCGCCTTCGTCCTCGGCTGTGGGCGGAACTCCTCCGCGTCTTCCCGAGGAGGACGGTCGCGAGACGGGGCGCGTCGCGGATCGGCCCGCGCGGCGCGTCTCGGAGCCCGCGGCGCGTTCCGGTCGGCGACCGGGCCCGCTCGGCGACCCTCTCCTTCACGGCCCCGTCGCCGCTCCGGCACTTCCTCACCATCCTCTCGACGGTCTACTCTCCCGTGACCACGGAGACCCCGCCGACACGGGAAGCGGTCGCCTTCGCGGACCCGCTGACGTGCGCCCCGAACGCCGTGGGGGACGCCGTCGCTCCCGGCCTCGGCCCCGCCGACCGGACGGCCGGCGCTCTCCTCTCGGTGCGGGCGACCGGCATGTCCTTCCGATTCGTCCGGTCGCTCCGAACCTGTGAGTTCGATCCGGCCGAGGGGCCAGCGGACCGAGAGGAGCGCCGGGACCGTACGGAACTCCCGACCGACCGCCGCGGGCGGCAGAGAGGTTATGCCCGGTCGCCCTCTTTGCGCAGCGTGCGGCAGCGTCGTCTGGGCCGGAACGGACCGCGCGTATCGGCGATCGGGCTGGGCTGCATGGGCATGTCGCAATCCTATGGGGTGCCCGACACGGCCGGCGCGCTCGCGACCTTCGAGCGGGCCTTCGAACTCGGAGTGACGTTTCTCGACACCGCGGACATCTACGGGCCGTTCACCAATGAGGAGCTCGTCGGGCGGGCGATCCGGGGTCGCCGCGACGACGTGGTCCTCGCGACCAAATGCGGGTTCGTGCCGGGCGACGGCACCGGCCCGAATCGGATCGACGGAAGCCCCGAGCACATCCGCGCGGCGTGCGAGGCGAGCTTGCGTCGTCTCGGCGTCCGTACGATCGACCTGTACTACTTGCACCGGGTCGACCCGCGGACGCCGATCGAGGAGAGCGTCCGGGCGATGGCCGGCCTCGTGGACGATGGGAAGGTCCGCTACCTCGGACTCTCCGAGGTGAGCCCGGCGACCTTGCGGCGAGCCGGTTCCGTGCACCCGATCACGGCCGTCCAGAGCGAGTACTCGCTCTGGACCCGGGACCCCGAGACAGGGATCCTCCCGGCCTGTCGAGAGCTCGGGGTCGGATTCGTGCCGTTCAGTCCGCTCGGCCGCGGGTTCTTCTCCGGCACGGTACGCTCGCTCGCGGGACTCCCCGCGGACGACTTCCGCCGTGGGATCCCCCGGTTCCAGGAGGGAAACCTCGAGCGGAACCTCGCGCTCCTCGACCGGCTCGAGTCGATCGCGCGAGAGCAGGGCGTCTCCCCGGCGCAGCTCGCCCTGGCCTGGGTCCTCCATCGAGGCGAGGACCTCGTCCCGATCCCCGGTACCAAGCGGCGTCGGTACCTCGAGGAGAACGTTGCGGCGACCGAGCTCTCGCTCACCGCGGAACAGCTCTCCCGCATCGAGGAGGCCGTCCGGCGCGAGGCGGTCGCCGGGGAACGATACTCCCCGGCCGGTCAGGCGCTCATCGACCGCTAGGGCGGCCCGGGGGGCCGCGAGTGCGGGGTCGGTCCGGCGTTCTGCTCTCGCCGCGGTCGCGCGGGTAGCGACCGCGGTGGGGCCGAATGGGCGCCCCCCGCAGCCACTTGTCCAGGAAGAGCAGGTCTCGCGTGCCATAGCCGAGACGCTCGTAGAACGGGACGACGGCCGCGTTCGAGCGCAGGACGTGCAGGTTCACTTTCGGGCAGCCCGCGCGGGCGAGGCGGCGCTCAAGCTCGAGGACGAGCCGCCGTCCGAGACCGCGACCTCGGTGCGCGGGGTCGACGGCCAGGTGGTGGATCCACCCCCGGCGGCCGTCGAACCGGCCGAGCACGACCCCCACCCGCCGCGCTCCCTGGACCGCGACCAGGAAGAGGCCCGGGTCCCGGCGGCGCGCGCGTTCGATCTCGGCCGGCACGTCGGAGGGGCCGACCTCGATCCCCGAGCGCTTCCACAGCCGGACCACGGCGCGGTAGTCCTCGGGGACGTACGGGCGGATCCTGAGCACCGACCCCGGGGGCATCGCCGACGCACCTCACGTCGGGGTCGGGGCGGTCGGGTCGGTCGTGAGGTAGAGACGCTTGTTCCGCGCACCCTTGTTCTCGATCCGCTCGAGGCGGACCGTGCCGACCTCGGAAGTGTTCGCCACGTGCGTTCCGCCGTCCGCTTGGACGTCGAACCCCTCGATATCGATCAGGCGCACGGTCTCGACGTCGGGCAGGAGCTCCTGGGCGACCCGGACGAGGCTCGGGTCTCGGAGCGCGACCTCCCGCGGAAGGAAGCGGACGGTCACCGGCCGACGTTCGCGGACGACCGCGTTCACTCCGTCGATGAGCGTCTCGGCGAGCGCACGGTCGAATCCCGGCAGGGAGAAGTCCATGCGCGCACGCTCTTCCCCGATCTGGTTGCCGGTGATCCCGCTGCCGATCGTGCGGAAGACGACCCCGCTCAGGATGTGGAGCGCCGTGTGGTAGCGCATGTGCGCGAAGCGCCGCAACCAGTCGACCGTCCCCGACACCGGGGCCCCCATCGATCGCGTGGGGGAGGGGGCCACGACGTGAAGAATCCCCTCGGAGGTCTTGCGGACGTCGGTGACGCGCACGCCCTCCTCGCCGCCGACCGAGAGCTGGCCGGTGTCGGCAGGCTGGCCCCCGCCCGCCGGGTAGAACGCCGTTCGGTCGAGGAGGAGCCCCTCGGGGGCAACCCCGACCACTCGCGCCTCGAACCGCGTGCGATAGGCATCCGTGAGGTAGAGCGCCTCGGTCATGGCCGTGTCGATCCCCGCTCCCGCGACGGGTTCATAGAGACTTCGCTCTCGGTCGCGAGAGCGGGCGTCGGACGGCTCCCCGGGGCCATGTCCGGGGGCCGGGCCAGCGACCTCGGGCACGCTCGGCCCAGAGGGACCTCACGACCCCATCGGTAGGGCGGCGCCCCCGATAGGGCTCGTACCTCGGGAGCGGAACTGACCTTCTTCGCGACCCCTCGGGCGCGCCGGGGCTTTCGATCCTCCCGAGGCCAGAGGGCATGCTCCCCTTCGGGCGTTTTTGGACCCTGTCCGAGGGGCCGGACCCTCAAGAGGTCGCGCGAGGTACGATCCTCCGCACTGCGGGGCCCGGGAATCCCCCGAGGAGCCCGGCGAGGCGGACGAGCATGACCACGATCCGAGCGCTCCCGGCGCACGAGATCGTTCGACGTAGCTACCCCCGGCCTCCGCCGAGCGAGGAGGACGCGGTCGCGATGGCGGTAGGAAGCGCGATCGATGCGTCGCTCTCGGAGTTCGGGCGCTCGGTCCGCCTCGGACGTCGACCGAGCCTCACCGCGATGCGGGCCCGGGCCGATGCCCTGTTGGACGAGGCGCTCGCCGTGGCGGCGGTCGCGCCCCCCGCCGAGGAGCGGGAGCGCATCCGGGCCCAGATCGGCGGGTCGCTCGACGCCTACCGCCACAGCCCGATCTTCGGGCTCGCCCGGCCGCGGACGCGGGTCATCGTCATTGGGGGGGCGGTCGGGGTCTACGCGCAGCCGGACTACTGGGACGGCCGTGGCCGCTTCTTCGAGATGAAGAGCTATGCGGCGATCCCTCCTCCGCCGGACGTTCAACTCCAGCTGCGCCTGTTCCAGCTCGCCTACCCGAACTTCGAGGCGGTCCTGGTCTGTCTCAACCGACATCGACTACCGGTCGAGACGACCACCGCGGTCATCCCGCCCGCGCCGGCGGAGGAGGTCAGGGCGACGCTCCGGACAGCCCATGACCTCGGCCGTGAGTTCGGCCAGGAGAAAGTGCTGGAGTACATGGAGGGTCCGTTCGTGCACTACGACCTCCCGCCCGCGGTCGTGTAGCTCGGCGGAGGGCCTCCGCTTCGTCCTCCTCCCGGGACCGTCCGGCAGGAGCCCCGGGATGAGGAGCGGAGGACCGGGATCGACCGAGGCCGGGGTCCCCGAAGGAACGTCCGGCACCCGCAACGATTGTGGCGGGGGGGGCGATCAGCGGGAGATCGGGTCGGGGCCGTCCGACGCGAGCATTTCGAGAGTGCCCGTCTTCCCGAGCGAGATCTGCGGCCGGCCGCGGTAGTCCGAGACCCATCCTTCCGTGATCCGGACCCGGTCCCCCGGCGCGACCCGGTCCACGTCCGCGCCCCACAGGACGAGCGTGATCTCTCCCGTCCGGTCGCTGAGTTTCCCATGGCGGACCTTCCGCTTCGCCCCGGCCCGGGTCTCGACCTCGCGGGTCGGCTCGAGCGTCACGATCGTACCCTCGATCGTGGCGATCCGACTCGGACGAAGGTCGGAGATGAACGTTCCCGGCGGTCGGCTGTCGGTCATGGCGACCGGTCATCGGCCGGGCAGATAAGGCGTGAACGACCCGTTCGGAGACGCCCGGGAGCGGGTCCCTCCCGGGAGGACGGACGGGAACCTCCTCGCGCGCGCCCATCGGGCGTCGGGAACGGGCGTCGGACCAACGCGGCCCGGCGGGCTCAGGGGGTCCGCTCCCGCTCGGGGCCCGTTCGGGCCACGGAAGGAGGCCCGCGGCCCCCGCCGGGATCGCTCCCCCCCGCGCGAGCCGGGCGGCGCTCGAACCAGGGGCGGCTCCAGAGCGCCAGGTACACGAGAGCGAGCAACACCGGAACCTCGACGAGGGGGCCGATGACCGAGGCGAACGCCTCCCGAGAGGCGACCCCGAAGACGACGACGGCGACCGCGATCGCAAGCTCGAAGTCGTTGCTCGCGGCGGTGAACGCCACCGTCACGGACTTCTCGTAGCCGAACCGCATGAGGCGACTCCCGAGGTACGCCAGGAGCCACATCCCGAGGAAGTAGGCCAGGAGCGGCAGCATCACCTCGACCACCGTGAGGGGTAGCGTCGTGATCGAGAGGCCCTGGATCGCGAACATGACGACGATGGTGAATAGCAGGCCCCAGAGCGTGAGCCGACCGATGCGCGGAGCGAACCGGCGGTCGTACCAGGACGGGCCTTTCCACCGACCGAGGCCGACGCGCGTCGCGAGCGCGGCCGCGAGGGGGATCCCGAGGAAGACGAGGACGCTCAGGGCGACCGTCGAGGGGTCGACGGAGATCGCCTGGTGCGGGAGATGGAGCCACGCCGGGAGGATCTCGAGGTAGAACACCGCGAGTCCGGCATAGGCCAGGATCTGGAAGACCGCGTTGAGGGCGACCAGTACGGTGGCGTACTCCGGGTCGCCGCCCGCGAGCTGATTCCATACGAGCACCATCGCGATGCAGCGAGCCAATCCGACCAGGATGACCCCGGTGCGGAGCGCGGGGGCCCCGGGGAGCAGCGCCCAGGCCAGGGCGAACATGAACGCCGGGCCGACCGCCCAGTTCAGCACGAGCGGGAACACCGTGGAGCGCCAGCCGCGGGCGACCTCCCGAACCCGCCCGTAGCGCACCCGGGCGAGGATCGGGTACATCATCAGGAGCAGCCCGAGGGCGATCGGGACCGAGACCGACTGGACCTGCCAGCGACCGAGGGCGGCGCCGATGCCGGGCCAGAGTCGGCCAACGGCGAGCCCGAGCGCCATGGCGGAGAGCACCCAGAGGGGGAGGAACCGGTCCACGACGTCGAGCTTCTCGCGCCGTCGCGTCGTCCCCTCCGACGACCGGGTCGCCGGGGTCACGGCGTTGTCTCGGGAGGTCCCTGTCCGACCTCGCGGGGGCGCGACGAGCGGGCGAGCTCGAGGCGGAGGCGCCGCACCCGTTCCGCGAGCTCTTCTCGCACCTCGCGGAAGCCGCGGTCGTCGAGCGGTGCGGGGTCCCGAAGGGCCCAGTCCGTCAGCTCGAGCGTCTTCAGCCGAGCCGGACAGCTCGCGCGGTCGAGGCAGCCCATCGTGATCCGGACCGAAGCCTCTGCGATCATCTCCTCCGTGAGGCGTTGCGGGGGGTGGCCGGGAAGTTCGAGCCCGACCTCGCGGAGCAGGGGCCCGGTCCGCGGATTCGCGGCGGCGGCCGGCTCGGTGCCCGCGGAGATCGCTCGCCAACCTCGGGGAGGGTCCGCGTTGAACATCGCCTCCGCCATGAGCGAGCGGGCCGAGTTCTCCACGCAGACGAACAGCACGGTTCGCGTCGCCATGGAACCTCAGGCCGGGCGGACCGCGCGGATCTCCGCCGAACGCACGGCGGGGCCGACCGGACCCTCGAGCGACACCGGAACCGGGTCGACGTCGTTCACGCGGAGGGTGACCTCCCGGAACCCGGCGGCCGCGAGGAGCGACTCCACCTCGCCCGCCCTAAGGGCCCCCGAGGAGCACGACGACCATAGAGCCAGGTCGTTCCGCTCGGCCGCCGTGATCGGCCGCGTCGCGACGACGTCGGCGATCGCGAGGCGGCCGCCGGGGCGAAGGACGCGGAACGCTTCGCGGTACACCGCGGCCTTGTCCGGGACCAGATTGACGACGCAGTTCGAGAGGACCACATCGACCGAGCGGTCGGCGACGGGCAGATGCTCGATCTCGCCGAGCCGGAACTCGACGTTCTCGATCCCCGACGCGCGGGCGTTCGCCCGGGCCCGAGAGACCATCGACGGAGTCATGTCGACGCCGATCACTCTACCGGTCGGCCCGACCTTCGTCGCCGCAAGGAAGCAGTCTACGCCGGCGCCGCTGCCGAGGTCGAGCACGACCTCGCCCGGCCCGAGCGAGAGCAGCGCGGTCGGGTTACCGCACCCCAGTCCGAGGTTCGCGCCGTCGGGGATCTGCGCGAGCTCCTCCGCGGTGTACCCGAGCTCGAGGAGCGAGTCTGCCCTCCCCCCGCACGCGCTCGCGGAGGACCCGGCGCAGCAGTCGGATCCGCTCGATGAGGGGGTTCCGCAGCAACCGTGACCTCTCGCGATCTCCCCGTAACGGTCGCGGACGTGCTCCTTCCGGGCCTCCTCGGTCGGCGGCTCTCCCGCTTCGTTCGTCACGGCACCTCGGACTCCCTCCGGTCGGCCCGGCGATAGTACATCCACTTCCCCTCCCGACGCTCGCGCACAAGGCCCGCCGCGACCAGGACCGCCATGTGGTGGCTCACGGTCGGATGGGTCAGCCCCGTCGCGGCCTGGACCTCGCACGCGCAGAGCTCTCTTCGGCGTCGCAGGAGGGAGACCACGAGCAGTCGGTTCTCGTCCGCGAGGGCCTTCATGCGCTCGAGGGCGCGGGGGAACTTCGGGGATGCCCGAATCCCGTCGGCGAGATCCGTATACTCCGGGACGCAGCAGGCCGGGCCGCCCTTGAGCCGACCGAGTCGCTCGGCAAGTCCGGTTTCCACCTCGGGGGTCGACATCGTGTTGACCGACATCAACATGAATATATGTAGATGACTGTCAACATGACAACGGCGCGGTCGCCCAGGGCCTCGGCGGAGAGCGGCCGTACCGAGGGGATGGGTCCCTTCCGCCGTTATCGGGCCCGCGCTCCTTCGCTCCGGGTCTACGTCCCGGGGCGACGCCGCGACGGGTGCCGGGGGGCGCCGGGGCGCGGAAGGCTCAACCCGGGGGATCTCGGGCGTAGTCGACGAGGTCGTCCGACTGCTCGAGGTCGATGAGGTGGCCCATCTTGCGGCGCTTCGTCTCCAGGTACTGTCGGTTGACCTCGTTGGGCGGTATCGCGACCGCGATCCGGCCCACGATGCGCACCCCGTGTCGCTCGAGGTCGGCGACCTTCGCGGGGTTGTTCGTGAGGATCTTGATCGAACGGACGTGCAGCGAGTTCAGCATGCGCGCCGCCACGCCGTAGTCCCTCTCGTCGGGCCGGAAACCGAGGATCTCGTTCGCTTGGACCGTGTCGTACCCGGCGTCCTGGAGCTGGTAGGCGCGGATCTTGTTCACGAAGCCGATCCCCCGACCCTCCTGACGCAGGTACAGGACGATCCCCGCCGGCATCCGTCCGATCCGCTCGAGCGACTCGATGAGCTGGTCGCGACAGTCGCACCGCAGCGAACCGATGGCGTCGCCGGTGAGGCACTCCGAGTGGAGTCGGACGGGAACCTCCTCGCCGTCGAAGATGTCTCCGTGGATGAACGCGGCGTGCTCCTTGTGGTCGGTGCAGCTCGTGAACGCGACCACCTGGTACTCTCCGAAGCGGGAAGGGAGGTCGGCCATCGCACGGATTCGGACGCACGTCTCGACGTTCTCCGGGCACTGGTGGCTCTCTCCTTCCTGGAGCAGCTGCGCGACGTGCGTGCTCGCAATGACAGCATCCTGGCGCTGTCGGTCGGCCTCGTCGCGTTCACCGTCGTGGTCGTGGGCTTCGCCG
>DAIDCO010000039.1 GCA_027309555.1 bacterium
GGGGAGGAGTGGGGACCGGTGGCGGGGTGGCCTTCGCGCGCCGGCGGAAGAGCCCCCCGGCGACGAGCGCCGCTGCCAGCACGATCCCGCCCGCGAGGAGCGCGTAGCCCTCGAGCGCGGGGAGACCCAGGAACGTGGCCGGAGGGGAGAAGGAAACGGCGATCGACCGGTTCGACGCTGCCACCGAAACGGTCCCGCCGGACGGCGAGGCGTCGTAGTTCGCCGGCGCGCCGACCGTGAACGCGTAGGAGCCGTTCGGCTCGAGAAACACGATCGTGGGAGTGGTGGAGGAGTGGACCACGCCGGCCACCGTGACGGACCAGTTGGTGTCGCTCGGGAGTCCGGATTCGGTGAAGGTCACGCGGTAGACCACCTCGGTGTAGGCCAGGGTCACGGAGATACCGGCCCCGTCGATCGTCTCCGTGCCCGCGTACGGGACCGTGGACTGGGTCCACCCGCTCAAGGGGGCGATCACGTACGGGTAGCTCCCGTTGGGTTGCGCGGGGAAGGCGAGCGAGTCCGTGCCTCCGTCCGTGGTGAGATGCTCGGTCACCGCGTGGAGGGTCACCGACCAGTTGAGCCCCGCGCCGAGGCCGGTTTCTCGGAACGCCGCGGAGTACACGGACTCGAGATAGGTGAGATCCACCGTGAGCGCGCTCCCGTTCACTGCCTGCGTTCCCGAGTACGGCAGCGTGCTCTGGCGCCAGCCGGCAATGCCCGCGATCGTGTAGGGGTACGTTCCGTTCGGCGCAGCGGGGAAGGAGAGCGAGTCGGTGCCCCCGGAGGTCGTGAGGCTCCGTACGGTCGCATTGAACGTGACCGACCAGGTCAGCCCGGCCGGGAGACCGCTCTCTCGGAAGGTCACCGGAAACGTGACGAGGGAGAACGTGGCGGAGAGGGTGAGACCGGCCCCCGCCACGGTGAAGGACGAGGGGTACGTCGCCGACCAACGAGGGTCCCCGCTCGTCACGGAGGTCGAATACGTTCCGTTGGGGAGGTAGAAGGCGATCGAGGTGCCGACCGAGGACTCGCGCACCGCTCCGATACCGACGCTCCAGGTCGTTCCGGGCGGGAGACCGCTCTCCTGGAAATTCACGGAGTAGCTCGTTCCCTCGTACGCAACGACCCCTTGGGTGGTGGAGCCGACGAGCGAGGTCAGATCCCAGGTGTTGGGCCCGAGCGGTACATAGCTCAGGTTCGAGGCTTCTTCGCCGGTCTGGTCCGCCGCTAGCCCGTACGACTGGGTCGCGGCCGGTAGGAATCCCGAGACTCCCACCGGCTCGATCCAGGCGCTTAGGTTTCCGGCGGTGGGAGGCCGGAAGTGGCCGATCCCGAGCGATGGGCCACCGACGAGGCCGAATTGGGGAGCGAGCCCGCCGAGGACGCCGGCCCCCGCCATCGGGCCGTTCGTATAATTCATGCCCTGCCAGGAGTACGTATAGTTGAGTGCCCCGATGAGGAACGAGGCGCCCGGGACCGGGAGGCTCAGTGCAGTGGACCCCGTCGCCCCAAACGAGAAGTCGACCGTCGCCCCCAGACCGCTCGGGTTGACGAGGCGGGTCGTGAGCTCGAGGGACAATGGGAGCGCGGTCGCCAGCGGGAAGGGGGGCACGTTGTACTCGTACACCGACAGGCTCGGATAGAGCCCCCAGAAGGGGAAGATCACCCAGCCCGTGTACCACATGTTCCATGCCCCGGGGACGCCGCTGATGTAGACGACGTTCTGGACCCAGTAGACCGGAGCGCCGAGGCTGTTCGCGAGGAAGAAGTTCTGCTGGATCGAGGCATTGTAGGCCGTGTTGACCCCGCCACCCGCGAACGTCGAGGTGACCGCGAGCCCGGTGAGATTGAACCAGTCCCGCGTTGCGTCGAGGTGCCCGGGGACCGGGGTCGACGGTAGGGTGAGCACGTACATCGTGTAATTGTACGCGTCGAGGGAGCCCCAGCCGGTGACGAGGTCATAGGCGGGAAGCGCCCCATACCGGTCGTTCTGGCCCGTCGTGATGTCGTAGAACGGGAGGGTGGGCAGGGCCGAGGTGTAGTTCGGGTTCGGGAACGCTCCCACCCCGACGGGATTCTGGGCGGGCTGCGGAGCGTACGTCGCGTTCGCGATCGAATACAGCGCCGGGTCGAGGAAACCGAGCACGGGGTTCCCCGCGGATCGCAGGGCATGGTCGATCGTCGCGATCATGCCGGCCACGAGCGGCGAGGCGATGCTCGTGCCCCAGACGTACTCGAACGGCCCCGTGTGTGACGCGTTGGTCGCCCGGTACTGATAGCCGTTGAACGAGATCGTGATGAGGGTATTGTTCGCCACGGCGGAGAGATCCGGGGCGCCACGGCCGGCGCCGCGGAGGACGGTCTGGGACTCGCTGTTGCGCTGCCACGTCGGTTCGGGAAAGACGCTGCTGATCCCGCCGGTGCTGCCCGCCGGTCCGCCATCCGCGGTATCCTGAGCGGAGATGTTCCAGACGATCTGACGGGAGAGATGGAGGCTGCTCGCCACGAGCGTGACCGTGGTACCGCCGACGGCGACGTCCCCGAACGTGTTGAACGCCATCGAGGACGGGTACTCGACCGTCGAGCCGACGTACTTCGAGCTCGCCGGGTTGTCGCCCGAATCCCCGGAGCTTGCGAGGACGCTGATCCCCCGCGCCTGCGCCTGCTCGAGGCTCGTATACCAGGAGGAATCGTTCGCGTCGGTCCCTCCCCAGGAGTTCGTGATGACCGTCACGTTCCGCAGCCCGGCACGAACCGCGGCGGGCAGGGTGGCGGGGGGGCTCAATATCGCCGCGAACGCACTGTCGAGGTTGGCGTAGGTCGCGGCGGGTCCGTAGACGTTGTAGACATGGGCGCCGGGGGCCGACGACCCCACCATCTCGAGGTCGAGAGTGTTCTCGACGTTGGCCCCGGTCGAATCGCACGAGGCGTTCAACCCCGGAAGCGGGGCCCCGTTGATCGGGACCCCGGTCACCTGCGCGTGGGGTTGGCCGGCGGGCAGGGTCTCGTTGAAAAAGTCGTAGACGTCCGAGGGCACGAACGGACCGACGCTCTGTCCGCTCGTCAGCGGTCCGCACGGGGTGGTCCCGGTCGATCCGAGATACGAACCCGACCACAGGATGGTCGCGATCGAGGCATTGGTGGGGAACCCGTATTCGGTGAAAAGTGACGGCTCGTCGTACGCGACCTGGAAATCTGGTCCGTACTCGAACTGGATTCCCCCAATGGTCACGGGGGTAGGGTAGCCGGTCGAAGCGAGGGGAACGTCGGGTATTCCCACGGCCGGTCGCGGCGCGGCACGGAGAGCCGCGCCGTGGTTGCTCCGCAGGAACTGCTGGTAGTACGTTCCGAGCCCGGCCACCTGGGCGACAGACCCTGCGAGAGGGGCCGGTAGCTCCGGGGGGGTGGCGGGAGCGAAGTACGAGATGCCCCCCTTTTCGAGCTCGAGGATGCGCGTGTGGAAGACCTGCCCGGCCACCGAAGACGGGACCGTGAACGAAAGCGAAACGCGGTCGGGAAGCGTGGTGAGATTCGAAACCCCGAGGGCGCCAAAGTACTGGATCGCCGACTCGTACGTTGCCACCGACGGGGCGAACCGTGCATCGAACTGCGAGGCCGAAAGGAAATGATGGTAGGACGGCGAGGAGGGATCGGACAGCTCCGCGAGCACCGTATCGAGCCCCGACTGGTTCGAGAGGCGGAAGGTCACCACCACCGTAAGGGGGACCACGATCGTGCTCGAAAGGACCCGCGAGCCCGGTAGTTGGGCATCGGTCGGTGAGCCGCCCACCGGGACCAGGGGAGCGCGCTCGAGGAAGGGAAGGTAATTGGGAGCCGGTAGGGGTGACGCCCGCGGGACGCCGAGGTCGTGGGCGACCGAGAGCGGGGTCATGGTCGGCGTGCCGAACGTCGCTCCGGCCAATAGAATGACGATCAGAGCGACGGACCCCGTCGTCCACCGAACGAGGGGGAAGGCGCGGGAGGAGCGCCACCCAGCGCCGCGTCTGGTGGAGGCCGGGGAGGTTCGCGCCCCGGATCCGAGATCCGACTCACGGGCCGGACCGGGCTTGACGCGCCGTGGTAGGCCGCCTGGATGACCCACGACCGGGGCCGAGGAGGTCCTCTTCGGCAATCCCCCTAGCAGTCCGGCCATCGACGGTAGCCAGGTGTCTTAGGTCATTATTAATCACGCGGCCCCACGGGACGGTCGTCGTCCCCGCGACCCCTATGCCATCCCCGGGGGGTTCGCCTCACTCCGCCCGGAAAGTCGTCCGACCAGCGTCTCGCCGGTTCGCCAAGCGGTGGCAAGGATCGACATCATCGGATTCGCGCCCGGAGCGGTCGGGAGCAGGCTCCCGTCGCCGATCCACAACCCCTCGATACCGTGCACTTCCCCCGTCGGTCGCGCGGCCGAGCGCCGGGGATCGATGCCGGCTCGGGCCGACCCGATCGGGTGAGCGGAGAATAGGGCGATCGAGCTCTCCCGGATGCCCCGGGCCTCCACGTCCGCGAGGAACCGGTCGAGGTCGTTCTCGGAGAGCGGCGCGGCACCGTTCCCCGCTTCGATGCGGGGGGTGTGGAGCGAGAGGAGCCGGGTCGCGCCGGCCGCCCGGAGGATCCGGGCGGTTTCGACCATTCCGCGGACGAGGTTCTGACGGTCCCGTCGGGTCAGGACGTAGCGGACCGATGGGCGGCCCTCCCGGTCGATCGAAACCCGCCCCTCCCCGACGTCGCGAACCAGCACGATCGGCGTGGCGACCCGCTCGATCCGCTCCATCTGTCGCCGGAAGTCGGAGGACCCCTCCCAGGAGAGGGCGATCGCGGCGAGGCCCGGATGGATGGGGGCGACCTCGATCCAGGGTCCGTGGGCGCCGTCATCGGTCGATTGGAACCGGTAAACGCCGACCGTTTGGTGGGGCCCCTCCCACGCCCGGACGGGAAACGGAAACTCGCCGGCGAGGGCAACGGTAGGGTCGAGCCGAAGCCCGACGCCGATCCCCGGGAACCGGATCCCCGACCGCAGGAGGAGCGCCGGGGTTTGGAGCGCGCCGCAGGCCGCGACGATCGCTCGAGCTCTCACGCGGACCCGGTGGGTACGCGATCCGTCTCGGTACGTTGCGAGCACGCCCGTGGCACGACCTCGGTCGACCACGATCTCGTCGGCCCGAGTGGACGCGTAAAGTCGAGTCCCGGCGCGAAGGGCGTCGGCGAGGAACGTAGTGAGCGTCGATTGGCGTGCCCCGTGGGGGCAGCCAAAGGTACAGAACCCGCACCGGGACCGACAGCCAACGGCGTTTCGGGCGATGATGTCCCAGTCGGGCCCTTGCCGATAGCCGAGCGCTCGGCAGCCGCGTCGGAGCGCGTCGTTCGAGGCGTTGACATCGCTCTCTCGGGTCGAGACCTGGAGGCGGTCGGCGACCGCCGCATACGCGAGATCGAAATCCGGGCCATCCGCGCCTCTCATGCCCCCGTCCCGGACCCACTCCGCCCGAGCCTCGGGCCGAGGGGGAAGGCAGGTCATCCAGTTGATCGCGGTGCTTCCCCCCACCGCCTCGCCCGCCAGGATCCCGATCGCGTGGTCGTCGTTCGTCACGATCCCCCGGCCCAGGAACAGCTCATCGTGCGCCTCCCGCTCCCCCCGCGGGTATCTCAGCCGGTCGAACCAACGGCCGGCTTCGAGCACCACGACCCGGTAACCAGCGGCCGCCGCCCGAGCGGCGATGACGCCGCCTCCGGCTCCGCTCCCGATTACGCACACGTCCGCGGACTCCTCGACGTCGGTCTCGGGCCGGACCGGGCGAAGCTCTGGCAGCGGGTCCGGGACGTCCACCGGCAGTGGGGGCGGGGAGTAGTGGATCCGCTCCCACAGGGGGTGCGACGCGCGGGTCGCGGGAGGGGAGTAGTAGAGGCCGGCCGCCAGACGCTTGATCGCGTGGAATCCCTTACGCTTCACCACCAGTCGGCTTCGCGACCAGGCCTTCAGATACGCCTCGCGCTGCGCCGGCGACAGCCGGGAGAAGCGGACGGGTCGGCCGGAGAGCAACAGGTTCGCGCCCCGACTCTCGACCACCCGCAGGAGCTGCGCGAACTCCTCCCGCTCCGCCGTAGAGAGACTTTGCACCAGGTCGGCGACCTCCCGGTCCACTCCCGCCGCGCAAGCCGAGGGATAGGGAGACCCTCCGTCCGGCGAACTCGCGCCCGGAAGGAGCGTATCGACGAGCGCCGGCAATGGGGAGGGTTTCGGCACGCGCCGCCGATGCACCTCCGCCTACTTCGGCCCTTCGTCGCTCGTCCAGCGGCTCCCGGGCCCACCGGCCGGAACGGCCCAAAGTCGCCTCGGAGGGGGGCGGTGGGCCTCCCGAGGGCTCACGGCGGGCCGCGCGCACGATGGTTGGACCTTGTCGCTGGCCCCGCGGGAATCGCTCACTCCTCCCCAAAGGCAGATAGGTCCACAGCCCCTCGTGCTTCGGCCCCATGCCGCGCCAGGGTTTCGTACCCGTCTTGCTCCAGGTCGCGCTCTGCCTTTCTGCGGCTGGGTTGGTGGGCGCGGCGGGCATAGGTCACGGATCGACGGCCCCGGCCAACGGTCCCACGCTTCTAGGGTCGCCCGCCAGCGGACTCCTCGCTGCCGGAGAGACGCCGTTGAGACCGGAGGTCCCGGCCACCACCGGACCGGCGGCGCCCCGATACTTCGTCACGACAAACCTTTCGTTGGGGCCCCCCGGTGAAGCTCCGACCGACCTCCTCTACGTCAACTCCACGGGGGAGATCTACGCGACGGTGCAACCATCGTACGTCGTGGTACTATCGGCCGCGTCCGACCGGTTGATCGCACGCGTCATGGTCGGCGCGGATCCCACGACCCTTCTGTACGACCCGATCACCGAAGAGGTACTCGTGGCCGACACGGGCTCGAACTCCCTCGCGGCGCTCAATACGACGTCCCATACGCTCGCGGCGACGGTCGCGTTACCGGCTCCACCCCTCTCGATGGGGTTTGACCCATCGTACGGCCTCGTCTTCGTCCTCACGGGACCTTCCGGTCTCGTAGTGGTGCTCGACGGTACCTACTATGACATCGAAGCCACGTGGATCACCTTTGCCGGATTCTTCGGCGTGGGGAGCCTCGTCGTGGATACCGTGACTCAGGAAGTGTACGTGACGGGGTACATGGGATTCTCCGGGTACTTCGGCGTCGCCTGGGCCCGTGTGGGCTCCTACTGGACGGCAGGGACGATCGAGGGGGCGGGCGGAGGCCCGTTTGCGTTCGACCCCCTGCAGAACACCGTCTTCGTCCTGTGGTACGGGGAGATCGAGGTCCTCTCGGCGACCCTGCATCGGGTGATCGCCAATCTCACCCTCGGCGGTGCCTCGGGCGTGGTTTCCGCGATCGCCTACGACAGCGCCACCCAGCACCTCGATGCGGTCACGTCGAGCGGAGCCGTTTACATCCTCAACCCGCAGAACTTCTCCACGATCTCCGTGTACCCCACGCGAGTCCAGTGCCCCTCCGCCCTCGCTCCCATCAGCGGAATCGCGGTCGATGTCGCGGACTCGTGCGGGGACGGGATCACCACCGTCGGGCTCGGGACCGGCGCCGAGGCGACCACCCCGATCGCGGGAGGAGGACCGGTGGATGTGGCGTACGACAACGCGACCGGGGACCTCGTCGTGGCGAACGAAGCGGCGGGGAACTTGAGCATCGTCTCCGCTCTCACTCGGTCGACCGTCGCAACGGTGGTGGGGGTACCTGGGGCCGTCGGCATCGCGTACGATCCCATCGACTCTGAGGTCTATGTGGTCGGAGCCAGCGGGAACGTGACCGTCGTGAGCGACCGGAACTGGAGCGTCGTGGCGCGCATCGCCCTGCCGCTCGATGTGGCCTCCCCGCTTCCGTTGATCGCGTACAATCCGATCGACGATCACGTGTACGTGGCGATATCGAACGAATCGATCGATCAGCTGGGCAGCACCGTTTACGTCATCTCGGCCGAGACCCATCGCGTGATCGCGACCATTCCGGTCCACGGCGAAGGTGGACCCGTCACCGCACTCGCCTACGTGGCGCCGAGCGGCCGGGTGTGGGTGGGCGGTTGGGACGGCTGGGTGGCCACGATCCTTCCCACCAACGACACGCTCGTCGACCTCCACTACCTTGCGCCGTCGGCGTCCCTGGTCTCGGCCCTGACGTTCAACCCGGTGTCGGGCGAGGTGTACGCGAGCGCCACGTTCGATGGAGGGGCGAACTCGACGTTCGTCGGAAACGGCGTTGCGGTGCTCAACGGTTCGACGGGAGCCGCTTCCTCGGTCTTCCCGCTGCCCGGTGGGGCCGGGGATCTGCTCTTCGTTTCGGCACAGGACGACCTCTTCGCGACGAACGGAACCGAGGTGCTCTCGGTCGTGAACGCGACCTCCGAGGAGGTCGCGGGAGCCGTGTTCGTTGGTGACGGGGCCGGGGGGATGACCTGGGACGAGAGTACCGGGGCGGTGTACGTCGCGAACTCGCTCTCGAACTCACTGACCGCGGTGTCGCCGGCGTCGCGGTTTCCCATGGCCTTGGAGGAGACGGGGCTCCCGGCCGGCGCGAGCTGGAACGTCAGCGTCGCGGGCACGAACCTCAGGACGAACGCCGCTCGGCTTGTCCTCGACCTCCCCAACGGCTCGTACGCTTTTCTGGTGAGCTCTCCCCCGGGCTTCGCACCCGTTCCGGCCTCAGGGGTGATCGTCGTGAACGGAACGGCGGTCTCCCGGACCATCGCTTTCCTCGCCACCGGGGGCGGCGGAACCCCTTCGGCCTCGGGTACGGATCCGCTCGTCCTCGGGGTCGCCACGGCGTTCGCCCTCGCGGGGGGAGTCGGAGCCGGATATCTCCTCGGGCGGCGTCGGCCCGGCGGTGGGGGAACGGGCCCGCCTCCACGACAATAGCCTCTTTGATGCGCCGGAATCCGCCCTTGGCGACGGGGGAACGCGCCACGCGACGAACGAGCCGGGCATCCGCGCGGCCGACAGGATCGACCTCCCGAGCCCCGCTCTTCGGGACCGAGCCCTAGGCGGAGCGCCTCGATCGGGCACGAGCTCACCGGAGAGTGGCGTGGGTGGTCGGATTCGAGCCGCCCAGGGGCGCGAACCCGTTTCGAGCCGAGAAATATCTCACCGGGACACCCTTCCTCCAGCAGAAGCTCGAACTCCTCCCTCGGACATGGACCATGGGGGAGCGAGGTAGCTCCGCCGAGGCACCTCGAACTGCCCGGAGAGATGGCCCTTGTCTTCCGGCCGGAGTCGGCAGCGGCGATTCGCAAGAAATAAGAGCGGGCCGGGCCACAGTGGGGCATGAAGAAAGGCACCTCGCAGAAAGTCGAGCCTCCGTCCAAGTGGACGGATGCGAAGATCCCGGAACTGCGGGACTGGCGCGGCGAGACGCTATCCCGGATGCGGGGGCTCATCCAGCAAGCCGACCCCAACGTGGTCGAGGAACGGAAATGGAGGAAGCCATCGAATCCCGAGGGGGTTCCGGTCTGGTCTCACGACGGGATCATTTGCACCGGGGAGATCTACAAGAATCACGTGCGGCTGACGTTCGCCAAAGGGGCTTCGCTCAAGGACCCGAAGGGCCTCTTCAACTCCGGCCTCGAAGGCAACATCATGCGCGCCATCGTCCTCCGCGAGGGGGACGAGGTGGACGAGATCGCCTTCAAGTCCCTCGTCCGCGCCGCAGCGGCGCTGAACGTGTCGTTCGTCCGTGGCTGACGTCGGCGACCCAGGCCGGCGGGAGCGAAGCGGCCGGGCGTTCCGACCGCGTCACCTCAGAGATGGGCGTCGTCCTGCGGTCGCGCGCTGCTCGAGCTTCCCCAGGCAGGAGACGCGACCCACTTGGCGGGGGCCCTACTACCCTCGCGGTGGATTCCTGGAGGTCGAATCTCCTCGCTGCGAGTCATAGGCTCTCCGGTGGAGCCAGACCTCGAATCTTTCCGGTCAGCTCCGCGCCTTGCCGGTAGGGAGCGGCGCCCGGCGCCCCGTTACGGGTCGTCGAGGCGGTGCCGGAGCCACTCCAAGGCCCGAAGGCCCTGGCCCCGCTGGAAGGGGCGAAGCGTGGAGAGTCCGGGAGGAGGGGGTTTGCGGGCATTCCCCAGGAGGAATCCCGCGAGGGCGGCGAGAACCGAGTCCACCCGATCGGGCTCGGCGTCCCGCCCCAGGGCGCTTCCGTCGAACAGGGTCCATGGCTTGGGCCCACCTTGCATCGCGACACTGGGAAGAAAGCCTACCAGATCCACCCAGGGCGCACCGACGCAGGCGCCCGGCCAGTCCGCGAAGTAGACCCGGTCCTTGGTCAGCAGTATGTTGTCGGCCCTCAGATCCGAGTGAAGGAGCGTCGATCCGGACGACGCCTCCTCGAACTTGGACTCGAGGAGAACAAGATCGCCGAGGTGGTCCCGAGCCCAAGGATCGAGGTCCTCGAGGCGATCGGTCCCTTCTCGCCCGGAATCCGCCATCTCTTGCCAACGGGCGAACGCTTCCCGGTGACGTTCTCCGTACGTGGCCGCTCGGAAGGGGGCGGGCGTCAGAAGCGTTGCCAGTGCTGTGGTGGCCCGGAGCACTCGGTCGAGCTCACTTCTTCTCCAGGGGAGCTGCGGGGTGCGCCCCTCCACTTCTGTAAGGAAAAGGGCAACCCACGTGCCGTCGTCGTAGACGGAAAGGAGTCGCGGCACCGGCGCGGCCCGAGGCATCCGTCCGAGCACCTCGGCCTCCCTCCGGTGCACTTCGACCGAACCGGGGTTCGGCTCGGGGCCGAGGACCTTTGCGAAGACCCTCCGCCCGTCCGAGAGCAAGAGTCTCGAAGCAACCCCCGGAGAGAAGCCGCCCGGCTCGGAGCGCGACCGGAGCACCCGTGCATGCAGATGCCCCTCGAGCGCCTCGCGGACCGAACGAGGGAGCTCCCCCCAACTCCTACGTTCGCCTTCGGCGAGAGGCCACGGCCGGGTCCGCACTCCCCGCGGTGAGGTCACACTTGGACCAGAGCGCTCCTGGCCCATATGGAGCCGGGTTCCCCGACGGAGCTCTCCGCCGGTCGTGGGGGCGACATCGTCAAACGCTTCCTCGGAGGGCTGGGGAATGCCTCGGCTGCGATTCGGGCAACAGCTCCTCCGAAGACCGACCGCGGCCGGTTCGGGGGCTCCTCCTTGGCCGCGATGGCCGGGGTACACTCGGTCGGGTGAGTGGTTCGCGGCGCTTCGCGGACGAGGTCAGCCCGCTGCCCCTGGCGGTGCGCCTCGGGTCCTAACCGGCGTCGGCGACTCGCTTCAGCACCCGGAGAGCCTTCAGCGTGAGCCACTTGCTGGGCTGGCCCGGCTCCTCGATCACGAGCGGTTTGATCTTCTTTGGGTCCGGGTGGATGGACGTTCCCGGACCGGTGTCCGGATGAGAGCGGTCCATGAGCCAGGTACCGTCGCCCCGGCGCTTCTCGACCAGGATCTTGAGGGCCGGACGGAGCCGCCGGTCGTCCCCGAAACCGAGCTGGGTCAGCACATCGAGCCCGACCAGGATGTCGTAGAAGTAATGGTTCGGATAGTGCAGCCGAAGCCAAGGAGGGTAGGGCCGGCCCTCCTCGAACAGGTTTCGCTCGAGGAAGAACTCGGCCCCCCGTGAGATGGCCTGCTCCATCTTGGGCGAACGCTTCGCCTTCGGCAGTGCCGCGAAGGCGGCGAGAGGTTCCCATACGTCGAGCGTACCCGGCGATCCCTGCGAGCAGTTCCATCCGCCGTCCTCCCGCTGATCCTCGAGCAGCCAGTCGTACAGCTTTCGGACCCGAATGTCGTCCGCGTATCCGAAGCGGGTCATCATCCGGGCGGTGTTGGCCGATATGCACGCTTCCTCGTAGAAGAAGTTGAACGGCGAACCCCGTCGGAGCTTGTACTCGAAGATCAGCTCTGCAATTCTCTTGATCCCCGGGTCCGTCGCGCTGAGTCCCAAGTCCGAGAGGACTAGGGCCCGCCAGTTCGTGGACCGGAAAGGAGGGAAGTACAGGAAGTTGACCCATTCCCCGACGTTCTTGGGCTCGTGCGCCTCCCAGAATCCTTTGGGCCCCTGCGTCCGAAGTTGGTCGTTCGCCCAACCTACGCGGGCGATTCTCGAGCGGGTGGACCGCACCTCGGGGTCGTCGTCCTTGCGCCCGAGCAGGTCGACCAGCGCGTAGTAGCGAGCGGCTGGCTGGTTCTGCTCTAAGAGCCATCGGATGACCTTGGCGTCCTCGGGGGAGCGGACGGACTCGCGGTCCTCGTTCATGACACGGCACGCCCCGCTGTTCAGTGTCTTCCGCACTATTTGAACTCCGCACGGTGGTGGTGGAACGGGCGACCCCGCGGGGGCACGTCCATGCATCATGCATCGACCCAGCGGGGAGGGGACGCCCCTCCGCTCGCGTCGCCCCTTCGGAGTACTTGGGACCAGTACCACCGCCCTTCCTCTGACCAGTGGCGGCTCGTGAGGACCGGTGTCGGACGGTCCGGAAGGCCGGCGCGAAGGGGTGCGAACACTCCGGGAGGTCAGGTCCCTCGAAGTGGCTCGGAACCCGTTGAACCGATAACCCCTCAAACCGCGGCGGTCTGGCCCGACTCCAGTGGATGGAGCGCTTCGAGGCCCGGTTGCGGGCTGCCGAACCCGGGGTTCGGGAACTGATCGGACGGATTCCACTGCAACCCACTCCGCCCCTACCTCCCGAGTGGCTTCGCTGCGAAATGTTGGAACGGTTCGAGGTGCTGCGCAACGCCCCGCTGGACCACTCTCCCGCAATCCTCGAGGTCGGTTCGGGTCCCCATGCAGTTTCGACGATCCCGCTCGCCTACTTCGCCGGGTCCGGTGGGCGGATCGTGGCTGCGGAACGGTCACGTTGGGGAAACTTCCGATCCATCGTGGCCGACAGTGGGATGGGGGACCGGATCCGGCCCGTCACCTGCGACGCTCGTCGGCTGCCGCTGCGGGACCGTTCCGTGGACCTCGCGGTATGCGTGCACGGAATCCGCTCTCTGCGGGGAGAGGAAAACATCGTAGCCGTTGTCCGAGAGATGCTTCGAGTGTCGACTCGCGTGCTGGTGGCCGAGTCGTTACCCATCGCCCGCACGGGCGCTCAGCGAGCTCACCTCGCGATGTACGACCTTCGTGAGAAGGTATTCAGCGCCACTTCCGGTGTGCCGGACGACCTTCGCTACGCCTCCCTTGACCGCTTGGCTTCACTCGTGGAAACGGCTGGCGGGGTCGTCGAGTCGACGAAGACCCTGGAGGTCGACCTCCCCCACTTTCTGGCTCACTTCCCCCGGGCCCTCGCGGAGGCGGTTCCACCGGGAGACCTTCGAGAGAGCCTCCTGCATCGATGGGACGAAGCGGACGAAATGCGACGGCGCACCGGGACAGACCATCCTCCCGTCGGAATGGTGGTCGCGAGCCGGCCGTAACCTCCCGGCCGCAATCAGGCATGCGGGGGCGGGGACCCCTCCGGGAGAATCCTCCTGGGATCGGTCGCGTACTGGTCCCGACCACTGGGAGATACGCTCCGCGCAGGCCGAAGTGTCCCCCCGAACGGCGTCCCGCATGCTCAGCTGTTCCGAACGAGCCCCCTCACGCGGGAGAGCTTCCGGTAGAAGCCAGGACGGGCGCCGAGCCCACCGATCTTCACCGTATCGCCGTCCCCGATGTAGAACACTCGAAACCCGCCGACCTTCATCGACCAGATGGGAGCGACGACGCCCGAAGTAGGGGAGAGTTGGAAGGTCTCGTAACCCAGACCCGATGCGAACG
Organism: bacterium; assembly: GCA_027309555.1. Classification (GTDB taxonomy): domain Archaea; phylum Thermoplasmatota; class Thermoplasmata; order Lutacidiplasmatales; family UBA184; genus Lutacidiplasma. The sequence goes on from DAIDCO010000039.1 coordinate 13,789, forward strand.
GGTCGGCCGACCACTGCCGAATCGCCCGTTCGTGGACCGGCCGAACGTTCGGCGGCAGCGGAAAGAACTCGGTCGCAACTTTGCGCTGACGAACGGCTCGAGCGGGCACGCTAGGGGCCCCGGGCCCGGCGCGCTCGTGACTCGGCCAGCATCCCCTCGACCGGTCCGAACTCTTCCGTCCGAAAGCGGCGACTGAGCGCCGCCCAGATCAATCGGTAGGAATGGTCGCACGCAGCAGGGCGATGACGTCGTCGTAGGTCTCCTCCCCGGACGTGAGCATTCCCAGCAGCTCTCGAGTACGTTGGCTGACCGCGACCGTCGTACCCCTACATTGACGCAAGCGCATGTTGGGTATCACGACACCGAGAGAAGTGGCGGCACGGGCGCGGAGGGATTTGAACCCTCGACCGCCGGGTTAGGAACCCGGTGCCCTATCCAGGCTAGGCTACGCGCCCCCTCGTGCATCCTCGGGGGGACCATATCAGGGCTTCGCCGGGGCCGCTCTCTCTTTCGACTCCGCCAACCGGTCATAGCGGTGGTCGACCGGCGCGGTGAATCCCGCGGCCGCTTCCTGCAGGATCTCAATGCCTTCGAGGAACTCGCGCAACGTCGGGAGGACCGGCCGGCGCGCGCCCCGCGCGTCGGCCGGCGGTGGCGTGGACGAGCCGAGCGCTCCGATGAGCCAACGCTCTGGCCCGACCGCAAAGAGGAACGGATAGACCCGAGACTCCCGCGTGAGGATCGCGAACAGGGCTTCCGGTCGCGCGCCCGCTCGGGGAGCCCCGGAGACCATCACAACCTGATCCGCGGCTTTTCCTTGGAACGGAGGGAGACGCGACGGATCGAGCAGGGTCCGGTGCGTCACCCAACCGCGGGCGAGCAGTTTGCGCTGCGAGAACGGCAGCCCGAAAGGGCCGACGAGGTGCCCCCCGCGTCCCTGGTCCGCTGCCACGAACGGACGGTGCAACAGTTCGTGAATCGCCCAGAGCTGGTGCGGGGAGAGCCCCGGTTCGCCCTCGGCTCCCGGCTCGATCCCTCCACCGAGCCCATGGGGGTACGCGAGGGTCCCTTCCAGGCCGGCAAGGTGGCTCCAAAGCCCTTCGAAATCGAAGTAGACCGGCATGGACGGGCCCTCGACGCGTACCGTCACCGCGAGGGGGGGCGCCGCGAGGCGTTCGCTCACAAGGCGTTCGAGCAGGCGACTCGGCTGTGTCGGCTTGGTGTGGAACGAAACGGAGATGCTGAGCTGGGCTCCGGTCCAGAGCAGGACGTTTCCGGGATCCGAGCCCACGACCTCGATGAACCGGTCCAGCCGATCCGCGTACGGCCGGGCGACCAGCGTGGTGACCCACGGCCGGCCGAGGGGGACCGGATGGGGCACGTACCGGTCCCGGAGCCACCCCTCGGCATAGGCCCGCCGTCGGACCGCGTGGTAGGTCGAGCGAGGGACTCCGATCTGCCGCAGTCGGTCTCGTTCTCGGTCGGGACGGGCCGCGAGCAGCACCGCGATCACGCGGGCTTCGGCCTCGGTCAACGCCCGCAACGGGCGAAGCCCTCCTGCATGCTACGTCGTAGCACGGTGTCCAACCGGCCGACCCCCTGCGCAAACTTTCGCTTAAGAACGAGAGGCTTCATTGAATCTCTCGACAACCCCTTCGGGGGGAGCACCGATCGTATGAAAGCAACCGCTCGAACAGCCACAGTGATCACGTCCGTAGCGCTCGCCGGCTTCATGGTATTTGTCCTATCGTCCAGTTCGATCGTCGCGGCAGCTCCCGGCGGTGCCTCGAGGACCTCCTCGAACCAGTGGGCCTACGGCTACGTCAAGAACGTATCGGTGGGACCGTGGACGGCCCACGACGGATGGGTCTACGAGGGCAACGCCGTCCTCGGGTACTCCGTGATCCTGAATCAGACGAACACGAGCGCCTCGACCTTCGAACTCTCCGTTCACCGCACGATGGGCGCGTTCTTCTCGGTCAAGTTCTGTTACCCCTCCTGCTCCAGCCCCACCGAATTCGCCTTCCTCTCCTACCGAGCATGGGAGACTACGGACTCCTACGCGAACTTCACGATCGACGGGGCCGTCAACGAGAACGGGAATATGGTTCCCGCCATCGCCCTCCTCGATTCCAGCTCCACGCTCACGGCGAACCTTACCGAGACCCGAAACTCGGTTCTGCCCGTGCTCAGCCCGACCACGGGAACGACTTCCCTCGTCGACCGCAGCGCCTACCTCGGAGCGTCGGTCTCGAGCCGCTCGAACGTCTCCTTCTCCCCCTCGCTCGGTCTCTTCCCGCTCGGCGCACTGTCCCAGGCGACCGCGTGGTCCTCGACCAGCGGCTTCCACGCGTACGGCGCCGTGTCCTTCTCCTACTACGTTGCGACCTCGATCGGTCTCAAGAACGTCTCGGCGTCGACCCTCGTCGGGCCGCTGAGCGTGTCGCCGTCCGGTAACGTGACGGTCTACGGAGCCTACGCACCCACCTCCACGATCTCCTTCGGCGGCGTAACCTATCCCGCCCTCAATCTCACGATCGTCGGGCCGTTCACCGTGCGGGAAGGGTTCATCTTGATCCCGAGCCAGGCGGACCTCTTCAGCAGCGAGACCGGGCCGTGGGGCGATAACCAGACCGGCGAGTCCGCGGTCCAGATGTCGGCACTCGATGCCCGACCGGCCTTCGTCGATGGACACGTAGGTATCGGGGCGTCGAGCTGGATCTTCGACTCGCAGGCGCTCAATCCCGCCGATGCGCTCGTCGGGTCGGTCGGCCTCGCTCCGGCCGTTACGTCGACCCCGAACCCCGTGACCGCGACGTCCGTTCAGGGGGCGCCGCAGACGGTCCCCCAGGCCACCACGAACGGCAACTGCCTCACCTCCGGGACGAACTGCCCCGCGGCACCCGCGAGCGCGAACCTTCGTGGAGTTTTCGGTACCGTGGTCGTGATCGGTGCGGTGGCCGCGGTCGTCGGCGTCGCGCTCATCGTCCTCGTGACCGAGCGCCGCCGGTTCCCTCCGCCGACCCACCCGAACGCGAACCTGTACCCGGTGGGAGTCTCGGGGGCGCGCGCGCCGCTCGGTTCTCCCGGCTCCCCGCCCGCTCCCCCCGCCGAAGAGGATCCGCTCGACCACCTCTGGTGAGCCGACCCCCGAGCCGCCGGGCGACTCTGCCGCGCCCGACGGGAGCGTCGGCGGGGAGGCGGGCGAGCGGTCGATCGTCCCGCTATCGGCGAAGCAGCGTGGGGCGCTCGGCGCCCGAGACGTTCCCTCGAATCGACACCCGAGGCGAAACCGGAGCGACCGACCTCGGGACCACCGACGCGGCGAGGACGGGAGGGCGAGCGACCGCAGCGAGCACGGAGGGGGTGTGCGGTGCGGCGCGCGGGACCGGCCGGCGCACGCCGCGCGCCGAGGGGGCGACAACCGCGTACACGTTCCCGACGAACAGCGCGAGGAACGGGGCCAGGACACCGAAGGCGTTCAGGAGCGGGTACTCCGCGAAGAGGACCGGTAGAACCGCACTGCTCACTCCGACAAGCGCTCCGAACACGATCATCGCGCGTCGGGCCGACGGGGCGGTTCGCGGCTCGGTCACCATGAAGAATCCGTAGAAGATCGGGGTCGGAACGAACACCGACGTTTGAAGGAGGAGGGGCAGGATGGAACTCCCGGCGAGGTAATCGGCGACCAGGAGGGTCGAGGCGATGCTCGTCGCGAAGTAGACTCCCCAGAGGCGCCACGCGTGCCAGGCGCGCGACCACAGTATCAGGCCCAGGACCGCGATCAGCTCCGTGTCCCCGAGCGTCAGCCCGACGTGCCACGGTTGGGGGAGGGCGAACAGCACGGCCGCGAGGGTCACTCCGAGCGCCGCCGGATTGAGGATCGGATGTCCCGCTCGCCGCAGGAGATAGCGGAGACCTACCGTCGCCACCGCGATCGCAACAAGCTCGAGGGACACGATGGTCGGCCACAGGATCACCGTCAGGAATAGCCCGTTCGCGATCGCCGCGTCGGGGAACCTGAGCTTCGGGAAACGCGCGAACTGGAGACCGAGGTCCGTGGCCACGGCGACCAGGGGCAGCACGAGGAGCGGCCACGCCACCGCCGGGCTGATGAAGCCCTCCCCGCGCCAGACCAAGATGCCGAGGAAGATCCACACGAGTCGGACCGGCGGGAAGTATCGCTTCCAGATCCGGACGGGCAGGAGATTTCGCCACGCGGACTTCCCGCGCTTCCGTGGCGTCGGTCGGGGCGGTCCCGGTCGCGGGGCCGAGACGAAGGACGCACGGCCGGGGGCGATCGTGGCGACC
>DAIDCO010000003.1 GCA_027309555.1 bacterium
TCGATAGGCGGGTGAGCTCCTGCCGAAACGCGGGGTCGCGACGGGCGGTCCTCCACTCGCGCTCGAGCTCCTCGAGCGCGGGGACGAGCGTCTCGGGAACGTAGGCGCCGCCGTAGGGTCCGTACCGTCTAGGCATGTCCGTGCTTACTCCCCCCGAGAGTACGAACATACATATATCCCGAACCCTCTACCCAGACACATGGAACGACGCGCGGGGAAGGCCGCGCCGAGAATAAAGGAGTCACTCACGGGCCGTCGGCAGCTCCTCGCCGACCAACGGGTCAGCGACTGGCACGCACAGATGTCGAAGGCCGGGAGAAACCGGCTTTCGGCGATCTCCAACGTCCGAAAGCTCAGCTTCCTTCTGGACCGACTCGACGCCTCGGTCGACGAGGTCGAGAAGCTCGCGAGGGAGGACCCCGAGGGTCTCCGTCGCCGACTCAACCGGTACGCCACTGAGACGGTCGAGGGGGGACGCACATCGAACTACTTGATCCGCCTCTTCGCGGCGCTCCGGGCGTACCTCAAGTTCCGACGGATTTCGGTGGCCCCCGACTACTTCCCGAAGCTCGAGAGCGTCACCGGGACGAGTATCGCAACCGAGAAAGTGCCGAGCCAAGAGCAGCTCGGGATCGTGCTCGACCGACTCTCGGTGCGCGGGAAAGTGGTGGCCCTCCTGATGGCTCACTCGGGAGTCCGGCCCCAGACGGTCGGAATGTACGAGGCGGCCGATGGGCTGGTCCTCTCCGACCTCCCGGAGCTGGTACTCACGCCGGAGCCTCACTTCGAGAAGATACCGTTCGTGATCCTCGGCCGGGCCGCCCTCGCAAAGCGACGTAAGTCGTGGACGAGCTTCGGATCGCAGCAGCTCGCCACGAGCATCGTCGCCTACCTGGGGGAACGGAAGGACGCCGGGGAAAAGCTCGCCCCGAACTCCCCGTTGGTGACGGCGAAGGAAACCCGCGGAATCGCCGCGACCCGGCAAGAGGAGGCCCGGTCGAAAAAGGGGTTCATCACGACAACCCGCGTCGTCTTCGAGGTCGCACACGTACTCCACGCCACGGCTCCGAAGGGCGTACGTTGGAGGCCGTACGTGCTTCGCGGGTTCTTCTCGACCGCCCTTCTCCGTGCTGGGGTCGACCGGGAATTGCGAGAGGGGATGATGGCACACGACACCGGCGTCCCTGGGGCATACTGTGTGGGGAAGCCGTGGGGCGACGACCTCATAGAGAAGGCTCGGAAGGAGTACGCTCGGGCCTGCGAGTTCCTCGAGACGCTCACCCGCCCCGGAGGAGAAGACCGAGACTCGGAGTTGAAGGCGAGCATTCTCCGGATGTTTGGTTACTCAAGGGAGGAGTCCGAGACGCTCGTCAGCAACCCCGAAGCCGATGTCAACGCCCTCATCCGTAGAAAGCTTGGGCTTCCCGCTGGCTCCGCAGAGTCGGTCGTTGCTCCACCGAAGCGAGACGGAGAGCAGAGGGTGATCGAGGCGGACGCGGCCGAATCGTACTTGGACGCGGGGTGGAAGTTCCGAAGCCCGCTAAATGGGACGAAGGCGGTCGTCGAATGGACCGGGCCGGTGCCGTAAGAGTCAAGGAATACGCGGAGCGGCACGGTGGCGAGACTGAAAAAGCAAGCGCACTTACTGCGCCGCCATCTCCGCCACGCGCTGCGGAAGCGCGTCCGAGGAAAGGGATGGAGTTGGGTGCGCGTCGCCGTAGCCAAAGGTGCCCGTGGTTGGCCCGAGAAGGGGAAGTGCTTTGCCGAGCTGACCGACGATCGCGAACTCTTGCGTCTGTTCGCCCGATATGAACGGCAGACCATGCGTCCGATTCGCGCGACCGTGCACCCAGACTTCGGTCGCATCCGACGGGCCATACGGAGTTCCGCCTCTGACCCGTTGGAAGAGTTGTACGAGACTCTAGAGTCCGTCGCTTCTGAGGACGAGCGAGGAATCTTCACGGCCACGGGTAGCTTCAGGACAGACTTCATCCACACGGCGCGGGAGTGGACCAAGTCCGACGGCTTCGGGCTTCGCGAGCTACATCGGGCGCTATCGGTGGAGGGTTCAGTCTGGAGGTCGGGGCACCCCCACTCAACAGCAACCCTGCCGGTCCTGGCGTTTACCTGCGACGAGACGGCGGCCGCAGAGCTAACAGAGAAGATCGCTCTTCGGATATTTACGGACTTCATTAGTCGCCCGAAGCAGAGCCGACCCCAGGTTCGCCATATTGTGGCGGCCTCGCGCTTCCACGCAAAAATGTCGCTCGCGGAAGCGTCGCAGGCTGAGTGGATTAGGAAGGAGCGCGCCCGCCTAAAGCGGGAGGACGTGGCGCGGTCCAAAAGGGATACATCGAGATTGGAGCGGCTCAGTCAGCGACTACCGCGCCCTGTCCCGGCGGACCTGTAGGAGGGCTACACCCGGCGGTAAGCTCCCCGGCCTGGGCGCTGCCGGCCATAGACAACGGCAGCAAGTGTACAGATTAGGGTGAAAAGCGGGCGTGCCGGCAGGTTGGTTTATGTGAAGACGCCGGAAACAGAGCCGCTCGCGGCTCACGCAGTCGGGGGGAGGCTTCGAAAAACGTCGCCGTGCTCCAGTGAAGCTCCGCCGTTGTTTGCGACAGGGAGTGTACAAAACGGGGCCGAAATCGGTGGAGCGGGCGCATGGGAAGGTGTGCGGCACAGAGAATCGCGCGCTGAGGTTCGGCCGTCGGACATACTACGACTCGTACGTCGGAAGTTTCCACCCGAGCATCCCGCGCGAGTGCTGATCGAGGCGTGGCCGGCGTCAATGTCCATCGAGGAGGCTCGGATCCGTTCGGCCGATGTTCTCGCCGTACTCGCCGCCGGAGTTCGCCGATGAATGTTCGCTCTCCTCGCCACACGCGAGGGGCGCGCCCGGCCCGCACGCCGGGTGTCGCCCCCTGCCGAGAACGCGACCCGCCGCGAGCGGGGCCGGAGACCAAACGTGGCGCCACCGGGGAACACTGAGAGCAGGCCCCCCCCGCCGCCCCCTCAGCCGGGGGCGCGGTGCGGACGGTGCCAGCGATGGCTAAACCCGGATCATTCAAGCTACGAGGATCCGCGAAGCGGTGTGTATCTCTGCGTGGCCTGCGTTGGGGGCTTAGTCGAGGCACAGCTCGGTTTTCGCTACGTTCCCAAGTTATACCGACCGAGGGCGCGGCCATGAGCGCGAAAACTGCTCAGTTCGACCCTGCGGCGTTTGAGCCGGACCTCCGAGCCATCGCGGAGATCGGCGGGGAGCCACTCAAGAAGGTACGCGCCGAGTTCGACCGGATTCGGAAGGACACCGCCACCGTCGCGCAGGCGCGGCAGGACCGGGAGCGGAAGCGCGAGGGCCCGGGGATTCCGATTCCGTCGGTTGAGGACCTCGCGGCCGGCATCGCGGTAGCGAAGTTGAAGCAGCGCCTCACTGCCGGTGGCCGGACGCTCTTCTCGAAAGTCCGGGCGAGTTACGTCCCCGGAGCCGCCCGAATCGTCGGCGGACCGTGGGAGTCACGGCCCGGTTGGGAGACCGAGCCCGCGCTTCCGATCTTGACGAAGGACGACGAGCGATCTCCCCAGGAGCCGGGCTACGTGACATACAATGAGCTCGTCGGCGAGTTCCACTTCCGGCCCTTTCGGACGACGACCGGCGAGCCGAGGGCCGCCTTCCCGACGAGGTTCGGAGTCGAAGTTCGCGATCCGTCGGCGCAAGGGTTCGTTGACGCCGTCGGATACAGATTCTGGACGCTCGACGGAGAACCGGTCCCCCGGCGGAACCTGAGCTCGGCGGCTCAAGTCCTCACGCAGCGGGCTCTCGCGCGTGAGCTCCAGGCCGAGCGAATCGTCGACCTCTCGATTCGCGTCGCGCCCGACGGTCAGGGCGGCTCGCTCCTCGACCTTGCCGACCGCGAGCGCCGGTGCGTGCACATCGCCCCGGCCGGGTGGACGCTCGAGACCGTCGGCTACCCGATCTTCGACACGCCCTCCCACTTGGCCGAGCTCCCCGAGCCTCTCACCTCGGAAGACCCGGAGGAGGGGCGGAAGCGGTACGGTCGGTTCTTCGAGTTCGTGAACCTTCCGCCGTCGAGCGCTGACGGCGCCGACCCGCGGCTCCTGATCGCGGCGGCACACGTCCAATTCCTCATTGCGCCCGGGACGCCGAAGCCGGTCGTCGCGCTGATCGCCGAGGAAGGGGCCGGGAAGACCGAGGCAGCGCAGCGGCTCCAAGAGCTCGTCGACCCGTCGAAGGTGCGGTCGCTTGGCGCGCCCGAGAGCCCAAAGGAGCTCGCGGAGTGGGCCTATAACCGGGCGACCATCAACCTCGACAACCTGAGCCGTGTCACCGAATGGCTCAGCGACGGATTGGCCCGCTTGTGCACCGGGGCCGGCCTCGCCAAGCGGCAGCTATTCACCGACCGGGGCGAGGTGATCGCTCGGAGGACTCCGTGGATTCTATTCAACGGAATCACCCCGACGCCGCACCATGCGGACCTAATCCGCCGGGCCATCTTCCCGGAGCTCGAGCGTCCCGGGAGACGCCTCAGTCTCTCCGAGCTCGAGGAGAAGTGGCGGACCGCGCACCCGGAAATTCTCGGCGGTCTTCTCGACCTGGCGGCGCTGACGCTCTCGACCCTCCGCGACCCAAGCCCGAGCGCGAGTCCAAGTGCGGACAGCATGGCCGACTATGTTCGGATTGGCCGGGCGGTCGCCGTTGCGATGGGGCGAGGTAACGCAGACTTCGACCGAGCGTGGGCTCACAACGTCGAGAAGCAGGGAGCGGCCGCGGCCGAAAATCCCTGGGTCGGAGTCCTCTTCGGGCAGCTCGAGAAGCAGGCGATCCCGGTCTCCGTCTCGGAACTCGCCTTGCGAATCTCCACAGCGCACAGGGAGACATGGCCTAAGGGCGTATCGGTCCAGCAGGTCGGAAACGAGCTCGCCCGTTGCAAGCTGACGCTCGAGAAGATGGGCCTCCTGGTCGTGCGGAGGATGCTACACGGAACTCCTCAGTACTTCCGACAAATCTCCGAATCAGGTTCACCCGGTTCACCCATCGAGTCGTTCTCTGACGAGAAAAGGGTGGGTGAACCTCAGGGTGAACCTCGGGTGAACCTGCTCTGCGGCCTCACCCAGATTCGGGGTGAACCTGAAATCGAGGCTCACCCAAGGTCCACCCAGCGATTCTCTGGCGGCAGGGTGAACCTGGGTGAACAGGGTGAACCCACTTTGAAAGTCCCCGGGACTTTCGGAGGGTCCGAGCGACCCTCCTCAGACGAGAAACCGGCCGAGGTGCCATCGTACGACGGCCCAGTCGTGGAAGAGCCGGGCAACTGGACCGTCCCGGCCAAGGACCGAGCTCGGGGGCGAGCTGAGCGGGAGGGCGAGCCATGAGGTGCCCGTCCTGCGCCGGTCGCGGAGCGGTATCGTCGGTCGGATCGGCACTCGAGCGACTCATCGGCCGGATCAGGGATACCGAGGTAGACCTCGAGACGTTCCGCCTCGCGACGAAACTCTACGCCCAGCTCGCCGGGGCGCAGTCGTCGCAACGTCATCGGGGAAGGGCGAGACTAGGGGACCTTCACGGCTTCACGAGCGCACTCGAACTTTGGGAGGAACGGAAACGATGAACGGCTCACCCCCGACCCGCACGGATCACAGCGGGCGCCCGATAGCGACCTGCGCGCGATGCGCCTATCCGTTCGTTTACCTCGACCGACCGCATACCGCCGACGCGGACGGCTCACCGGTATGCGAGCGATGCACGGACGCGGCCCTCCACACGGTCGGCCTCCGTCGGATGATGGGGGTGCGCGCGTGACAAACCTCGGGTATGGCCCAACCCCCTCCCCATCACTTCGGGACCTGGTCGCGTTGGGGCTCGCCCTTCTGCTCGCCGTCCTGCTCGCGGGCCGTCTTGTGCGGAGGCGGCGACTTTGAGCGGGCACGTGGAGGCGCCCCTCTCAGGCATTTCAACCGACACGCTTACGAGGGCCGCCCGAAACCGCCGCGATCGCGCGGTCGCCGGAGGAATCGTCGCGACCCTCCGCGACACCGAGCTCGTCGACCCGGCGGGCCCCTCTCGCGAAGCCGCCCGATACGGGATCGCCGCGGCGTTGCTCCGGGCTGCGGCCGATGCGGAGATCGAGCGCAGAGCCGCCGCCGTCGAGAAGGCCGCCCGAGCCCGGGTCCTGGACGACCGCCTGCGCGTACTCCTGGCCGCGGAGCCCACGGGCCAGCGACCCTCGCCCGAGGAGCTTTGCGAACGGCTCAAAAACGAAGGCATAGAAACGACGGTGCTGCGGGTGGCTTCGGCACTCCAGCGCCGCGAATGGGTCGAGCTCCGGCGTCGCCAGTTCGCGCGGCAACCGAAGCGGGAAGGATCGCCTTGACCCAACGTCCGTCGCGAAAGGGCCGCGGGCCGAGCGGCGAGATACTCGGCCGTGGGCCCGACGGACGCCGCCTGCCGCATCGCCCACGCGAGGGCGTCCGGTTGCCGCTTGAGGCCACTCCCGACATACTTGATCCGTGGTACGTTCCGGCCGCGTTCCCGGGCGCGGTCTACCCCCGACTCCGGCTGCTATGGCGGGAGTCGCTCTCGGTGCGTGACAATGAGTTCACTTTGGACTGGGGCCGCTGGGTCGCGCAGGCCCGCGAGCTCGGCGAGTGCGTGTCCGTCAATAGCCACGGCTTCGCGACAGTCGTCCCCGAGAGCCCGGAGGCGGCCGCGTTGCTGCGGGAGCAGGTTCTGTGGTGCCGTCGAGCGATGGCCGAACGAAGGCAACGGGAGGGCGGGTAGTACGTTGCGCGTAGGCGGGGCGTACGGACGGACGGGGGCAAGGAGCAGGACGGGGGAAGCTCTACGCGGTACTGTCCGCGCGCGAAGGCGGGAGGGCCACCTACACCGACCCAACCGTACGTCCGTCCGTCCGTCCGTACGCCGCTGGCCGCCCGCCTGCGCCGTCGTTCTCCTCGAGAAAGCCCGCGCAAGGCATACCGTTAGGGCGTACGCACCTGAACGAAGGCGTGCGTACGCCTGCGTCCACCTCCGGGATGGCGTCGGCGCCCCCCGGGGCTCGACCCGAGGCGTGTGGCCGGAGGGCTAGAGATGGAGGGCACGAGCAGCGAACCCGACACCGGAGACGGCACGGTCGCCCGCGGCGCGATGCTGCACCGCGTAGGGGGACTGAGCTGGGCCGAAGCTGCTGCTCGGATCGGGTACGCGAGCGGTTCCCCCGACCCGGGCGACGCGCTCCGGCAAGCGGTCCTCCGTCGGGAGAAGAAGGCTCGTCGGGCGGGGCCTGTGCAGGCCCCCGACGGGGAGGGTCCGCTCGGCCCCACCATCGCAGTCCGGGGTGACGGTGCGGACGGCAGCGATTCGCGGCCCAACGGCGACGACCCGACGGGCGAGGCCGACGGCTCGGACTCGGGGCCATCTCGAGAGTCGCCCGCGGTCGGGTCCTCACCAGTGGCTGGACCCATGCTGGAACTTGCCCCATTCCGCGAGACCCTGGCACTTCACGCGGAGGAGCTCGCCGAGGTGAGGCGGGCGCTGGAATCCGTAGGTCCTCTCGCGGACCGGGCGGTGCGCCTCGAAGGCGCCGTCGCGGGCCTGCGCCAAGACGTGCTCGCGGCGACCGAGCGGATTGACCGAATCGACGGCGCTGTCGAGACCCTTGCGGGCGAACTGGGAACCCTCCGGGACCAGCTCCTCCGCGCGCACGGCGCAATCAGCTCGCTTGAGATGCGCACCGCGGCGGTCGACGAGGGTTCGAGAAAGGTGCTCGCGGTCGCACAGGACCTCGCGAAGTCGGTAGCGGCGGAGCGTGAGGTGCGCGCGGCCGCCGTCCGCGACCACTTCGCTTGGCTCGTGGAAATCGAGGCGGACTTAGAGGCCGCCGGTCTCCGGCATGCGGCGACCTATCGGGGGATGCGGTGAGCGACCCGAACCGCGTCGCTCTCTACCTGCGAGTATCGACACGGGAGCAGTCCATCGACGGTCAAGAGCGGGAACTAAGGGAGGAGGCCGCCCGCCGCGGTTGGGTGGTCGCCGCAGTCTTCCGAGAGAAGGCCTCCGCGAGCGGCACCGTCCCCCGGACGGAGTACGACCGGCTCATGAGCGAAGCCAAGCCGGCTGCACGGCAGTGGTCGCACCTAATGGTCTGGAGTCTCGACCGCTTCAGCCGGGAGACCTTTACCAAGGCGGCTCAGTCGGTGCTCGACCTCGAGCGGCTTGGGATTCGCTTCCACTCCCTGAAAGAACCGGTCGTCGACACCCCTGAGGACGGGGTGCCGGCTTTCGGGCGAGACGCCATGCTCGCGCTTCTCCCCGTGATCGCGAGTTTCGAGTCGCGGCGCCGGAGCGAGCGGGTCCGCCTAGCTCTTGCCGAGATTAAGGCGGGGCGACGCAAGGCGCGGGGGAAGCTCGGGCCGGCGTTCAAGGTCGACCTCCGGTCAATTCGAAGGGCCGAGGCCATGCGAAAACAGGGCAAGACGTGGAACGACGTGGCGCGGAGCCTCGGAATCAAGTGCGAAACGATACGGAGTGCCACCTTCAAGGCGAAACACGGTCTCCGTGCGTTCCCGGAGGCCCTCGTTCCCGGAGTTCCCGGTCCCCCCGGAGGAGAGATATCGGTCCAATGAGGTGGCCGAGGAAGCCTTCGGAACGCCCCGACCCTGAGCAGAGGGAGGCGATGGCGAAGGGTCGCCGCCTGGAATTTGGCGTGCGAACGGAGTATTCCACCGACCGCCTCAAGACCGGGCCGGTTGTGCGACGGAAGAACCGTCCTTGGTGCAGCTGCGGTTGGGCGGGAGAGACTTACCTCAACTCGTCGTACGGGCCCGAGGTTCTCATGGCCCACCTCAGGGGCGCGCACGCCATCCAACCGGAGGTGCCCAGGATTTGGCGGCGCGTCCTCGAGTTCTATGGGACCTACGCCCCGCCTAGTGCTTCGGAATCAGAACCAGCCCAGGTGGGGGGGACTGATCGCCCCGGGGAATCCCACGCCGGAGATCCGTGCGAGCCATGAGGCGTTTCTCGACGCGAAAGCGACCCGTTAGGAACGCTCCTTCCGGACCCTGGTCCCTTCTCAGGGGCGAGCTTCTATCGCGCTTCGAGGCGCTCGGCGCGGTTCGGCCCCGGGCCAGAGCGCGCAGAGCGCGCCGTCGGCTCCGTATCTCGCGGTCAGATCCCCGTAAGCAGCGCCGACCAGGGAGAGCCCGAGCGCACGCGCGCAGCCGCCAGAGAGCGGTAGCTGCTCCGGGTGCCGCTCCACGTGGCGAGCGCCCGTGGCGAACGATCGACCCATGCTGGCTATGCGTCTGGGCTGAGGGTCACTCGGTGCCGTCGCTTCGAGGTCACGTTTTCCGGCATCACGGGAGAGCGGTCTGGAACTCCCGCCCCACGAAGAAGGACCGGCTCGCGCTCGCCCTGAAGCTGCGCGCGCCGAAGCCGAAGAAGGCGGGGCCCCAGCGCTCTGCGCAGCCGCCCGGCCCGTTCCTGCCTACCCCGAACCCCCCTCCGAGGAGCGCCGAGACGCCCGCGATGGACCGGCGGCCCGGTGTTACTGGCGGCGGGCGCGGGCCGTCGCGGGGGAGCGCGCCCGTCGCGGCTTGCACGCGGTGCGACTTTGAGGCACGTAACATGGCTGAGCTGACGTCACACGTCGCCGAGGCGCACGCGAGACCCGGCGATCGAGAGTCGGCACCCGACAACATCGAGCTAGCTTGAGATCCCCCCCCGCGTAAAAGGGCGCGGGCGCATGGAAGTACGTGGCTAATCCCTCAGTGACGATTGAACTCAGCCCCGAATCGGCCCTCGTGATCGCGCGCGGCGGTAAATCCGCCGTCGATGAGCGGGCCCGTAGAAAGCTCGTCGAGGCTGAAGTCGAGCCGGACGAAATCGAGCGCATCCGCGCAGATCCGGTCTATGTGACCTCGTGCGAGAAGGGGGCCGTCCTCGTAAAACAACGCATGGCGAGTCGGCGTGGCTTGCCACGTAATCTCACGATCGAGTTCTCCGACCCGCGGCGCAAGCCGCCGACCGACGAGTCCCCGAAGGCGGCCCCCCCGCCCCGAACCTGAGGGCGGCGCCGTGCTGGGGGCCGTTCTCTTCGCCCTCTTGGCAACGAGCCTCGAAATCGCCCTGGGCCTCCTCGGTGCGCCCACCGCTCTCGTGATCGTTGTCGGTCTCGCGCTCGTCGCCACCGGGGTCCTCTTCGTGTCGTGGCACCCGCTCGCCGTCGCGGCGTCCTGCGGTCTCTACCTGCTTGCGGTCCTCGCAGGCCTCGTCGCCTTTTCGCTCCTCGGGCTCGCGTTGCAAGCCTTCTAAAAAAGGAGGGCGGCCCTCGGGCCGCCCCGGAATGGGTTGCGTCGTCAGGCGAGAGTCACCGTCAGCGTCGTGATACTCGTCGGGGCACTGGGCCCGTAGTCGACGTAGAGGTAGACCGTCGGATTCGTCCCGGCGGCTCCGGCGGCCACGGTCAGAGTTGCGGCGTTCGTCTGGGTCCCGCTCGCCCCCGACCACGTGGTTACGATCGAGACCGAGATCGTCGCGGCGGTGAGCGTGGCCGCCGTCGTGAACGTCCACAGCTCACTGAAATCACCCGTCGCGCAGGCCGTGCCGCCCGTCGTGCCACTCAGGAAAACGGCGGCGGCGCCATTCGTGAGCGAGCTGCCGGGAACGGCCACGGCGCTGCTCGTGCACGACGCGACATTCGCACTGTTCCACTGCGGGACGGCCACGGCGGATAGCGTCGGGGCGGTCGGCAGATCGGTTTCGGTGACGCCGTTACCGGTGTAGGTCACCGGATTCTGTTGGTTCACGACGGTGCCGGACCCGCTATAGACCATCGCCGCGGCGAACCCCACGGTAATGCCGACGACCAAGAGCCCCGCGAGGAGGCTGATTGCCGTTCGTCGACTGACCCCGCGTCCGCGACGGGCTGCCCGGATATACCCCCGGGTTGGGTCGTTTGTCTCAGGTCGTCTCGCCTCGTTCGTTTCGGTAGTTGGTCTCATTTTCGCTTCCCCTAGGCGCGAAAGTGTTGGGTTCTAGGGCGAGTTCAAAGCGAACGCTTGCGCACCACCTCCTCTCTCGGCTCGTGTCCCCGGCGAGAGCCGCCCTCGGCTCGGGTCCTCGCGGAGAATCAGGGCAGCGAGCTGGACGAGCGCGGCCTCGGACGGCGGTCGCGCTCCGCGCGACGCGATGAATCGGTCGACGAAGGCGAAGAGCTCCTTCGAAGGGACCTCGAGAAGTGCGACCGAGTGCCGCTCGAGCACCGCGACGTAGGTCCGGCCGAACCCGTGACGGATCCTCGCGAAGGCCTCGCGCTCGAGGTCGGCGAGGATCCCGAGCGCTGCGGCCTTTGGGTCCTCCTTCATGAGGCGCCTCCGGGAGTCGAATCCCCGGCCGGCGGGGGGACCGGCCGGGGCCCCCCGGCCGCTCGCCCTTGCGGACGGTGCCGACGAGTGCCGAGGAGGGTGAGGACCGGGAACTCGAGGAGACCTCCCTCGACCGCCCGGAGGAGATGGAGAGCGAACGGTCGGTCGAGGAGACGGAATCGGATCGTCTCCTTCCGGACGTACATGTCCAGGAGCGCCGGGGCGCGGCAGTACCTCGAGTCGACAGCGACGTATGGTTCCCCCTCCCACAGGACGAGGACGCCCCCCTTCGGGGTCCCGGCCGCCCTGCTCCGGTCGAGACCGTCAACGAGCAGATGGGGCAGGTAATCGGGCCGGGCCGGGATCCCGGTTCGGGGACCGGCCGCGAGACGACGACGGATTGAGAGCTCGACCGGTAACCGGAACGAGAGGAGAGCGACGGCCAGGACCAGCGAGGCCCCGACCCCCGCCGGCGGCAGGACCCCACCTCCTGCCAAGGGAACCCACGCGGCGAAAAGATAGAAACCGAGAACGAGGAAAGCCGCCGCGCCGACCTCCAGCGCCGACCTCGCGAGCAGCAAGTAGAAACCGGCCAACCGGGGTGCCAACACGGAGGCGGTCCCGGAGACTCCGTCCCATTCCTTGACCAGCGAGAGAATAACACACCGGTCGCACGAGGCGTTCGGTGCCTTCGGTCGACCACAGAAGGCACACCCGGACGCGCTCATTGAATCTCGAGCAGGGCAGGCGGAGGAAGGCGAACGAGGGGAGCGGGCCGAGGTCGGCAGCGCGAGCACCCCTCGAACTCGGCGAACGAGTCGAAGGAGCCACAGAGCGGGCACTCCGAGAGAGAAAGCCGGACCGTTGCCCCGGGGGGCCCGACCCGGGTCACAGCCGCTCCCGGAACGTCAGGGCCCTACCGCCCAGGATGGGGAAGGAATCGAGCAGGAGCAGCTTCGCAAGGTCGGGTCGGGGCGTCGCCGCTCCGTCCCCCCGCACGGGGACACTCATACCTGGCCGCACGCAGTTCCGATATATTTACCCTTTCGTTTACCCTCTCCTGTCGGCGGCTGTCCAACTTTCCCCGATGACTAGGCTTGACTTAATTTACCCTCTACCCTATCCTCTTAATCGTGGCGCGTAACTCCCCGCGCGTGGCGGTTCACGTCTTCAGGTCGAAAGTTTACCGAGTGGCACTCAAGAGCGGGAGCGCTACGTACCGGGTGACGCTCCCCGCACCCCTGGTGGTAGTCATGGATCTCTCCGGG
This sequence comes from bacterium, assembly GCA_027309555.1. Lineage (GTDB taxonomy): Archaea > Thermoplasmatota > Thermoplasmata > Lutacidiplasmatales > UBA184 > Lutacidiplasma. The sequence goes on from DAIDCO010000003.1 coordinate 12,651, forward strand.
GGGGACGAGATCCAGTGGACGTACGACGCGTCGACCCGGCAGATTCAGGTGGGAAAGGCGAAGCGCGGGAAGTAGGTCTCGGTACCGATGCTCATACGCCCGGGGGCGTTAAGCATGTCCGTGTTCGAACTCCTCCACCGCCTGACGGAAAGCGCGCATCTTCGCGAGGTCCTTCACTCCCGGCGCGCTCTCGATTCCCGACGAGACGTCGACCCCCCACGGGTTCACGGTGGCGAGCGCCTCCCCGACGTTCTCCGGCGAGAGACCGCCCGCGAGCACGAACTTGCGGCCGGGGTGGGCGTCCACGATACGGGCACAGACCTCCCAGTCGGGGCGTACGCCGCTGCCCCCGGGCAACGGCTGGCCGGCGGCATCGAGATGGACCCGCGGGTAGTCCTCCGCCGGCGGAATGCGGGCCTCGGAGGTCGCCGCGCCGGGCGCCGCGACCGGCACCGACGGCACGAGATGGTGCACCTCGAGGAACTCGAGGCCCGCCGGGACCTCTCCGTAGACCTGGACCCGGTCGACCCCCACCTCATCGAAGAGGCGGTGGATGAGCTCCGCGGACGGCGAGACCACGACCGCCCACGCCTCGGCCTCGCTCGGCACCTCCGCGATCAGCCCCGCCGCTTTCTCGAGGGTAAGGTTCCGGGGCGAAGCCGGGACGTCGATCACGAACCCGGCGGCCCCTCCCGCCGGAACCTCGGCGAGGTGGGCCGGATCGGTGAGCCCGCAGAACTTCACGAACGTCGTCATGCGGGGCCCTCTTCCCGGGAACGGCGCGCAAGGGAGGCCAGGAACTGCACGGGCGCTCGCGCCCGGGCGAGCCCGCTACCCACGAGGATCCCGTCGACCCCCGCCTGCCAGAACGCGTCGGCCTCGCGAGGACCCTCTACGCCGCTGAGCCCGAGGAGCGGGTGGAGGCCCAGGGAACGTGCGGCGGCGATCGTCCGCGCGGCGGTCGATCGGTCGAGGGCCAGGGTGTCCAGGTCTCGGACGTTCACACCGTACATGTCGGCCGCCACCTGCCCGACCACACTTAATTCTGCCCTATCGTGGAACTCGAGCAGTACCTCGAGGCCCGCGACGTGCGCGAGCTCGGCGAGCTCTGGGAGAGGCCTCGGGATCCGCCCCTCCGTACCGAGCCGGGCGATCAGCAGGATCGCGCTCGCGCCGGCGCGGCGCGCGGCCTCGACCTGGACCGGGTCGACCAGGAAATCCTTGAACAGTACGGGCGCGGACGTCGCCGCCGCGAGCGCTGCGACGTCCCGAGGGCTGCCCTCGAAGCGGGGGCGTGCCGCGAGGCAGGAGTACCCGGTGACGTCGGCCGATCGCGTCACATCGACGAACTCCCGGATGCTGCGCGCCGGGAGGCGGGGGTCGGCTTGGCCGGGAGAGACTCGCTTGTATTCGACCAAAAGCCCGCCGCGCGAGCGGTCCCGGTCGAGCGCCTTACGGAGGCTCGGGCGCGCCGTTAGCCGCTCCGAAGGGAGGCCGGAAAGGTACTCGGGCGACCGGACGGCCGCGACCGTCTCCCGGACGATCTCAACGAGAAAGCCCATGCTCAGGGCCTCCCGGGACCACGACGCTCGCGGGCGATCGCGAGGACCGACGCAAATCGCTCCTCGGCGCGGCCGTCGTCGAGCGCCTCTCGCGCGCGCTCGACGCCGAGGGCGAGCGACGCGGCCGCTCCGGATCTCCAGATCGCCGCGCCGCTCGTGAGCAGCACCGAGCCACGTCGAGCGCCTCCGCCCCCGGCCAAGAGGCGTCGGGCCTCCTCGGCGGCCGCCGGCGGAGGTAACGGACCCCAGTCGCCGCGCCGGTCCTCGGTCGGCAACAGTTCCTTCGCACGGACCCGGATCGTCCGCGTGCCGTCCGCGTCCCAGACGACCGCCGTGGTCGTACCGCGCGGAGAGAACTCGTCGCATCCCTCGCTCGAGGTCATGGCGAGGCCGCGGCGGACCCCGAGACGGCTGAGCGCGGCCGCCACCCGGTGCGCCGACTCGACGCTCGGCACCCCCACGACCTGGAACGGAACCGCCGCCGGATTGGAGAGCGGACCGAGCCGGTTGAACAAGGTCGGGATCCCGATGAGCCGGCGCGCCTCCGCCACGGCGCGGGCTGCCGGGTGGAACAGCGGCGCGTGCAGGAACGCGAGGCGACAGCGCTCGTACGACGCGTGGGCGAACCCGACGTCCGTCGTCACGGGGAGGCCGAGCGCTTCGAGGAGGTCGCTCGACCCGCACGGCCCCCGAGCGCTTCGGTTCCCGTGTTTCACGACGGGGACGCCGGCCGCCGCGACCACGAACGCGCTCACCGTGGAGATGTTGTACGACGGGCGCGGAGCGCCGCCCGACCCGCAAAGGTCGACCGGTCGGTCGCCGGCCGGCAGGGGGAACGGGCGCGCCCGGCGCCGCATCTCGAGCGCGAACGCCGCGAGCTCGTTCGCGTCCACGTCGCGCGCCGCGAGCGCCACGAGGATCGCGGCCCGCTCGGCGTCCGTGGCCGTCGGGGCGAGGAGGGCGTCGAACGTCGCGCCGGCCGCGCGACGTGAGAGCGGGGTAGCGTCGAGCAGCCGAGCGAGCGTCTCCGGGGTGGTCATCTCCGCACCTCCTCGAGGAAGTTCCGCAACAGGGCGGGTCCGTGACGCGTGAGGTAGGACTCCGGGTGGAACTGGACCGATTCCACGGGGCGGGTGCGGTGGCGCAGGGCCATGACGGTCCCCTCCGGGCCCCGGGCCGAAACCTCGAGCCCGCGCGGGACGGTCGAGGGCCGGACGACGAGCGAATGATATCGGGCGGCCGACATCGGGGAGGGTATCCCCTCGAAGATCCCCCGCCCGTCATGGAGGACCTCCGAGAGCTCGCCGTGGACCGGCTCCGGCGCGCGACCGACCATTGCCCCGTAGTGCTCCCCAATGAGCTGGTGGCCCAGGCAGACGCCGAGGAACGGCCGTTCGGTGTCCCAGCGGGCGAGGAGAGCGCGGGAGAGTCCCGTCACTCGTCGATCGCGCGGATGCCCCGGGCCCGGCGAAAGGACGACCGCGTCCGGGTCCGCCGCGATCGCCCGGCGCAGCGGCTCGGTGGCCCGTAGGCAGCGGACCGTCGCGCCGTGCGCCGCGAGCGCCTGCTCGATATTGTGCACGAACGAGTCCTCGTGGTCGATGAGAAGGATCTTCACGGCCCGGCCCCGATGAGCGATGCCTCCACGTGCGAGAGCTTGGCGAGCGTCTCGCGGAACTCTTGTGCGGGCCGGGAGCGGTACACGATCCCCGCTCCCGCCGCCGTGTAGAGGCGGGTCCCGGCGGCGAAGCCCATCCGGATCGCGAGAGCAAAGTCGGCCGGACCGTGCGAGCGAAGGAGCCCGACGGCTCCGGCGTACGGGCCTCTCCAGGTCTGCTCCTCCCGACGAAGGAGCTCGGTGGCCCGGATCTTCGGGGCCCCGCTGACGGTTCCCGCCGGGAACGTCGCCCCCAAGGCGTCCCAGGCGCTGACCCGGGGTCGGAGCTCGGCCTGCACCCGGCTCACGAGGTGGGAGAGGCGGGCATATCGTACGTGCCGCTCTTTCCAGCGCAGTCGCACGGAGCCCGGTCGCGCCAAGCGTCCGAGGTCGTTCCGCGCGAGGTCGACCAGCATGCGGTGCTCCGCGAGCTCTTTCGGGTCGACCCGAAGCGAAGCGCGGTGCGCGGACTCCGGGCCCTCCCAGGTCGTGCCAGCGATCGGGTCGATGGTCGCCCGGCGGCCTTCGACCTGGACGACCGCCTCGGGAGCCGCGCCGACGAGTTCCCGGTCCCCGAAGCGCAGATAGAAGAAGAACGCGTAGCGTTCCGTGGCTCGAAGCGAGCGAGCGCGGTCGAGGAGGTCGGCGGGACGTCTCCACTCGCGCCGGTGGGCGAGGACGACCTGGAACGCCTCCCCATCACGGATGTCCCGGCGGAGCCGGCGCACGCTCGCCTCGTACCGCGCGGCGGGGAGCGAATCCGCTTCGGGTACGAGGTGGGACGGGGGATGCGACGGGCCCAGCCGACGGCGCGGTACTCGCCGCACGACCGGGTCGCGGACGAACGCGAACTCCCCGAGCGGGAACGGAGAGCCGGCCGGGAACGTGCGAAGCGCCGGTTCGAACAGCCCGACCGCGTCGAACCCCAGGTAGCCGAGGACCGCCGCGTGCGTCCGGCGGGCGAGGTGGCGATCGGCGACGCGGGCGAACTCGGCCACGTCGGTCGATCGGTCGAGCGCGCGCACTTCGTCCGCCCGGGTGAAGGAGACCGCGAGCCCGGGGCCGTCCCCTCGGCCCGGGCCGCGTTCGAAGTATCCCGCGACCTCCCCACGCGCCGCGGCGCGAGCGAACGCGTCGAACGGGTCGGTCAGGGAATCACCTCGGTCACGAGGGCCCGGTGGAGCTCGCGTAAGACCTCGGGGCCGCGTCGCTCGGGGACCGCGACCGAGAGCGCCCGCGGGGTCGCGCTGAACCCCTCCGCGCCGGCCAAGGCACTCGAGGGGATCCGGTCGAGATCGTCGAGGATCCCGTCGCCGATAGCGATGACGAGCGTGACCGGGTACGGGCCCTCGACCATCGCAGCGGCCTCGCGAGTGACCGGGGCAAGGGCTCGGATCGCCGCGACCACTTGACCCGGCTCGAACAGCAGACAGAGGAGCGCGGAGGAGGTGTAGAGTTGGACGAGATTCACGCCGGCCGCGCTGAGTCGATGGGAGACCTCCGCGACGATCCCCGGTCGTTGACGTCCCCCGGGGACCCGGAGGCGGACGAGCCGCAGGGGCCGCAGCAGGGTCAGGGCGCGATTGCGTCGTCCCGTGCGGGCGGGTGCGATCGTCGTCACCACGCTCGGGTCGTCGAGCGAGCGCACGCGCAGGATCACGCTATGGGCGCGCGCCGGCTCGATCGTGAGCGGGTGGAGCACGCGGGCGCCGAACTGCGCGAGTTCCTCCGCTTCTTCGTAGGAAAGTTCGGGGATCGGCCGTGCGTCCGGGACCTCGTTCGGGTCGGCCGAGAGTACGGCGACGTGGCGTTTCACCAGTTCGACGCGAGAAGCCCCGATCAGCGCCCCGATGGCGGACGCCGCGTAGTCGGAGCCGCCGCGACCCAGCGTGGCCACCCGCCCCTCGAGGCTGCGGCCGAAGTACCCGGTCACGATCGGTACTTCCCCCCGAGCGAAGCGGCGCGCGAGCCCCCGCCGAACCGCCGATTGAGAGCGGTCGATCAGGATCAACGAGGCCCCGTAGGTGTTGTCGGTGATGAGCCCCAGGTGGTCGGCCTCGACCGGGGCCGCTGGGATGCCATCGGACCGAAGCCGGGCCGCGAGCCAGTGCACGGAAAGGCGCTCTCCCTGGCTCAGGAGCCGGTCCGCGAGCGGCGCGTCGTAGTGGCAGACCGACTCGATCTCGGAAAGCAGACGGCGGACGCGGTCGAAGAGCCGCCGGGCGTCGACCGGTAGGCCCGGATGTCTCCGGCGCAACTGGTCGAGGAGGGCGGCCCGGTGCGCCCCGACCGAGCGAGGGTGGGCGAGCGCGCCGCTCAACAGGTCGGTAACGCCCTGCCGCGCCGACGCGACCACGACGACCGGCGTTCCGTCCGCGCGAACGGCCGCGACGTCGCGGCCGACCTGCGCCGGGTCCTCGAGGGAAGCACCGCCGAATTTGAGGACGACCGGGGCGCGCGCGCGGGTCACTGCGATGATCCTCCCTTGGTCCGAAGCGCCCCGCGGAGGAGGGCCAGCTCCGCGTTCAGGACGGAGCCGCCGGCGCCCCCCCGCACGGCATTGTGCGACAGCACGAAGAACCGCAAGTAGGGCGGCGTCCAGCGGACGCGACCGACCACGGCCGCCATGCCGCGCGCCCGAGGCGGAGTGCCCGCCCATCGGTCGCGCAGCGGCTGCGGCCGATCGCTCTCGCGACGGAGCTCGATCGGGGGATGGGGCGCGGTCGGTAGGTCGAGCCCGCCGAGCGGGTCGAACGCGGTCCACGCGGCTTCGATCTCCGCCCGGTCCGGTCGGCGGCGGGCCTCGACGGTGACGGCCTCGAGATGGCCCTCCCGAGTCCCCACCCGGGCGCAGTGGGCGAGGATCGGGGTCGCGAGCGGCACGACCCGGGCTCCCCGTCGGGTCCCGAGGATACGAGCGGTCTCGCGGGCCATCTTCTCCTCTTCCTCCCGAATGAACGGCACCACGTTGTCGGTGATCGTGAGGGAGGGCACCCCGGGGTATCCGGCCCCCGAGAGCGCCTGGTAGGTCGCGACGTGGACGGCGGTCGGGCGGAGGAGTTCCACGATCGGGGCGAGGGCGAGCACGAGCCCGGTCGTCGAGCAGTTCGGGTTCGTCACGAGGACTCCGTGGTCGCTTCTGCCGCTCCGGCCGAGGAGTCCGAGATGGTCGCCGTTCACTTCGGGTACGAGCAGCGGGAAGCCGGGGTCCAGCCGGTGGTCCGCGGCATTCGAGAAGACGTTCACGCCCCGACGGACGAGCTCCTGTTCGATCGGTCCGGCCGTGCCCGAAGGGAGCGCGGAGAAGACGACTCGGACCCCCGCCCGCTCTAGACGTGCCGGGGTCCAGCCCTCGATCGGGCGCTCGGCGAGCGACGACGGCGGGGGCTCCGCGAGCAACCAGACGTCGCCGAGTCGCTTCCCCTCTGACCGCTCGCCCGCTCCGAGGAGGGGGAGGTCGAAACGGGGATGGTCGGAGAGCAGCCGGGCAAAATGCTGGCCGATGTAGCCGCTAGCGCCCAGGATCGCGGTCGGGATCGGAGCATCGGTCATGCGAGGTACCGTCCGCGAAGCGCGAGGTCGGCGAGGGCGATGGCGGTCACCGACTCGAGTACAACCACCGCGCGCGGAACGATGCACGGGTCGTGGCGGCCGGTGACCACGAGCGACGTCGAGAGCCCCGTGCCGAGGTCGACCGTGCGCTGGGGCCGCGCGATCGAGCTGGTCGGTTTCACCGCGACCCGGAAGACGATCGGCATCCCCGTGGCGAGGCCGCCCAGGATCCCGCCCGCATGATTCGTTTCCGTCACGACGGTCCCGTCCTTCCAAACGAACGGGTCGTTGTGCTCGCTCCCGCGCAGGCGCGCGGCGGCGAAACCGGAGCCGAACTCCACGGCCTTGACCGCCGGGACCGAGAAGACCGCGTGCGCGATCACGCTCTCGATCGAGTCGAAGAACGGTTCTCCGAGGCCGACGGGGACGCCGGTCGCCCGGACCTCGACGATACCCCCCACGCTGTCGCCGTCGCGCCGGGCTTCGGCGATCGCCTTCTCCATCCGACGGGCAGCCTCGGGGTCCGGTGCACCGACCTCGTTCGAGGCGGCGCGCGCCCGTAGGTCGGAGTTCTCGATCGTTTCGGGCACGGGGGCCTCCACTCCCGCGATCGACCGAGTGAAGGCAACGAGGTCGACGCCGAGCGGCCGAAGCAGTTCGCGCGCGATCGCCCCGCCGATGACGAGGCCGACGGTCATGCGACCGGAGAAGATCCCTCCGCCCGAGAGGTCCGCCTCCGCGCCGTAGCGGACCCGGGCCGGATAGTCGGCGTGGCCGGGCCGGGGCGTGTTCCCCATACGATCGTAGGCCTCGCGCCGGACGTCCTCGTTCGCGACGTGGGCGCGGAACACTCCGCCGGTCGCGCGGCCGTGGTCGACGCCGGAGTCGATGAGAAGTCGGTCCTCCTCCTGGCGTTTCGTCGCGAGGCGCCGGCCGACCGGCCGCCGGCGGTCGAGCTGCGATTGGATCCCCACCGGGTCGATTGGGGTCCCTGCGGGGATCCCCTCGATGGAGACCCCGACCTCGGGTCCATGGCTCGTGCCGTGGAGCGTCACGCGGAACCGCTCTCCCAAACGCATCGTCATGCGCCGATGCTCCCCGACGCCACGCGACCGAGCGCCTCCCAGAACCCCGGGAAGGACTTCCGCACCGCGCGGCCGTCCCCGATCGTCGACGGCCCGTCCGCCGCCAGCGCGCCGACCGCGGCGCTCATGACGAGGCGGTGGTCCGATAGTCCCCGGAGCGCGACCGGCCGAAGGCGCGTCGAACCCTCGATCGCGAGCCCGCTCCCGAGAGACCGGGGCCGGGCGCCGAAGGCGGTGACGAGCCGGACGGTCTCCCCGCGCCGGTCCGATTCCTTGAGGGCGACGTGCGCCGCTCCGCGGATCACGCTGCGTCCCGGGGTCGCTGCCGCGAGCACGCCGACCAGGGGATAGAGGTCCGGCGCGTCCGTCAGGTCCACTGAGAACGGCCGAAGTCGGCCCCCGGACACCACGGCTCCCGAGGGGGTCCGCTCGACGACCGCCCCGGCCCGGTCGAGCACCGAAAGGATGGCGAGGTCGGCCTGCGGCCAGGCCCCGGGCAGTCCGTCGATGCGGACCCGCCCGCCGGTAACGGCGGCGGCCGACCAGAAGTAGGCCGCGGAGGAGGCATCGCCCGGGACCCCGAAGCGTCGCCCGGTGTACCGCTGTTCGCCGGGCACCCGAATGCGTCGCCCTCGCCGCCCAAGCCGCAGGCCGTGATGTCGGAGCACGGCAAGGGTCGCCTCGAGATACGGACGGGAGACGATCCGCCCCGTGAGCCGAATCTCCGACTCGCCCGAGAGCGTCGGGAGCACGAAGAGGAGCGCCGAGGCGAACTGGGAGCTTTCGGACGCGTCGATCGCGACGCGGCCGGCGTGGATCGGGCCCCGGACGGTGAGCGGCAAGCCTCCGTAGGGGTGTGCGCAACGGCACGTCGCTCCGAGCCCCCGCAGCGCTCCGAGCAGACGCTCCATCGGTCGTCGTGGGAGGCGCCCCCGCCCCTCGAGCGTCACCGAGCGCGATTCCCGAGCGGCGAGGGCTGCGATGAAGCGCAGGGTCGTTCCCGACTCGCCGCAATCGATGACGACGTCGGTCGAACGTCGCCGGGCGGCCGCCGGACGGAGCGCCCAGTGATGGGGCCGGCGCTCGACGTGCGTTCCCAGGAGTGCGATCGCGCGGGCGGTGGCGCGAGTGTCCTCGGAGTCCAGCGGTCGGTCGATGCGGAAGGGACGATCGGCGAGATGCCCGGTGACGAGGGCTCGGTGCGTGTAGCTCTTCGAGGGCGGAGCCCGGTGCCGACCCGACGCGACCGCCGGTCGCACCCGGACCGTGCTCACGGGCTCCTCCCTTCGGACGTCGCCACCGACCCGTTCACACGCACGCGCAGGCGTTCGCCTGCCTGGTGCGCCAGGACCTCGAGGACCGCGGGGATCTGCCCCGAAGGGGCGATCGCAGCGAGCGCCGGACCGAGGCCGCTCACGCCGGCGGCGAGCGCCCCGACTCGGAGAAGCTCGGCACGGAGGTTCTCGTAGGAGTACCCCATGACCCGCTCGACGATCTCGGTGTTCCGGGCGAGGGCTTCCCACCATCTTCCCGACCGGGCCGCCTCGACCGCCGCGGTCCCACGGGCCGCTTCGGCCGCGAACGCGCGGGCCCACTCGGGGGAGGGGCGGTGCCGAGCCGGCGGGACGAGGATCGCGGCCTCCCAATCGGCGCCGGGGGACTCCGTGCGGAGGAGCGAACCCGTGCGATTGTCGGTGAGAACGAATCCCGGTCGGAGGCCGGCGAGCGCGTCGTCGAACGCGCCCGTGGCACTGACCCCGGAGGCGCGACCCGCCCGGGCGGAAAGCCGAGCGACCTCTTCGAGCGAGGTCCGCGCGCCGAGTGCTTCCGCGACTGCTCGGACGGTGGCGCTCGCGACCGCGCTCGAGCTCTTGAGCCCTCGAGCGACGGGGATCTCCGAGCGGATGCGAAGGTCGCCCACGATTCCCGTCTCCGGGAGGAACCGCTCGGCCGCGAGGCGAAACGCCGACTCGACGAGCGGCGTGCGTTGGTCGGCGGCGATGCGCAGTTCGGACGGAACCCCCGGGGCGGCCGCGTCGAGCGTCACGGTGACCTCCGCGCCGAGATCGATCCCGAGGGCGCAACCGACCCCGGTCGGCAGCGCGTTGATGACCGTGACCGCCGAGGTGGCTCGGCCTACGCCGCGCATCCTTCCTCCGCGAGGGTACGTGTGATCTCCTCGGGTTCGGGCTCCTCTCCCCACCAGACGCCAAAGCTGGCCGCCGCCTGATAGACGAGCAGGCGTCGTCCATCCTCGTACGTCGCACCGGCGTGCACCGCGGTCGCGCGCACGTAGGGATCCTCGGGGTCGTACACCCAGTCCAGCACATGGGTGCCCCGCGCGACCAGGCGGGAGAGCGGGAGCTCGAGGGGGCCCGTGCCCCCCCGGCCTACATCGGTGGCCTGGACCACGAGCGTCTCCCCCCTCGCATCGGCTGCGGCCGGAGCCTCGGCTCCGAACGTCCGAGCGACTTCGACCGTCGGTTCGCGCCGCCGACCGTAGACCCGGATCTCGGCCCCGAAGGTCCGCGCGGCGGCCAGGGTCGCCCGGGCCGCGCCCCCCGTCCCAAGGACCGCGAGGGCCTTCCCGTCCCAGCGTCCGTCGCGACGCAGCTCCTCGAGGCGGCGGAGGATCGCCGCGAGGTCGGTATTCTCCGCTTCCACCTCTTCGCCCCGCAGCGTGAGGCAATTCGCGACGCCGCACGTACGGGCGCCCGCTCCGACCCCGGTCGCCACGGCGAGCGCGGCCGGCTTCAGTGGGTGGGTGATATTGAGGCCCCGGAACCCCCAACCCGCGAGCAGCGGCAGGGCCCGAACGAACTCTCCTTCCGTCTCGAAGTCGAGCGCCACGTAGAGTCCGGTCCGATGGGTGGAATGCATCCAGCGGGAGTGGAGCGCGGGGCTGCGGGAGTGAGCGACCGGGTGCCCCGCGAGCCCGAACACTGGAGCGGGGTCGCGCGAGCGCAAGAACGGTCCGAGGCGGTCGACCGGGATCTGGCTCGCCTCGACCGGGGGTCGACTCGCGCCGGGTCGGAGGTCGTCAGGAAGGGCCGCGTATACGACCGGGAAGCCGAGCCGACGGGCGAGGAGCCGCAACAGTGGGCCCGAGGGCCCGGTCGTGAGCGCGACGAGCGGCGACTCGCCGGCGGGCGGGAGACCCGGCAAGAGCTCGGTCAGGGCCTGGACCACGGACGCGCGAACGACGACCTTGCGGATGGACCCCGGGTCCGGCTCCTCCCGGACCGAGCGCGCCCACTCCTCGGCGGTCACCGGGCCGGTCCGGTGGGACGAGACGATCCGACCGAGGGTCTCGGGCGGCGGAAGCCGAAGTAGCCCCGGGGAGTCTCGCGCCGCCTCGAGGTCGATCCAGCGGAACGGAAGCCGGGCGAGCTGCTCGAGGATCGGGGCGCGCTCAGCCCCTGCGTCCGGTCCCGAACCCCCCTCGGCACGGGAGCGCAACGTGGCGAGGAGCGGGAGCGGAGCGGGAAACAGCTCGGCGGCGCGCGCGAGCTCCGCGGGAGCCCAGCGGTCGAACCGGATCTCGGCGAGGTCAGCCCCCGCGCTGGCCGCCGCACCCACGAGCGTCTTCGCCTCCGCGACGGTCGCGGCGGGCACGGACACGATGAGGGCGGGAGTGCGCTCGTTCATCGTTCTTCGATCGTCTCGTCGATGGCATGGCCGAGGTGGCGGGCTGCCGGCAGCCGGACTCCGAGTACCTTCGCGCCGACATCGAGGTCCGTGGTCGCCACGCGACCCGACTCGGTCGAGACTCGGACGGTCTCAGCCTCTTGAAGGAAGAGCGTCCGTCGTTGGCCGTCGTCGTCCCCCACGAGGACGTCGAGCGGACGACGCTCGATCTTGATGCGGCCCACGCGGACGGCGCGGGCCGCTCCCCGCGGCTCGACGACGAGGACGGCGTCGCCCGCGGCCAGCTCGGCGAGGTACCGCGTGGAGCCGTCGGCCATCAGGACGTACGAATGCGCAGCACCGGCGTTGACCCGGAACGGCCGGGGCCGGCTGAACTTTGAGCCGACGGCTTCGCTCGCCACATGGAAGAGGAAGGCAGCGACGCTTCCGACGAGGAGGCCCTCGGCGGGGCGCAGGATCGAGGTGGTGTCGACGATGACCCGGTCACCGACTCCGACGGGCCGGAGCTCGGTGATCGGGATCGCGGTCCAATCGAGCCCCGCCGGCAGCGGCCCGTCCACGATCCCTTCGAGCCGGTCGACGTCCTCGGCGGCGCGGACCTCGACCAGGACCCGGTCCGCCCCGTGCTCGAGCGCGCCGAGGGCCGCCGGCACTTCCGACGGACCGCGGGCGTACACCCAGAGCTCGAACCGCCGGCCGCGGGCCGCGATCGCGTTCTCGAGCGGGATGACTCGGTCGGAGGTCCACTCGATGGCCAGGATCCCCCCGGCGGCCATCCCCTGCACGGCGTGGCGAAGTCCGAGCTCGTCCGAGACGGGGAGGATCGGGACGGGATTCGCGTCCGGGTCGGCGCGGAAGAGGTGGTTCCCATCCCGCCGGATCATCTCCTCATCGGCCAAGGGTGCGAGGGCGGAGGTCCGATCGACGACGAACGAGCGGAAACCGCGTCGGCGCGCCCGATCGACGATCACCGCGATCGCGGCAGCATCGGTCGAGACCGGTGCGATCGTGACTCGCTCGCGTGTCATCGGCGGAGCTCCCTACCCGCCGCCGTGCAGGACCTCGGCGATGCGACGTGCGAGGGGACCGACCGGCCGACGCTGGAACAAGTTGCGGCCGATGCAGATGCCGCCCCCGCCCGCTGCGACGCTATCGGAGACGATCCGGAGGAACTCGGCTTCCTCGTCCAGGCGTACGCCGCCTCCGATGAGGACCGGCACAGGGGTCGTTCGGCAAAGCTTCGCGAACTCGTCGCGAGATCCGGGATAGCTCGTCTTCACGATGTCGGCCCCGGTGTCGGCCGCGGCCCGCGCTGCATGACGAAGCTCGTCCGGGGAACCACCGGTCCCCTTCTTGACGTAGGCCATGCAGAGCAGCGGGAGGCCGAGCCGACGGCACTCATCGGCCGCGATCCCGAGGTCCCGCAGCATGTCGGGCTCCTCGGGGATCCCGAAGTTCACCTGGACCGAGAGGAGGTCCGCACCGAGGCTCACCGCCTCCTCGGCGGTACCGACGAGCACCTTCCGATTCGAGGTGGGACCGAGGCTCGTCGACGCGGAGACGTGGACGCCGAGCCGCGTCGTCGGCTCTAGTACGGGCACGAGCTCGCGGACCGCCCCCTTCGTGACGATGAGCAGGTCGGCGCCTCCCTCCTGCAACTCGGTCGCGAGCGGCGCGAGCTCTTCGAGGCCGTCGATCGGGCCCATCGACACGGGGTGGTCGAGCGGGACCGAGAAGAGCCGTCGGCGCGGGTCGGGGAAGAGGCGCTTCAGTCGGACCGTTTTTCCATACATGGTTCCCTTCCTTCTCTCGGTTCATTCCACGGAAGGTCGCCGCGAGCGCGCGGCCCGACACCGTTCGGGCAGGTCGGGACGGCGCCCTCCCGGCGCCTCCCGTTCACCAGAGCCAGGTCGCGGCAGTCCGGCCCACCGCCCGAGCATTTCGGCTGGGGCCCGTCCGGTCCGCCATCGTCCGGCCTCAGCCTCCCGCTCCTATTTAGCCTTCGCTTGGGCGGCGCCGTCGTTCGTCGCCCCCAGGACCCCGTCCACGAGGAGCGCGTGGATCGAAAAGCCGCGCAACATCTGGTCCCACATCTGCTTGCGGATCTCGACCGTGTGGGCGAATCCGGCGACGATCTGTCCGATCCACTCGCTGTGCTCGACATCCGCGACGACGTGCAAGTTGTAGTACTCGAGATGCGCCTCGTCGACCCGGTAGTGCGTCCGGAACGACGGCAGAAGTCGGGCGCAGAGCTCGACGTTCGGTGGCTCGGAGGAGCCCGCGGCGGAGACGTAGAACGGGTGGACCCGATTCGTGTAGAGGAAGTCGTCGATCGCCACCATCGTGCTCGGGAGGAGCGGTGCGGATTGGACCTCGGTGCGCGGAACGCCGAGGCCTTCGCAGAAGCGCAGCCACAGCTCGGGATGCCCGGTGGTCGTGCCCTTCGGGTCCCCGGCCTCCTCGACCAGTTGGTCCAGGATCATCCGACGGTAGCGGTCGTTCGCCGGCTCCCAGGAGCAGTTCGCGAACCGCTCGGCCATCGCGATCGGGACGCTCGCGAGCCAGGGATAGAACTGCTTCACCCACTCGCGGACGACGGGAATGGGGACCTCGCCGTTCTCAATGCGGGCGAAGAACGGGTGGGTCCGGAACGGGTGGTGTTCCATCTTGTACTTGGTGAGCTCCTCGCGGAACTTCTCGCCCTCAAACCGGACCCAGGGGGCTTCGCTCATGGGCCGGCCGAGCGGAGGTCGCTATTTGCGACCCGGGGTTTCGACCTGAACCTCGGCGTTCATCATCGGTCGGGCGGCTCCGCCCCCGTGTCCTCTTCTCCTAGGCCATCGCCGCTCGTGCCCGCGTACGGACCGCTCGCGGGAGTCCGGGTGCTCGAATCCGCCCGGTTCGTCGCCGGTCCGTGGGCGTCCGCGTACCTCGCCGAGTTCGGGGCCCGCGTCGTCCACGTGGAGGGACCCCCGTTCGAGGCGCCGTACGCCGATCCCACACGGACGCTCCGGCCGCTCCTTCCGGGCCCCCGCCCCGAGGAAGCGGTCTCGGAGTCGTGGGTGCAGTACGCCCGGAACAAGCTGTCGGTGGGCCTCGACGTGCGCCATCCGGAAGGGCGTCGGGTCTTCCTCGACCTCCTCAAGGAGTCCGACCTCTGGATCGAATCTTCCCGCCCCGGCACGTACGACCGACTCGGGCTCTCCGATGCCGAGGTGTGGGCTGCGAACCCCCGCCTGACCATCGTCCACGTCTCGGGCTACGGCCGAACCGGCGACCCGTCCCGCATCACCGCTCCCTCCTACGACCTGACGGCCCAGGCCTTCAGCGGGTACCTCTCCCTCCAGGGGAAGCCGGACCCCGACCCGCCGATGCGGGCCGGGACCGCGCTCAACGACACGGTCACCGGACTCGCTTCGGCCACGGCGGGGCTGATGGGCTACATCCACGCCCAGCGGACCGGCCACGGCCAGTCGATCGACGTGGCCCAGTACGAGATCTTCTTCGTTCTCCTCGAGAACCTCGCGCTTGACTACTTCATGCGGGGGGTCGTGCGCGGGCGGTTCGGGTCGGGTCATGCCCGACTCCATCCGTACGACGTCCACCGCGCCG
The DNA here is from genome assembly GCA_027309555.1 of bacterium. Lineage (GTDB taxonomy): Archaea > Thermoplasmatota > Thermoplasmata > Lutacidiplasmatales > UBA184 > Lutacidiplasma. The sequence goes on from DAIDCO010000003.1 coordinate 27,767, forward strand.
CCGACGGCTGGGTCGTGGTCGCGGCCCCGACCCAGGAGTCCTGGGCCCGGCTTCGGGACCTCATCGGGTTCGCCGACCGCGAGTTCGACGACCGGGACTATCGCCTCGCGCACCGCGGTCCGGTCGACGCAGCGATCGCGGAGTTCTGTCGCCCTCGTTCGCGCGACGAGCTCGAGCGACTCGGCCGAGAGCGTGACGTCGCGATCAACCGAGTCTTCGACATCGCCGACATCGCGCGCGACCCGCACTACCGCGCCCGAGAGATGTTCCTCGAGTGGGACGACCCCGTTGCGGGGCGGGTGAAGGGACCCGGGGTCGCCCCGAAGTTCTCCGAGACTCCCGGCGGGGTCTGGAGGGGTGCGCCCTGGCTCGGCCAGGACAACGACCGCGTGCTCGGCGGGTTGCTCGGGTACTCCGAGGCGGAGGTCGCCCGGCTCCGGGCCGACGGGGTCGTCGGGGAGGACCCTCCCAGTGCCACCCCCCGAGATCCCGCCCCGTTCTTCGTCCGGGAGGGCCTCTAGGATGGGCGATGTCCCCGAGCTGCCGGATGACCCGGTCGTAGCGGAGATCCGCGAAGTCGCGGACCGCCTTGGCCTCGCTCGACGGTATCGCGAGCTCGACCGCGCGCCCTCGTTCCCCTGGGAAGAGTTCCGGGCGATGGGCGCGGCCGGCCTGATCGGCCTGCACACCCCCCGAGCCCTCGGGGGCCGCGGGCTCTCGGTCGCGCGGACGGGGATCGCCCTCTTCCACCTCGCGTACCTCGGCGGCAGCGCCTTTGCAAAGCTCTCGCTGCAGCCAGAATTCTCGAGCGTGCTTGCCGAGCACGGCTCGCCCGAGCTCGTCGAAGAGTGGTTCCGACCCCTCGTTCGGGGCGAGCGGCTCGTGGGCAACCAGATCACCGAGCCCGGTGCCGGGTCCGATGCCGGTGCCATGTCGATGGTGGCCCGGCCGACCGAGTCGGGCTACCGGCTCACTGGGGAGAAGAGCGAGGCCGCCTTCGCGATCGACGCGGGAGCGGCGATCGTCTACGCCCGCGTCCCCGGCCCCGACCCGCGCCGGGAGATCACGGCGTTCCTGGTCCCCCAGGAGCTGCCCGGTACGACGCGGAAGGCGAGCTCGGGCGATCTCGGCGAGCGCTGGATGCGGCGCGGTACCGTGCAGTATGCGGACGTCCTCCTCCCCGAGCGCTTCCGTCTCGGTGAGGTCGGGGAAGGGTTCCGCTACGTCCGGTCGGAGCTGACCCGGGAGCACGCGCTCCTCTCGGCGATCTACCTCGGGGTCGCGCGGTCGGCATGGGACGAAACGGTCGCGTATGTCGGCGAACGCACCGCGTTCGGGCGGCCGCTCTCCAGCCAGGAAGCCGTGGCCTTCCCCCTCGTCGAGGACGGCGCCGAGCTCGAGGCGGCCTGGCTGTTCACCGAACGGGTCCTCGCGCGGCTCGACCGCGGCGAGGAGGCCGACTCCGGCGCGGCGCTCGCCAAGTGGATGGCGACCGAGGTCGCGTTGCGCACCATCGACCATGCGATCCAGTTCCACGGGGGACGGGGGTACTCCCAGGACCTGCCGCACGAGCAGCGATGGCGCGACGTCCGCAGCGGGCGGATCGCCCACGGTCCCTCCGAAGTGATGCACGAGATCGCCGCGCGACGGCTCTGGCCACGCCACTGAACGGCGACCGGGGCTGGGCCCGCGGTCGGGAGCCGTTCAGGTCGCCTTCGAGCTCGCCGACCGAGCGCGTTCGGGGCGCCCCGGCTCGGCCTCGGGGTGCTTCGGGCGCTCCTGGAATTGCTCGGTTTCCGTGGACCCGTCCATGGCGAGCGTCGTGGAGAGGCCGCCGGAGAGGACCTGGGCTACGTCGTCGAAATAGCCCGTGCCGACGAACGACTGGTGCTTCACTGCGGCGTAGCCCTCTTCCTCGGCCCGGAACTCCTCTTCCTGGAGGTCGGTGTAGGCGGCCATCCCTCGCGCTGCGTAGCTCTTCGCGAGCTGGAACATGGAAAGGTTGAGGGCGTGGAACCCCGCGAGCGTCACGAACTGGAACTTGTAGCCCATCTCGGCGATCGTCGACTGGAACTCCGCGATCACCTGCGGCTTCAGTTTCTTGCGCCAGTTGAAGGACGGAGAGCAGTTGTACGCGAGGGGTTTCCCCGGGAACTGGGCGTGGACCTCGCGGGCGAAGCGCTCCGCCTCCTCGAGATCGGGGCCGGCGGTTTCGAACCAGAGGAGGTCGGCGTACGGCGCGTAGGCGAGCCCGCGGGCGATCGCCATGTCGAGCCCTCCCGTGATATCGAAAAACCCTTCCGGGGTCCGCTTCCCCGTGAGGAACTTCTCGTCCCGGGCATCGATGTCGCTCGTCAGGAGCTTCGCCGATAACGCATCCGTCCGGGCCACGAGCACCGTCGGAACGCCGAGAACGTCCGCGGCGAGCCGCGCGGCCCAGAGCTTCTGGTTGAACTCCCGTGCGGGAACGAGCACCTTCCCGCCCATGTGACCGCACTTCTTCACCGATGCGAGCTGATCTTCGAGGTGGAGCCCCGAGGTGCCGGCGTCGATGAGCGCCTTCGTCAGTTCGAAGACGTTCAGGTTGCCCCCGAAACCCGCCTCCGCGTCCGCGACTATGGGCGCGTACCAGTAGACGCTGTCCTTTCCGAGCGCGTGCTGCTTCTCGTCCTCCCGGCGGAAGGCGTTATTGATCCGCCGGACGAGGTGCGGCATCGAATCGGCCGGGTAGAGGCTCTGGTCGGGGTAGGTCTGGCCCGCGTCGTTCGCGTCGGCCGCGACCTGCCAGCCGCTCGCGTAGACCGCCGGAAGGCCCCCCGCGACCATTTGGACCGCCTGGGTCCCGCTCATCGCGCCGAGGGTCGGAACGTACGGCTCGGTGTGAAGGAGTCGCCAGAGCCGCTGGGCGCCGAGCGTGGCCAAGGTGTACTCGACCCGGACGGAGCCGCGGAGGCGCTCGACGTCCTCGGCCCGGTAGGGCCGAACGATTCCCTTCCACCGTTCGCTCTTCTTCCAGTCCGCGCCGACCTCTTCCTTCATGACCCGCGGCCCTCCGCGTCCCGGAGATATGGGTACGCGTACTGCGTGATAAACTCCTCGAACGAGCGAGCGGAAACGACCCGGTCGAGCAGCCGGCGCGCCCGTCCGATGGAGCTCGGAGCGGCCGATCCGCCGGACTCCGCGCGCAGGGCGGCGGCCTCGCTCGCGAGCCCGCGACGAAACACGGCCCGGTCGACCGAACCTCCCTCCGCGAGGGGGGCACCGTGCCGTATCCACTGCCACAACTGAGAGCGGGCGATCTCCACGGTGGCCGCATCCTCCATCAGGTGATCGATCGGGACGCAGCCGACCCCCTCGAGCCACGCCGCGAGGTAGCGAAGCGCGACGCGCGTGTTGCGCCGGACTCCCTCCATCGTGACCGCTCCGTCCGGGATCGCAAGGAGTTCGCGGGGCCCGATCGAAGTCCCATCCGGGGGTCGGTCGATCTGGTGCGGCCCTTTCATGCCGGCCTCGAATACGCGAAGGGCGGCCGGCACAAGCCCCGGATGGGCGACCCACGTCCCGTCGTGACCCGCGCGGACCTCGCGCTCCTTGTCCGCGATGACACGGGCCATCGCCTCCGCGTTCGCCACCGGGTCGCCCTTGATCGGGATCTGGGCGGCCATACCGCCCATCGCGTGCGCGCCGCGTCGGTGGCACGTGTCGATCAGGAGCCGGGAGTACGCCGTGAGGAACGGGGTGGTCATCGCCAGGCTCGCGCGGTCGGGGAAGATCCGGCGGGGGTCGTCTCGGTACTGCTTGATGAAGCTGAAGAGGTAGTCCCATCGGCCGCAATTGAGACCGACCGAGTGCGGGCGCAGTTCGTAGAGGATCTCGTGCATCTGGAAAGCCGCCGGCAGCGTCTCGATGAGCACGGTCGCCCGGATCGTTCCCGCGGGAAGGCCGAGCCGCTCCTCCGAGTCGGCGAAAACGTCGTTCCAAAGCCGCGCCTCGCGGTAGTGCTCGATCTTCGGGAGGTAGAAGTACGGTCCCGTGCCCCGACGGACAAGCTCTGCCGCGTTGTGGAAGAAGTAGAGCCCAAAGTCGAAGAGGCTCGCCGACACCGGCCGGCCCCGCAGCGTCGCGTGGCGCTCCTCCAGGTGCCAGCCGCGCGGTCGGACCATGAGCGTTGCCGTCTGCTCGGCGAGCCGGTAGTCGCGGCCGTCCGACGATCGGTACGAGATGCTTCGCCGGACCGCATCCCGAAGGTTCACCTGGCCCGCGATCGTGCCGGACCAGGTCGGAGAGTGGGAATCCTCGAAGTCTGCCATGAACACCTTCGCGCCCGAGTTGAGGGCGTTGATGATCATCTTGCGGTCGACCGGGCCGGTGATCTCGACTCGGCGGTCCGTGAGGTCCGCCGGTGGAGGAGGGATCGTCCAGGACCGGGTCCGGACCCCGCGGGTCTCCGCGAGGAACCCGGGCGTCCGGCCCGAGCGCACGACTTTCCGGAAACCGCCGCGCGCCGCGAGCAATCGCCGGCGCGTCGGTCCAAATCGCTCCTCGAGCGCGGTCACGAACTCGAGGGCGTCGGGAGCAAGGATCTCGTCGAACCGTGGTCCGGAGGGGCCGGAGATTCGTATCCCCGGCGACGCACGCGCCCGGGAGGCGCGGCTCGCTGCGACCCTCCGCTTTCCGGCTTTCATCCGTCCCGAACCGGTCCCGGCCCCACCCTGCGATGGGCCAGGAGCGGCTCGGTGCCCCGCGCCCTACCGCCCGCTCGCCAGATACCTTCTTCGGCCCGGACCCGCCCGAACACGGCCGCCCTGCGTGCGGCACGGCCGACCCCGGCGGACCCGGCGACCGGCGCTCCCCGAGCGTGCGAACCCACGCAATATATATCCCGCGGTAGCTCCGACAACGTGCCGGAAGCTCCACAGGTTGGATCTCCCCTTTCGCTGCTTACCCTGCGAGAGACGCGACGGTTTATCGGACGTTTCCGGGCCATCCTGCTGACGGCCGCGTTCGTGATCGTCTACGCATTCGGTTCCATGGTGCTCGGCGGCATGTTGATCTTCGCGAACCTGGGGGGCGGCTATCAGATCCTCCCGATCTGGGGCAACGGGCTGGGGACGGATACTTGGAGTTACCCGGCGCTCCTCATCAGCGCTCCCTGGGGGTTCGTCGAGCTTCCGTTCTTCGCGACCCTCTCGATGGTCGTCGTATCGATCGGCGTCGGCATCGGCATGTCGGTCGCGGTCCTCCTCGGGATCTCGCTCGTCCGAACGCGACGTCGGACGGCCGGTCGACCGGCCGCGGTCGGCACCGTGGCCGGGCTGACACCGGCCATGATTGCGCTTGTCACCCTCGGGGCGTGCTGCTCCACGACGGCTGCAGCGACCGCAGGCGTGGGACTGGTCGCGCAAGTGAGCGGGTCGACCACGAACAATCTGCTGCTCAACAACTGGTTCCTCGGGGTCTTCCAGATGGTGGTCGTATGGACCGCGCTCGTCGCCCAGGAGCTCGTGCTGCGGGTCTACGGCGGACTCTTCGGACTTTCGGGCCCGGACACCGACCGCGCCCCGGTGGCGCCCCGACTCGACCGACGCGTAGCGCTCGGAAGCGTGCTCCGGGCCGTGCTGCTGATCGGGGGGATCATGTGGTCGCTCGCCATGTTAGTGGAGTGGACCGCGGTCGGCCCGTTCAACGCCTCGGCGGCCCTTTGGTTCCGCTGGATCGTGGAGCATCAGGTCCCGGCGTTCCTCGCGATCCTGGCCGCCCTGTTCCCGAGCGGCACGCTGGCCGCGCTCCGCAGCTTGGGCCGACCCTCGGCCCTCGCGCTGCGAGGTGGCCTGGTGGTCGCGGGAGCGATCCTACTCCTCGGCGCCCCGCCTCCGTTCGCCGGTGCGGGAATCGAAGGGCTCGGGAACGAGCTCATGGGAGTCCTCGGCCTCCCGGCAGCATGGGGCGCCGTCGCGCCGGTGTTCGCCCCCGGGCTCGACCTCTACTTCCGCTGGGGGTTCCAGTACGGGTTGCTCGGCGGCTTTGCGGTCGCGGCGGGCGCCGCCCCACTTCGTGCATTCGTCCCACTTCTCTGGACGGTGGGAGCGAACACGGGGAGGGACGGCTCGTCGGTCCGGTCTCCGGCCGCGAGCGGCGGACCGTCCCCGGTGGCGGTGGCACCGACCGGGTTCGACGTGCGGGGCCCCGTGGCCGGAAGCTCTCCTGCCCCGGGTACCGTTGTCCACGGTCCCTAGGACCGTTCCCCCGGCACGGAGCGTCCTGAAGGATGCTGGCCACCGAGCTGATTCTCGCCCTTCTCGCCGCGGGCATGGCCGGGGCGACGGCGTATCTCATCCGATGGGCCTCCGAAGCGCGGACCCCGCTGACCGCTTCCACGGTCGTCTTCCTCTTGCTGATGATGGTCGCGATGGTCGGCGGCGCCGCCGTGTACTACGCGCACCCCAGCTCGGCGTCGCTGGTCGAGGGGTTTTGGGTGGCCAGCGCGGTCATGTCGGTGAGCGTCGTCCAGGTATTCCTCGGGTTTCTCGAGGAGGTCCGCCAACGCTCCAGAAGAGACCCCGCCGCCGCTCCGCCCGTCCTCGCGCACGTACGGGGATTCGCCGCATCCGTCATCCTTCTCGTGCTCGCGAACGAGCTCCTGATGGGGTGGACGTTCCAGGCCGCCGCCGGTGCTCCGATCGCGGGGGGATTCTCGGGGCTCGGGTCGTTCTCGAACGGCCTCGCGGCGATCGTGAGCTCGCCGTGGTTCCTTTACACGATGTCGGCCGAGATGCTGCTCACGGCGTTCTTCCTGCGGCACCGCCTTCCGCGGGCGGTGCTCTTCGTGCTCGTCTGCCAAGCCCTGATCATGTTCCTCTCGCCCCCCGCACTGCCGGTGCAGTCGTGGGCGGACGGATCGGTCTACCTGGCGAGCGGGCTGATGATCGCGCTCTTCGTCTTCCTGATGGAGTACCTCTACCGGACCCCACTCGTTCCGAACGCCTTCGCGAGGTACATCGTACGGTTCCTGTGGGTATACGCCCTCATGATGGCGGGGCTGTACTTCTGGCTCGTGAACGCGAGCTCGGTCGCGTTCGCGCTGTCGGTCGTCGCCGAGATGGCGCTCTTCTTCGAGCTGGTGGTCCGCCCCGAACGCATCGACCCGTCCGACCGGATGGCGTGGCAGTCCCGTCCCCACTGGACGTTCCAGCTCCTCGCGGGGATCTTCGTTTCGGAGCTATTCATGGGCGCCCTGCTCGACGCCCGCCTCTACGGGGCGGTTTTCACCTCCGCGCTCCCCGCGCTACCGCTCGCCGGCGGAGCCGGGACGGTCGCCTACCACGCGTTCTACAACGGGTTCTGGTTCGTCGCCCTGACCACGGCCTCGACCTGGTTCCTCGCAATGATGGGGCTCGAAATGGGGACGCTCGTGGCCTTCAAGTTCCGCGAAACGCGGTCGCGGGAGACGAAGGTCCGGCTGGGGCTGATGATGGGGTGCTACGCGGCGTTCGCGGTGTTCTTCCCGAGCCTCTACTACTCGATCGTCTTTCCCCAGCTCGCGAGCGGCGCAAGCGTGCCGGTCCTCGGCTGGAGCATGGGGATCGGCTCCGCGCCGTTGGCTATCGGCGCCTTCGGCGTGGTGCTCACGAGCTATGCGATCACGGGCGCCGCCTCGTTCCTCTTCGGGCGCCGCGCGATCTGCTCCACCTTCTGTACCGCCCCGCTCATGTTCCAGGGGACGGCCATCGATTCGATGAAGAGCTTCAATCGAAGCTCACCGCTCGCGCGAAAGTATCTCTCGAGCCGCTTTTCCCGAGCCTATACGGCGACGACGGCCGCCGTGATGACCTCGCTCGTGCTCGCGTCGGTCGCCTCCTATCTCGACCAGACCGGCCGCCTCCGCCTCACGGTCCTCGGCGCGGACCCGACGGTCTTTCTCTTTTCGTTCTACTTCAGCGTCCTCTGGTACGTGCTTTTCGTTACGATCCCGTACGCGGGCAACTACAACTGCGTGACGATGGGCTGGTGCTACACCGGCACGATCAGCCAGGCGTTCGGTCGCCTCGGTTTCTTCCGGCTCAAGGTCTACGACCGCGACGTCTGTCGACGCTGCACGACGGTCGATTGCGCGAAGTCGTGCCCGGTCGGCCTCGTCGACATGCCCGGGCATTTCCGGCAAACGGGCGAGTTCCGTAGCTCGAAGTGCTGCGGGGTCGGCGATTGCGTCGAGGCGTGTCCCTACGGGAACATGTACTTCTACGACGTCCGCCACTGGCTGCGCGCCGGTCTCGGAATCGGGGAGCGGCCCCGGCCGAACCTTCTGCCGATGGCCCGGAGCGCGGTCGGGGGCGATCGTCGGAGCGAGTCGGTTCCCTCCGGGAGGGGTGCCAGCCCCCCCTCCTTCCCCTCGAGCCCGTGAACGCGCACGGTCCCCCCCCGCGGTCGCGGGCGCGGGAGTGCCCGGCCGGTACGGGGCGAACGGCGCTAGTCCGGCGCGTCGGCCAACGCGAAGATCATTCCCTCGACGACCTTCGGCAGGAACATCGTCGACTTGTGGGCCATCACCGCACCCGTGCCGAACGCGCGCTCCTCGATCCCCGTCTCGGTGAGCGGAGGCAGGAGGAGCGCGGTCCCGTTCCGGCCGGGTTCTCCCGCATCATCCGACCGTTCCCAGGCCGCCCGCGGGGACCGTACGAATTCGAGCTCGTGGGGGTCGATACCGAGCCGGTCCTCGAGGAATCCGTGAAGGAGGTCGAAGTCCGCGCCGACGTCGCTGCTGGGGACGCCCCCCACCTCGTACAGGGCCCCGGCATGGGCAACCAGGAAGCCCCGACGGCCGTCCTCGTGCATCGCGCGAAGGCGCGCGATCGCCGCCTCCGGTCCCGCGGGGCCGGGAACGGCCTCGATCCACGGAAACCGCTTGCGCGCGCCGTCCAGGAGCTCGGAGAACGGCAGCACCGCGGCGGGAAGGACCCGGTGCCAGGGAAGTACCCGGAGCGCCCGGTCCTGCCCGTCCACGAGCATGGCGAGCGGAGCGGTCCGGCGCCCCTCGTAGTGGCGGTGCGCCGCCGCGGTGAACCGGTGGTGGCCGTCGAGGATGAGGAGGCGCAGATCGCGCACGAGGCCCTGGAGCTCCGTGACGGCCTTGGGGTCGTCGACTCGCCAGAGGCGGTGGGTCGTCCCGTCCAGCATGGCCTCGGCGACCGGCGGGACCGTCCCCTCGAATGATAGGCCGCGACGATCGAGACCCAGACGCCGCTCGAGCTCGTCGTTCAACCGGTGGTCCGGCCGGTGGTAGCCCGCGAGGATCGGGGCGAACGTCATACCCGTGGCGTCGGTCAGGGCGACGCGCTCCTCGACCCGGTCCTCGAACGTTCGCTCGTGGAGTGCGACTGTGTCGTGCTCGAGGTGAGTGAAGTCGAGCGCCCCGACCAGGCCGAGAAGGAGGTACTCCTTCCGTCGCTCCTCGGACGGTATCGTTTCGAGGATATCGGAGGGCGGAACGTAGCGGATGCCGTAGATGTAGTACCCCGGACGCTCGTCCCGTACGTAGGCGCCGGCGCGGAGCGCCTCCCCGAGATTGTCGACGGCGCCGGCGACGAACCGCTCGAGCGGAACCCCGCGCGGGCGGGGCACGAACCGCGCGGCGTTCGACGGATGACGGGCGAACCGGATCAGCTCCGTCTCGGAAAGCGTGTCGTAGACCGGGCAGACCACGCCGTTCGGGTCGACCGCACGCGGGTCGGGATGCCAGGCGCGGACCGGAGAGAGTTCGACTATGGTCGCACCGCGCGGCGGACAGTATCTCCCTATATGGCGAGTCGGGAGGGAGGGCCGGACCGCGGACCACGATCGCGAGCGAAGGGAACCGCGTCCCTCCCCGCCGGGTCTAAGGCATGGAACCCGGGCGACCCCGTAGATCCCTGAGCCGCTACGGTCCCCGCACGGCGGGCCGGTCTCAGGGAGGTCGGGTCGGGCGGTCCTCGGCCCCGTCGGATAGGATCGTGCCCGCAGGGAGGGTCCAGCTGGACTCAAGATACCACGCGTTCACGACCCCCGTCGGCCGGAGACGATGGATGTCGGCATGGGCCGAACCGTAGAACTCGACGTGGCCGCGACCCTCCCAGATCTCGTGGAGCGCGTACTTCTCGAGCGTAGTGAACACGACCTGCCGCAGCCCCGGCACGCGCGGGTCGGGACTCGGGATTGTCCGCAGACAGAGACGGTTCGGGGTCGTGGGCAAGTCCGTCGTCCTCCCCCGGCGTCCATAGGCAAAGGCGACCCGCACCAGCGGACCGGTGCGTCGCCGGATCGTGCCGACCACCTCGTTTCCGTCTTCTACGAGCGACTCGGGCTCGCACATCATCTTGGCCATCCCGTAGAGCTCGCGGCCGACCAGCAGGGCCTCGTCACTCGAGGTCCAGAGGAACGGGGCGTAGGTCGAAGTACGATCCCGGAACTTCACGCCGACGAGCAACGCCCCTTCGTGGTAACGCCCGGGTCCGGGCACCTGCCTCATATCGCCGACGAACGCGGCGGCGAACGGACGGTCGGGGAGCTCGAACGGCGGAGGGATCAGCCGAGCGATCTCCGCCGGGTCGGCTTCGAATTGGACGAGCACCTGCCGGCAATGCGTCATCTCGAATGGCGGGGGTCCGTACGCGGGGGCGGTCCACGGAAGTGAGTAACCTTCCGGCGCACCGGGAGCCATGGCGGCCGCAATGCCGGACCATATTTGAGGCCAGGAGGCGGCAGGGCGATTCGCCCCACGAGTTCCCTCCCCATCGGGCCTCGGGACCACCGGGACTCCGGCAAGGCAGTTCCCGAACGCGTTCCCGGAGCAGGCCCGCGGGCGGACGATGCAACGCGTTATCTCTGTCGCACGCGGATCGATCCAGAGCCCCGAATGCGCCTCGTGCTCATCCGGCTCGTCTACTGCTCCCCAGCAGGCGTCACGGATCGTTCCGGCGCGAGTCCACACCGGGTCCGGCCCTTGCCTCGGCGGGCCGGACGACCCGGCGAGACTGGCCGGGCGGGCGCAACGCCAGCAACCTGGCGTCGCGTATCTTGGGCACGTCCCGCGGGACCCGGGGCTACGGGACTATCGAGACGACGTCGAGCCCAGTGGTCGGCGACCTCGGGTCGGGCGGACGCGTGCGGCCGCGGTGCCTCAGGGCGATCCGGGAATGGCGAGCAGGGATTCAGTGCCCGTCACTGCACCGAGGGTCTTTCGGATGTAGGCCGCCTCAAAGACGTCGCTCAGGGTTCGGGGTCGCTTGTCGGCGAAGACCGTGTCCGCATGCCACTTCGATCCGAACCGAACGAGCGTCATCAGAATGGGGAGGGCGTCCTCGCCCTTCTCCGTCAGGCCCCACTTCGTGTAATTCCGTCCCCGCTCCGCGGCCCGGATGTATCCCCCGGATTCAAGTTCCCGCAGTCGCATGGCGAGCACGCGCTTCGTGAGGCCCGGCGTGATCCTCAGCATCTCGTTGAAGCGGTGTGCCCGGTAAAGCGCGATGTTCCTCAGCACAAGGAGCGCCCACTTTCGGCCAAGTACTCCCAGGCTGGCCTTCACCGGGCAGCCGACAAACTCGACCTTTAGTTCGGGAGCTGACTGAGGAATCGCCGCTCTCCTCTGCACCGGTCTCCGTCAACCCGCCCCTGACTCATATGGTTTGCAGTTGATACCGACCGTCGCGCGACGGACGGCTCCCCGGGTCGAGGCAACGGCAACAGGAGACTCGGTAGTAGCCCCGCCGTTTGGCCACCGCCGGGGCGCTGAACCGCCCGGACGTCGGTGGGGAGAGTATCCTTGGGTTGCGCTTTGCGGAACGTAATGATGCGCGCATCGCGGCCGTCCGATTGTCTGGCCGGCCTCTCGGTTCCGGAGTTGCATCCGAGCAGGGACTCGTGACAGCCATGCAGCGCTGCGCCGCAAAGTGGGCCCAGTCGGATTTGAACCGACGACCTCCCGGTTATCAGCCGGGTGCTCCAGCCAAACTAAGCTATGGGCCCTCGCGGCGCGGGAGGGGAGGGCGGCTTTAGCTGTTTCCCGTTCAATCCCGGGATGCCGGGCCAATCGAGAGCGATCTTCCGGCCACGCAGTGCTGCCCGGCAAGTTCGTCGGTGGAAACCTTCCTAGGTTCCGTCGATGCGCACGACCGAGCTTGTCGTGCCGACCCAGACGACCGGCCAGATAGGGGACGCGGCCATCGATTCTAACTCGGCTATCGAGGGGACCTGCATCGAAAACAGCATCGTTCCCTGAGCGTCGAACAGCCGGATCGTTCCTGAAAGATTTCCCGTGGCTATCTCCGAGCCATCGTCCCCGACGACCACGTCGTTGCCGCGAACGTTCGGTTGCAACAGCGAGACCGCTCCGAGGAAGCGGCTCCACGCCACCGATCCTGCTTCCAAGAGATACAGACGGCTCCCGGCGGCGACCGCCGCTTCGGAGCCAGCTCCAAGCAGCTACAGGCTCCAAACGTCCGAGCCCGGAGAGAATACCCAAAGCAGATCTCCGAGCCCGTTGTACGCGACGGCGAGGCCGGTCCCGTACCCGTCCGTGCCCACCGCCACCACGCCCCCGCCGGTGCTCATCGCGATCGAGTCCCCTACGTCGCTCAGCGGTTGGGATTAGAGGAGCGAACCTGTCCCGCTGAAGAGATCTACCCAACCGCCCGGGGCATATCCGTTGCCTAAGGCGATCCCGATTCGCTCAGCGCGAGGAACGTGCGGGGCAACGAGTGCGGGTTCCGAGCGGAGCCCGGCCCGTGGCCGATGGTCGGTGGTAGGGTTCGTATTCTCACCACGGTCACCCTCGCGGTGTCCCTGGCGACGCCCCGCGACGCTTGGGGCGAACCTGGGGTGGAAAAGTGCGAAGGCGGGCTCGCGTGCATCGGCGACCTGAGGGTCGACCTCAACCACCGCTGACGTGGTTTCGGCGAGAGCTTGTCGAAGCGAACGATCTGTGAGCTCTCTCAGCCGGCTCCCGGACCGATTCAGCGGGTCGCGGCGCGGTATGGAGCGACGTACCGACGGATCCGCCGACTCGGGTTCGAGGAACTTGTCGGTAGCCGCGGCACTGGGCGGCCAGTGAGTTCGGGGACCGAGACCGCCTCCCTTCAAGATCTCCGGTGTCCGAGCGATACGCCGGAGTCTGGCCGTCGTTCCCCAAGTTGAGGTCGCGCGCATTCGGCCGAGGGACTCCAGCCCGAACTCTCCCCAGCTCTCTTCGTTGCGCCCCGCGCCGAGGGTTGGGGGGGCTCCAGGGGTTTCGGCGGACGGCGCCCGGGCGCGTCCCTCCTCGCGGTTCATGGCGAACGGAGTCGAACGTTTCGACCGCTTACGCCCCTACGGAAGCGCGGTCGGTGCGCCTTCGACAAATCGCTTCAGCGTACCCGGGACGAACGCTTCGATTCCCGAAAGCCGGGCCCCGTCGGGACGAACGAGCAGGGGGAGGAGATCGTCTGGGCCGACCCACTGGTCGACCAGGCCCTGGTTTCCGGATGGGCGGTTCACATCCACCAACTGTACGGACTGTCCCCGCTCGCGGGTGATCTCGAGGAGCATCTCCGCGCATTGCATCTGCGGAAGCGGAAGTCGCCAGGCCGGCGCCCCCGGCGGAAGGTCCGCATCGACGCCTCTCTCCGCCGGGGGAGCGGGCCGATTCCACAGCCACGGGGCGAGAGTCACCATGCCGGCGAGGCGATCGAGCATCGAGGTCGAGACATCCTGGAGCGGGTCCGGTCCCGTATCGGGCTCCCCCGCGACGAACAACAGGAAGGGGAGTCCGGGTGGGAGGGCCATCGCCCGGGGATCGACCCGTCGGCTTTAACGGTGAGCGGGCTCAGCGTGTGTTGTCACGCCGACCTCCCGGCTACCCTCCGCTCGCTCCGGCCCTACCAGGCTTCGGGCCCGCGGGGCGCGGGAAGAAGAGTGGCTCGGGAAGTCGTCCTGTCCGACGCGGAGGGAGCGGGAGAACGCAGGAGCGTCGCTCCGTCCAGCGCGCAACTCTGGATCCCCGCAGGACGAAAGTCTGGTCGCGACTTCCCGAGCCGCAATCCCGAAGATGTCGACCCTTCCGGTACCCTCGGGACGGCAGGCGCCGACACGGATTCCCCTTCGGCGTTAGAGGGGGTTGGGAAACAAGAGAGCTCCGTTCCGGATCCATGGAACCGCGCCGAACGAAGCCGAAAGGATGGCCCGCTCGCCGTCTCCATCCCGTGGATGTCCTCGATCCGCCGGTACCTTGAGGGATCAACCCCTCCAGCGAGTTTCCCCCGAAGAGTGGGGTACTCGCGAGAGACCCTCTTTTCGCAAAGTACGGGCTACCGCGGGCCCCCCCAACGTCGCTACCGAGCTCCCGCCCTAAACGGCATGGACCCGACGCGCGAAGGGAGGGTCGACACGTCCGAGCGGAACGCCCGGCGAAGCGGGCGAGCGTCAGAGAACGGCGCTAGAGCGGTCCGAGCTCGAGGACCGTGCCCGAGTTGACGTCGGTCACGAATAGGAGGCGCGCAGCAGCGTCGTAGGCGAGACCCGTAGGCCCGGATCCGCCCGGGAGCGTCGCGACCACTGCTCCGGTTTCCGCATCGATGAGCGTCACGTTGTTCGACCCGGTGTTGGCGACGGCCACGAGGTGATCGGCGGCGAGGAGCACGGATCCTTCGGGGGTCGACCCGACGTCGACGCTGCCGACGGTTCGGTCGGTCGCCGGGTCCAGGAGGGCGACGGCGCTGGAGGCGAAGAGGGACACGTACACGAGCCCCGAGAGCGGGTCATACAGGGTGCCGTCCGGTTGGGGTCCGACGGTGACGAGGGCGACGACGCGGTTCGTGGCACCCGAGATCACCGTCACCGTGTCGCCGAAGTAGTTCGCCACATAGAGATCTCCGTTCGAGCGATCGAGGGCGATCCCGCCGTTCCCGGTCCCGTGAGGGACCCCGATGTGCTTGAAGACGTGGCCCGTGGCAGGACTGGCAACGGCGACCTCGCTGTCGAGGTCGCACTCGATATACAGAAGTCCGTTCAAGGGGTCGAAGACCACGCCGACCGTGAACGCACACCCGGCGTAGAGCGCCCCCACCACCGAGTCGGTCTGGGTGTCGATAACGGTCAACCGATTCGTGAAGTCGTTCGCGACGTAGAGCCTTTCGTTCACCGGGTCGTAGGCAAGTTGCCAGGCATACTCGTGGGTCGGGATGCTCGCGATCACCCGCCCCGTCGATGCGTCGATGACGGAGACGTTCGCGGATCCGTAGTTCGCTACGTAGACCCGGTGGTGGGTCGCGTCGTACACGACTCCCTTGGGCTCCGCGCCCACCGGAAGGCTCGCGTTCGTAAATGGGGTCGAAGAGACTCCGAGGGTCCAGGTGTCGGCGACCGGGCCGGCGCATACGTTCGCCGGGTCTCCGCAGCCGCCGAAGAGCAGCAGGTTGCCTCGCGGCGGGACTCCGGTGGCCGAGACGAGAGCCCGGGGGGCGGGGGAGAGCCACAGCCGGCTGGTGAGGTTCTCCCAGGCGCCCCCCGAGAAGAGCCACGTGTCGGAGTAGAAGGTCCAGGTCGCAAAGGCCGTGGAGAATCCGCCCCCGAATAGGACGTCTCCGAGGCCCGTGTCGGCGAACGCCGGCGCGTACCGGGCCGAGGGCGCCTCGGCGAGGCCCGAAGTGAGATTCGCCCACTTCCCCGCCGAAAAGGTCCAGGTGTCGCCGAGGCGGGAATCACTTCCCGAGACTCCCCCAAAGAGGACCACGTAGCCGTCGTGCGAATCGTAGGCCATGCCTGCATTCTGCCGGGGCGACGGGGGTGAGCCGGCCGAAGCGGAGATATTCCTCCACTCCCCGGCGTGGAACGTCCAGGTGTCGGACAGGTAGCCGGCGGAGCTGTCGCCGCCGAACAGTACGACACATCCCTCCGCCGTGTCGTAGGCGAGCATCGGATTGTCGCGAGGGGAAGGGGAGACCCTGGGGTGGAGCTGAGTCCACTGGCCCCCATGGAACGCCCAGGTCTCTCCGAAGTCCGGGCCCAATAGCTCGTACCCTCCGAAGAGCAGGACATAGTGGTCGGCCGCGTCGTACACGATCGTCACCGAATCGAGCGGGGGTGGGGATACTCGGGGATGCAGCTGCGTCCAACCGCCGTTCGAGAACTCCCACGTGTCGCCCCAGTAGGTGCCGTCGGCCGCACCGCCCCCAAACAGGACCGTGTAGCCATCGGGGGGATCGTACGTCAGTCCGTCGAGATTTCGAGCCCCCGGCGCCGAGCGCGGGAACTCCTCCGACCAGGCCAGGGATGGCGCCAGAGAAGCGCTGGACAAGGCCCTCGGGAGTTCGGCGGGGCCGCTCAATATCGCGGCCGGACGCGCTCCGAGCGGGTTTGAATGCGAGGGAGCGGCCCCAGCACTCATCGAGGACACGAGCAACAATACAGGGATGCCCGTGAGGATAATGGCCCGCAGCGAGCCACGCATTCGTGTCCGAAGCGGTGGAACGACTTCCAATGCATAAACCCTACTGTATTCCGTTGCAGTTCAAGGCCTTTCGAGGTTCCGCTCACGCGGGGCGACCCGGGGCTCTCGCGAGCCCCCGGGTTGCGCCGAAAGAAGGACAGTTAGACCAACACCGCTCCGCGCTCCGCGAGGGGGGCTCGGGGGACTCCCCTGTGCGGGAGGAGTCGATACTCGAGAGGGGGGCGTTGGGGCTCAAGTACCCCGCCTCGAGCGCTGGTACGCGCGGACCAGGGACACAGGTAGATATCCCCCCGCAGAGCTCGCACCGGCGGACCGATGCCGTCGCTACGGGGCCTCGGGCATCGCGGCTTCTCCGGGGCAGATTCCGTAGCCCCGTTCGGGAGCGGTGCGAAGGGTGGTTCCCGTCCCCTGCGCCGATGGGGACGAACTGCCGGCCTTCGCCGAGAGGCCCGTACCTGGGCCCCCGGGGCAATCCTCGGGTTCCTCCTGCTGCTGGCGACGCTCTCTCCCATGGGAGGAGCCGCCCCCCTCCCGCACGCGGGCGGGAGCCATTCCGAGAGACCGGGGCCGGGAATGCCTTGGCGCCTCCCGACGCCCCCCTCTCCGCGCGCGCCGGTCACGGTCGGACCGAGTCCGTTGGGACCGGGAACCGTGGTGGGGACTCTCGTTCTCGCGAACGACAGCTATTTCCCGGGGAACTTCCCGGCGAACAACCCGGCCGCCATCACGAGCCCGGTCTACGACCCCGCGACCGCTCGGGTCTACATCGCCGACACCGACACCGACAATATCACGGTCCTCGACCCGAGCACGGGAGCCTTCGTCGCAAACTATCCCACGGGCACGACCAACTTCTCTGCCACCTCCCCCACGGGCATGGCACTCGATAGCTCGAATGGGGACCTCTACATCGCGAACTCGGGGAACTCCTCCGTACTCGTCTGGGACCCCCGTACGCTCGCTCCGGTCGCCACGATTCCGGTCGCCAACGGGACCAACACCCTGGCGTACGACCCGCGGGATGGCGATCTCTTCGTGACCGCCCCCGCCGGAGTCACGGTGGTCTCGGTGATCAACGCGACCACGAACCGGGTGGTCGCGACGGTTCCCGTGGGAGTCTCTCCGCAGGCGATCGCGGTCGACACGCATACCGGCAGCGTCTTCGTCGGGAACTACGGCAGCAGCAACGTCTCCGTGCTGAACGCCACGAGCTTCGCCGTGAACCGCACGATCCCTCTGGCCGCCTCCGATGCCCCGAGCGCCGCCTGCTTCGATCCGGTCACGAACGAGATCCTGGTGACCAGCGGGGCCCTCGGCATCGTCACCGTCCTCAACGCGAGCATCGGCGCGGTCGTCGCGAACATCACGGTCGCGCCGGCGCTCGCCCACGCGAACCTCGACGCGATCGCGTTCGACAGTACGAATCACGCCGTCTACACCGCCGATGCCGTCGGCCGGGTCGTGAACGTCCTCAACGTCTCCGCGCGCACCGTCCGGACCAATATCAGCGTCGGGGGCGAGCCGTCGGGCGTCGCGTTCGACCCGGTACAGAACACCCTCTACTCGACGAACCTCCTCACCGAGAACGTGAGCGTGATCGACCCGGTGACGAACCGCGTGGTTGCGAGCCCCCGGCTCTCCACGAGTCCCTGGGGCGTCGCCTTCGACCCGACGAACCGGGACCTGTTCGTCTCGAACTCCACCTCGTACGGCGAGGAGGGCCTCGGCACCGTGATGTCGGTCAATACGAGCACTCCGCGCGTCGGCACCATCTCCGGGTTCGGGTTCGCCCCGTCGGCGCCCCCCCTCGGCTACGGCACCTACGACGAGACGTACGACCCGGCCAATGGGCGGCTCTACGTGCTCCTCTCCGTGTATGACGGCGCGAACGCGACCACGTACGAGGCGCTCGGAGTGGTCGACGGACGCACGGGGACCCGCATTTCGGTACTGCCGCTCGAGTACGGCCTGAGCTGCCTGGCGTTCGACACCGCGAACCAGGTCGTCTACGTCGGGGCGGGATCCCCGAGCGGGGGGTACCTGCTCGGGTTCAACTCCACGGACGCGCTCGTCTCCCAGCTTCCGCTGAACGCGAGCCCGCAGGGGGTCGCCTTCGACCCCGCGAACGGGGACCTGTACCTTACGGCGAGCGTGGGCGCCGTAGGTGAGCTCATCGCCGTGGATCCGATAACGAACAAGACCGTGGCGATGTACTCCCCGGACCCCACGTTCACCGCCACTCGTACCGTCGTGTATGACTCCGTTACCGCGGAGATCTTCGCGGGGAACGACCTCAACGGGCTGGCGGTCCTCAACGCGACGACCGGCCGATGGGTCGGGAACGTGACCGGGGTCGGGTTCACCGGTCCCGCCGTGTTCGATCAGGCGAACGGCCTCATCTACACCACGGAGGCCGGAACCAACGACGTCGCCGCCATCAACGGTTCCGCGCTTACGACCGTCGCGACGATTCCGGTCGGGATCGAGCCCGAGGGGATCGCGATGAACGGATCGGGCGAGACGCTCTACGTGGCGAACCTGCTCTCGGGCAGCATCTCGACGATCTCCCTGGGCGCATCCCCCCCGCCGACCTTGAGCACGGTAACGGTGACCCCGGGCACTGCGAGCATCCTCCCGCACGGCAACGCCACTTTCACCGCTACCCCGAGCTGCCGCGGCGGCCCCTGCCCGGTCGGTACTACCTACGCCTGGACGCTCAACAATAGCCTCGGGACCCTGAGCTCGACCAACGGGAGCACGACCTCGTTCACGGCCGGGACTTCGGGAGGCACGGCGATGCTCCACGTCACGGCAGCCCTCAACGGAGCTAGCGCCTACGGCTCCGCGGCGATCACGGTCGGCCCCGTCACGCCGGGGTTGGTCTCCGTGACGATCTCCCCCGCAAGCGTCACGGTCGTCGGGCCGAATGGCACCGTGAACCTGACCGCGAGCCCCAGTTGTCGCGGCGGCGCCTGCCCCGCGGGAACGACGTACCTCTGGTCGCTCGGCGGCGCCCTCGGAACGCTCAACGCGAGCTCGGGGAGCCGGGTGCGCTTCATCGCCGCCGGTACGACCGGGTCTACTACGGTCACGGTCACTGCATCGCTCCACGGGGCCAACGCTTCGGCGTCGGCGACGATCACCGTCTCCGAGCGTTCCCCGCCCCCGACGTCGGGAGGCGCCTTCCCGACCGGGTATCTCGAGATCGGGCTGGCGCTCGCGGCGGTCCTTGCGCTGGGGCTGTATCTCCGGAAGTTCCGAAAGTGGAAGGAGAAGCCCCCCGCATCCGCCCCGGGCCCGCCGGGGCCTTATAGAATAATCTATTAGAACCCATGCTCCCTTACCTCTCTCATGGGACCGAACCGTACCCCCCGCCTCGTACCCTTCCTCGCCGAGTCCGACGACCGACGCCGCTGGCACCGGAACGTAGCCCAAGGAAGCCGCGCCACGGCCGACGTCTACGTCCGACGCCTCGCCGCCTTCTCTCGCCTCATGAAAGTCACACCAGAGGCTTTGGCGCGCATGAGCGACAAACCGCTCCGCGACCTCGTCATGGACTTCGTCGAAATCGAGTCGAAGGCCAAGCACGCCGGTTCCTACATCCACAGCACCGTCAAGGCCGTCAACTCGTGGCGCAAGCACAACGGCCGCCTCGCCGTGACCGGCGTGAACATCCGGGGTCGGGAATCCACTCCCACGCTGGTCGACGAGATCGCTCCGTCGCCCGGGCAGGTACGGACCGTTCTCGCCCGGGCTCCCCTGAGGGACCGGGTGACCTGCGCCCTCATGGCCTACAGCGGCGTCCGTCCCGAGGTCGTCGGCAACTACCTCGGCGACGACGGTTTCACCCTCGGGGATTTCCCCGAACTCGACCTCTCGGGCAGCGAGCCCAAGTTCCGGAAGGTTCCCGCTCTGGTGGTCGTCCGCGAGTCGCTCTCCAAGGCCCGGCACACCTACCTCACCTTCGCCCCGCTCCCAACGTGCAAGGCGATCGAGGACTACCTCAAGCTCCGGATCGCTCAAGGGGAGAAGCTGACGCGGGCGAGCGACCTCGTGAGTCCGGGACGGGGGCGGAGACCTTTCCTGCGGACGATGAACGTCAGCGGGGCGGTGCGGGCCGCGTTCCGGTCGCTCGACATGAAGGACCGGCCGTACGTTCTGCGGGTATTCTTCGAGACCCGCCTCGGCGTCGCCGAGGGCCAGGGGAAGGTCGTGCATCGGTTCGTGGTTCACTGGGGCGGCCACACCGGCGACATCACCGCGCGCTACTCGCTCAACAAGAACCGCCTGCCGGGGGACCTCGTCGAGGAGATGCGGGAGGCATACCGACGGTGCGAGCCGATCCTCACGGGGGAAGTCGCCTCGGAGGGTGACGTGCGCCGCGAGGTCGCGCGGGTGCTCTTGGGATCCCTTGGGTACTCCGAGAAGGAGCTGGAAGGGGTCGACCTGTCGAACCTCGAGCAGGTCCGGGCGCTCACCCAGAAGCGTGTCGCCCCGACCCCCAAGAAGCAGGCCCTCGTCCGCGTCGACGAGTTGCCCGGGTATCTGGACGCGGGTTGGACCTTCGCGGGAAACGTCGGTCAAGACCGGATCCTCCTCAACCCACCCGAAGCAGGAGCAGGACCCACGAGTCCGCCTTCGCCGCCAGTATCGCACGGGGGAGACGGTCCGGTTCCCCCTCGATGAGTAGGCGGACCGGGTCTCCGGACGGGAGGTGCCGCGCCACTCCCTTCAAGGGACGCAGATCCACGAGGTCGTCGAGGGACTCTCTGGCGACAGCATCCCGTTCGTCCGGCGCCGCGCTCAGGGCCTCGGTATCGGGGTTGCATTCCGCGTGGACCCCCGCCAAGACACCGGGTTGCCGAATCGAAAGAGGACTGGTAGGAGATCGAATGGCAGCGCTCACTCCTTCCCCTCCGTCGGAGCTTCCTGCTCTCCGAAGACCCCAGCGAGCTGGAGCGGGAACGCGGCCCGGAGCGCTCGCTCCTCCGCCGCCTTCCGGAGCATCGTGATAGGCATCTCGACCCACGGCCTCGTGGGTTGGCCGTCCTTGCGCTTCCGGACCGCTTCCTCGAACCAGACCTCCTCCACCAGCGGACGGCTCCAGTCTTTCCGGTGGACCCGACAGACGGCCTTGACGGGCTTCTCCGGACCGTCGGGCCCCTTCGCGAGCTCTACGCCAATCTCCCGTCCGTCGTACTGGCCGCTCCGCTCGGCGACGGCCCGCATCCCGTCGATGCCGACAAACGGATGGATCTTGTCCGCGGGATCAAACCGTAGGAACTTCACCTGGCCGAGCCAAACGTCGAGCCCGATCCGTCGGGCTACCTCGAGCCCGAACGCGATCTCGTCCGCGGTGGAATCCGGGGGGAACCGGCCGGCCGAGCGGAGGACCGCGACCTGCTCCGCGGTAAGTCCACCGCAGGGTCGTACGCGTAGGTCGGAGGCGGAGCGGAGTGGCGGGCTCCCGGAATCGGGAGAAGAGACCGGATTCGGCTCCGAGGGGGGTACCGGGGGCAGTCCTGCTTCTTCACGCGCCCTCTCGAAGCAGACGGGCTCGACTCTTCTCCCACGAGATCCGTCACCGTCACCCAGGACGTAGACCGCGCCCGTCGACGACCGGGGGACCCTGCGGCCGCAAGCCGCACACTCATACGATCGGTGCCCGCGGTAAACCGAGTAGGAGAGTCCCTCCTCCGAATCGCCCGAGGGCAAGTCTCTACCGCTCATGTCGGGTCCCTCCGGCAGGCTCCGAAACGGATTCCCTCGGCGTGACGGACTCGGAAGCACTCCCCCGACTCCGTCGGTTCGTGGCAGATCACGCACGAGATCGTCGAGGTCAGGAGCAACTCATGGGCCGACTCAGGATGACCGCAGGCCGGACAGGGGTCGACCTCGCCGTAGGATGGTGCCTCCGACCATGGAGGTAGATCGACGGCCAGGGACTCGGCCAGCTCCGCGGTCATCACAGTGCCCTCTCCGGCGACTTCGCGCGCGAGATGTCGAATGTCCGCCGCTCCTCGAGGATCCGCCGGACCAGCCGGTCGAACGACTCGTAGCCGACGAGATTCCCTTCGGAGTCTACCAAGGGGCGACGGAGCGAAGCGAGGAGGCTCCACGTCTCTGGACGGAGGCGGACAATGCCCCTCGGCGATATTGGCCGGATCCTGCCAACTGAACTTGGGCCGGCCCGTGGCGCTGCTTCCCCGAACCCCTTCGTCCGCATCAATTCGCACCTTTCGTTACGAATGGTACGAATACGCACAATCTATAAGTGCCTTCCCCTCTTTATGTAACGTCCGTGACGACGACCGCCCTGCCCAAGCCCAAGAAGAAGATCCTCCCGAAGGTGTCCGTCGCGGGACGAATCGAACGAGGCTACTACGAGGACCTCGTGCGGATCATCGACGGCGACGACCACTTCAACCGGATCGGAGACTTCGTCCGAGAGGCGGTCTTGGAGAAGATCGATCGGTGGAAGAAGGAACATCCCCGTGGTCTGTCGTGAGCCTTTTCCTAACGAACCCTAACAGGGGCCGCCCCTTCGGGGAAGAAGAACCGAGATATCGGGGATCTCGACCCCAGAAGGTAGAACCAATTTCAACGGGCTTGGAGTATCCGAGGCGGCCCCATCTATCGCTTCGGTTCCGCCATCCCACAGGACGGCCCTTGCCACCGCGGCCGATAGCCCCGTCCTCCCGTGGTATCGCAGCTCGAGAACTTCGAGCTTCCCAGCGAGCGGCCCAACCACGCTCGCTTGCGCGGTTGCCCAAAGGTGTACGTTGCGGCGAAGGGCAGCCTAGCGGCAGAGGATGATACTGATCCCGGAAAAACCCAAATGAGCAAAGCTCGGTACTTCACACAGGACTCGCTCTCAGTATTCGGGCGAGCCTCTCGGGTGGCAGGGTGCGGCGACTGCGTCAATCGAACCGCACCATTAACCACTGAGGCGTAGCTCCGTAATGCGACAGCGCGATGCCTAACACTGACGAGACTGTGTGGGAGATGGAACCGCACACGGGTTCCAAGCACGACATTCTCCGTCACTATCTGAATCGCTGGCTTCCGATCCTCGGAAAGCGGAGCACGACGATGAACTACATTGACGCATTCGCGGGCCCCGGAATTTACAAGGGGGGCGAGCCCGGGAGCCCGGTAGTCGCGATTGAAACCGCCCGAACCCACGTCATGCGACCAAAGGGAAAGGTGAATTTCCTCTTCATTGAGAAGGACGGCGAACGAGCTCGGGTCCTCAAGGAGCAACTCGCCAGTCGTTTCCCGGCGGGGACCCTACCCGACGGTTGGAGCTACGCAGTCGAAAACGGAGAGTTCGTGACCGTAGTGGAGAAAGGTCTCAACGAAATCGAGGCCCAAGGAAACCACCTTGCTCCGACGTTGGCGTTTCTCGACCCGTTCGGATTCTCGGGACACGACCTCCCCATGTCAACGGTCGGAAGGATTCTCAAAGCCCCCCGGTGCGAGGTGTTTGTTACCTTCATGGCAGGGTTCGCCACCCGGTTTCCGGAGGTCGTCCCGCCTGACACTATGACGAAGCTGTTCGGCGACGAGAGGTGGCGCGGTGTCGTCGACCTCAAAGGCGAGGCCCGTACCGACTTCCTCCTTGCGACATACGAGGGGTCGCTCAAGACAATCGCTGGAGCCAAGTTCACACGTAGCTTCGAAATGAAATCCTCTGACGGTCGCGTGATCTACGACCTCGTCTTCGCGACGAAGCACCCCAAGGGACTCGAGGCAATGAAAGAGGCCATGTGGGAGATTGACCCGCGAGGCACCTACACCTTCTCGGACCGCACCGATCCAAACCAACGATTCCTCATCGAGTTCGACGGCGGTGTGGAGCCGCACTGGGTGGCGAAGGCCGCGCAGATGCTCCTCGTCCGGTTTTCTGGCAAGACCATCTCGAGGAGAGCCCTTTGGGAGTATGTCGTAGTCGACACTCCGTTTCCCGACCGCTCCTCAGTCCTCAAGCGGCTGGAACTCGATGGCAAGCTAACGGTCTCGGGGCGACAGAGAAAACTCAGCTACCCCGACGGGTGTACGCTATGCTTCCAGCCCTCTTGACTGGCTCGGAAACTCGTTCCAAGTGCGACCGTCCAGAATACGCCCTGTTCTTGCCTTTTGGACGCCTCCCCATTGCTTGAAGAAGAAGGGGACTGCCTCGCGGCGGCATCGGTTCCTCAGCGTCCTGACCCACTCCTTCCTCATGGGTCGCGCGTGAGGTCCGCTTTCTCCTCCGACAATAACCCACTGGATCCCGGAGAGGTCCAGTTCATCGAGGGGACCGAGGAGCGGTTCGAGCGAAAGGAACCGGACGTCAGCGGGGACCTTGCGGAGTTCGTCCGCCCGCCACCCGACGTCCATGTTCTCGATGCTGACTCCCTGCCAGATGTTGGGTTGCCACGGGAGTGAGGGTCCTACCTCCGCCAACCGCCTCGCGCGTTTCGTCAGAATCTGGAAGACATGCTGGCGGGCGACGACCATTGTCGCGAAGACACGCCGAATGAAGGTGACCGGCACACGTTCATGGTAGAGGTCGCTCATCGAGTTGACGAAAATTCTCCGGGGCTCTGTCCACGATAGAGGCAACTCGAGGCGGTCTTCCCAAAGACGGAGGTCGAAGCCCTGCTCAAACGGGTGGCCGGGCACCCCTCGGAAACGCTCCGCGAACCGTTGCGCATAACAGTGTTTACAACCCTGGCTGACCTTCGTACAACCCGTGACCGGGTTCCACGTCGAGTCCGTCCACTCTATCGAGGAGGACTCGCTCATCCCTCACGACTTGAACGGCACCCTCCTTTAGGGTTCCGTCCGTACGGTCCCCCGCGAGCCGAGTCGGATCCTGCGGCCCTCCGTGGAAAACTCGATTACCCATGACCCCTACTCCCCCGTGACTTGCCAGTAAGCGAGGATACGATCAACGACCTCGTCGCGGACTACCTCCGCGGCGAGTTTGACGTGGACATTACAACCCAGCCGACCGGACAGATTCCCGCAGGCCGGCGGAAGCCCGACTTCGAACTCCACTGGGACGGGAAGACGTACTTCGGCGAGGGCGAGTGGCTCTCGTCGTACGGTCGGGGCTTACAGCAGGCCTTGGATTTCGGCGAAATCCCCGGGGCCAGTGGCTGGTTCCTGCTCGGGTATCCAGACGAAATCAAGCGCGAGGTGACACAGCGACGCCTTGGGTCGGCCGACCCGGCAACCCTACTCAGGGGGCTGACATTCCGCCAGTGTCTCCTCAAGGGCCCGGGAACGCCCGCCGACCTTCGTCAGGTTCGCGTAGAAGACCTTCATGCGTGGATTGGTTCCGTCCTCGCCGCTCGTCCACCTGCCCCCGAGCCCGCCGAGTTCATCCGGCTGATGCACTATGTCGTCGGGAACCTCGCCACGTTCCTTCCGAAGACGAAGGGAGCGGCACGACTGTTCGAGCATGTCGTGGCTATGATTCCGAGCAAGAAGGACGAGGAGGATGCCGCTCGGACCGGGGCGGCATACCTCCTTCTGAACCAGCTTGTCTTCTATCGTCTATTGGCCGGGCACACCGAACTGGGGTGGCCTCAGATGGAGGCTCGTTCGGTCAGGTCTCCACTCGACGTGAAGGTGTACTTTGACCGCGTGATGCAACAGGACTATCACGCGATCTTCAAGACGAACGTAATCGACCTGTTCCCTCAGCGCGCGTTCCCGTTCATCCAAAGCCTCATCAAGCTCGTCTCGGAGCTTCAACCCGAGGCGTTCACACGGACCCTCCTCGGGACGATTTTTCATCAACTGATCCCCGAGCCGGTTCGAAAGCCGGTCGCTGCCTTCTACACTCAACCACCAGCGGCCCGCCTTCTAGTCGGACTTGCGGGTGTTCATGGGTCCGATCGAGTTTCGGATTTCGCCTGCGGTTCGGGAACTCTCCTCGTGGCTGCCTACGAGGCGAAGAGCGAGACGGACTCCCGACCGAACTCTCAGTCGCGTCACGCGACGTACCTTGAGCAGGAGTTGACGGGAATCGACATCATGCCGTTCGCCGCGCACTTGGCCGTCGTCCAACTGGCCCTGATGAATCCCACTCAGTGGACGAACCGGGTCCAGGTCGCGGTCGACAACAGCCTCGAAAAGCGGGTTGGCGACGTCGTTCGTTCCCTCGAGCGTCACGCGGTCTCCCCGCAGACTCGACTCTCTCACTTCGCTGAGGAACCGGAGGAGCGGGCTCGTACGGTCCGCGGGGCCGTTTCTACGAATGGGGCGGGGGCTCAGTTCAAGCTTGTCCCGCCTCAGGTCGTACTGATGAATCCACCGTTCTCACGGAAGCAGTTCATCTCGAAGGAGTACCGGAAGGAACTGGCGACGAGCTTCACGGACGAGGCAAAGTTCCACCGAAACGACATGGGCTACTGGGGGTACTTCGTCCTCCTCGCCGACCGGTTCCTTCCTGACGGAGGAAAGCTCGCACTCGTCATCTCGGCAGCCCTGCTCCGGGAGGGGAGTTCCGCAAGCATCCGGGAGATGCTCCGAAGCAAGTATCGCCTAGACTTCATCGTAATGAGTGCGTCTCGGACCGCGTTCAGCGAGGACGCCTCGTTCCCCGATTTCTTGCTCGTAGCGACGAAGACGGCCGACCGGTCCAAGCCGTGTCGAGTCGCGATGCTTCACGCTCCCCTTGAACTGGAGGGGGTCGATTGGATACGGACCCGAATCGAGAGCGGAGAGGGGGCTCCCGAAGTCGCTGTGGCTACGCTTGCTCAGGACCGATTCGCCGCTGACGATTGGCTCCCGCTGGTCCCCGGTGCGGTTCCGGACGAATCTAGTATCCTTCTCCCCAAGACGGCGCCAGTTTGCAAGTTGGGTGCCGTGTCCGGCCTCGGTCTGATTCAGGGAATCCGGATGGAATCGGGGAGCGAGTTCGCGAACCCAGCGGACATGCTCGTCTCTTCCGAGCGAAGTTACGAGTCGCGAGCCGCCTGGAAGACAACGAAGGAGGACGCCCGGGTTGTCGTCGCATACAACCCAGAGGGGGCGCGGGAGGTCACGATTCCACGGCACGCCCTTCTCCCGGCGCTGAGAACGATCTCAGGAAGCCGACGACTCGAAGTCAAAGGACGACCTCCTGACTATGTTGTCGCGGAGAGGTTCCCCCACGACACCGAGTTCTGGGTGACGAAGAATCCCGAGGGAATGCTCGTCCGTCGTCGTAAGCACTTGCGGAGTCGCGTGGGGAACATCGTCTTCGGCGGCTATGGCAATCTCAATCTCTCTGCCGAGGGAACTTCGCTTCTCGCAGTGGCCTCGAAGTCGGGAATCGCCCCGACTTGGAACTGTTGGAGTGTGAAGACTCCCGATTGGGACACAACCCGAATTCTCACGCTGTGGTGGAATTCAACGTTCAACCTACTCTACCTCCTTCACCACCGGATGGAGGTCGAGGGTGCCACTATGAAGTGGCGCAAACCGAGTCTCGAGGCAGCCCCTGTCCTCGACATTCGGCAGTTGGACGCAGGGACGAAGGCGAGGCTTCTCGCCCTGTTTGACCGACTCACCGTAGTCGACTTCCCCTCCATCGCCGAGCAGTACGCCAAGGCGCCCCCCCAAAGGACGGAACTCGACTCCGAAGTGGGTCGGGCTCTCGGGATTGCCAAGGAGGAACTCCCGAGCCGGTTGAATGACCTCTACCGACTCGTCAGCGACGAATTGACTACTCTGAGGTCTCGGATGAAGGCCACCTCGCTCGCCAAGAGTCACGGACACGTTCGACGCCCCTCGAGCATCGAGGAGCATGTCGACGGCGGGCCAGTGGACTAACCGCCTGTGAGAGTCAACGCCGTCTGTCGACCACTCAACGGATGATACGACGTGCAGAGCCCACGCCTCCGCCTCATTAATGGGACGCTTCCGGCTCAGGGGAGTACATGCGGATGGCGGAGGCCGTCGCAGTCGGGCTCGTGACGGCCTTCTGGATACTAATCGACCTCTGGCTTCTGCTCAATCCCGACATTGCGGACGGTCTTGCTGGGAATCTAGGCACGTCCGCGATCGTCCTCGAATTGGGTGTCCTACTCCTCGGAGGTCTTGCCACATGGACGACACACTGGGCGGCCGAAAATCTGGACTGAACTACGGGTCGGCCATTCTCGGTGGGAAACTACAACTCGCAGAGGTCTCTTGGTCCCGCAACGGCCCAAGCTCGCGGGCTCGAACTGCCATGAGTCCGCCATTGATTCAGGCCCCCTGCTTTGAGGAGGGGCCCCTCGAAGCCGTGGCGTGAACGACTCCGATCGCCTCGCGGAAGTCTCGGTTCTTCCGTTCTCCCGTCTCCCGGAGCGCCGTCTCGGCGAGTTTCTTGAGATCCTCCGGGACGTCCCTCCTCGACTTGATCGAGTCGTAGAACATGAGGGCCATCTCTCTCGCGCCGTCCCAGTACTCCCTATCGAACCGATTCATGATGAACCACCTTCTGGGACTCGGATTGTATGCGCGGGCGCATATCACCCACACCGGGAGTTCCTGAAACACCTCCCCCGTCAGCGCATCCGAGCCTGTCGAGGGGGTCCCGTTTCAGGCCCGGCTCCATTCGAGCCCAGCCCCCTTGGAAGCCTACTCGACGTTCTATCCCTTCCCTGACAGCCTCCGTCTTACCATGACCGCTCCCGACGTCCTTGGTGGCGGTCGTTCAAGCTCGTACTTCCCAGGAATCGCCTCCAGGAGGTCCCCCAGCTTGCTCTTTCCGAAGGTGCGCGGATCGAAGGCAGGATCGAGCTTCAGCAACGCGTTGCCCAGCTCCGCCAGGTGACAGTATCCGTCCTCCCCGACAACTGAGTCAAAGGCCTTATCGATGAGCTCGAAGGCTTCGGTCGAGGCCCGACGACCGCCAGGACCTTCTGTCAGGGCCGAGGCACTCGGGGTCGTCGCAGAGGAAGGCCTCCTCGACCTCGCAGGCGGCGGGCTCTCTCTGCGAGATCCAATCAGGTTCTCGGTGGCCACGAACACGTTGCATGCGTTTCTGAACGCGGGAGGGGTCTGGGCCCTACCGATCCCCACGACGAACATGCCAGACTCGCGAAGCCGGGTGGCCAATCTCGTGAAGTCCGAGTCAGACGATACGATGCAAAATCCTCTGACCCTGCCGCTGTGCAGGATGTCCATGGCATCGATGATCAGCGCGCTATCGGTGGCATTCTTCCCTGAAACCGCGGTGAACTGCTGAACCGGGACCAGCGCATGCTCCTGAACCGTGGGTCGCCAGGAGGAGAGCTTACCGGAGGCCCAGTCGCCATAGATCCGTCGGATCTCAACTGACCCGTACTTCGCTGCCTCGGCGAGCATCTCACCGACGAGCCCGGCGGACGCATTGTCTCCATCCACGAGGAAGGCGAGAGGGAGCGATCGAGAATGCGTTACGAGCTCGAGGGTACCCGGCTCGGCATCGGGAGGCATGGGCCTGGCGATGCACATGAACGTGATGAAACTTACACACCTCGGCGTTGGCCCATGACGGATGGGTCCGGGCCCGACTCAATTCGGGCCGCCGTCCACGACCTTCTCCGAAGTGGCGTACACGAATAGCTACAACAGTTACTTCTGTACGCGAATGTGAAATATACCTCGGCGTCGATGATCACCCTCGGGCGAGGCGGGCGGAATCCTGGGTGAGGCGTTGCCGCCCGACCTCGTCCCCGTACCATGAAAGGGAAAGGCGAGACCGGAAGCGCGACCAAGAGCCGAACGTTCAAGCTCCGAGGCTGGAAACTCCCTCGGGTCGCCAGGGACCGTTGGTGGGCGGCGCCAGTCGCCCTCCTCGTGGTGGCCGCGATCCTCGCGACCTCGGTCGTCCTCCTCACGGGAGGCACCCGGGTCGTTCAGGAGGAGTGGTCGGCGATCAACCTCTCCCTCGGGTCGAATCCGCTCTCGCAGCAGCTGAACATCACCTTCGCGAGGGTCAGCTACCTCGACCAGCCCACCCAGTGGAACACGACCGGCTTCCTCAACGCCTCCCTGAGCGCGAACGGAGCCTGGCTCGACAACACCAGCAGCTACGGGACCCACTACGGGATCGCTCAGGTCAACTCGACCTCGACCGGCACCACGGCGCTCGCCAGCTGGCCGCTCTCTTCCTACCTCGGCGCGAACGTCAGCTACGCCTTCCTCGACCAGCGGGTCGCGCTCAACGGCACCGGGACCACCTGGCAGCTCGTCCTCTCCGAGGCTCAGCAGACGGGTCAGGTCTCTACGTCCGGCAACGTCACGAATGGGGCGGCCGGGGCTACCCAGAACGAGGTCTGGGTCCAGGCCTTCTACTCCGCGGGGAACTTCAGCTTCCTCGCCTACGACTGGGAGGAGAAGCCCGGCGGCTTCCAGACCGTCACCACCTACACCTTCCCCTCGAACGTCGGGGCGCCTCCGCTCCAGTTCTTCGAGGTCTACGTCTACGCCCAACCCCTCCAGACGGTCGTCAGCATCGTCAACACGACCAACGGAGCCGTGATCGGCTCGACCCCCGCGATGCACCCGGTCCTCGATGAGAACCTCACGAAGATCGGCTACCTCGGCGACACGCTCACCGCGGCGGCCTCGAGCGTCGACTCAGCGATGATCCTCGACTCCGCGTTCTTCGTCGACCACAATACCTACGCGAACGCCCCGGGAGCCTCGACCGCCGCGATCCCGATGGTCGCGGGCTCGGTGTCGATCCCCAACGCCGCTCCCTTCGACCCGGCGTCCGTGGCCACTCACTGGCTCAATCCGCCGAACTCCCAGAACAGCTACTCGAGTCTCACGGGGTCCCTCTCCGACTTCCCGAGCGTGGTGAACTCCTCCTCGTCGGCGAGCGAAACGAGCTCGCTGATCAACGCGACGGCGATCCTGAACTCGACCACGACGGCGAGCGAGGCCGGCGCCGCGGGCACCCTCGCCACGATCCGCTCCACTCCCGAGGACCAGACGGACGCAGTCAGTTCGACGGCCTACGCGACGACCTGGACTCCCCAGACGATCCAGAGCCAGATCCACTCCTTCCTGACGAACTACATCTCGGCGAACACCGGGGTCCCGGCCGCCGACATCGAGATCCCGGGCATGCTCGTCTCGAACATCGCCGTCTGGACCCAGTTCTCGAGCCAAGCGGCGAGCACGATCCACGACTACCTCGCGAGCGCCATTCCCGGGTTCCTCCAGTCGAACAACCTCGCGCTGGTCAACCGGACCACGGGCGCCATCGACGCGGGCGCCGACATCGGTGAGTTCATGGACCTCTCCACGGGAGCGGTCTATGCGGGTCAGACCAACGACTTCGGTGGGGTATTCGACCCGGTCGACCACCAGTGGTATGCGAGCGCCGAGGCGGCGGGATTCCCGTCCGGCTCGGGAGTCGGCGCGTCCGGGGCGATCTTCGTCCCCGGGCAGGCCGCGTTCCTCGGATGGGCCGCGAATGGCGAACCCGAGTTCGGAGTCGGGGGTTGTTTCATCGTCTGTCTCGGCTCGGCGCTCACCGGCGCCGCCTCCGCCGTCTCGAACTTCGTCGGCTCCGCCGCGAGCACCGTGAGCAACGCCGTGGGTGGCGTCACGAACACGGTCTCCAACGACGTCATCAAGCCGGTCTCGGGAACCCTCGGAGGCGACCTCAGCGGCGTCTCGACCGACGTCTCGAAGGCCGTCGACCAGGTGATGCCGTTCTTCGGCGGAACGATCGCGAACATCGGCGGAGCCGTCCAGGGAACCCTCAGCCACACGCTGAGCGGCATCACGAGCGGGATCGGTTCCGCCGCGAGCGGAGCGGCGGGAGCCATCCTCTCGGGCGTCAACTCGATCTCGAACACGATCTACCACGTCGGTGCCGCCGCGGGGTCCGCCATCGGCAGCCTGCCCGGGGAGATCCAGAGCGGGCTCAACGTCGTGGGCAACACCGTGGGAAAGGTCGTCAGCACCTCCGCGGCTGTTCTGTCGAGCGCCTTCACCACCGCCAGGAACGTGGCGGGTGACGTCGGCAGTGCGATCCTGAACGGCGGCAAGAGCCTCCTCAGCCTCGCCGGGAACGCCGCCGGCGCCGTGGCCGGCGCGCTCAACACGGTCGGGAGCGCCATCGTGAATGGGGCCTCGGGCGCCCTGAGCTGGGTCGAGAACGCCTTCGGGACGGCGGGCGCCGACATCATGAACGCGATCAAGGCGATCGGCGGAGCGCTGAATCCGTTCAGTTGGTTCTCGGGATTCTCCTCGCAGGTCGCCCAGATCCTCGAATACGTCGTGATCGGAGTCGTCGCGTTCGTCCTCGTCTTCGCGATCGTGTTCTTCCTGCACCGTCGGTCGAAGAAGCACGGCTCGCGGCAGCGGGGCGGGGAGCGCGGGCGGCACCGCAGCCGACACGCCCACCGGGCGTGAGGGCGCCCGGAGGGTCGGTGTTCGGAGATGGCCCAGTCGAGCAGCCAGGGGAAGCACGCACGAGGTGGAGGATGGAGCGGTATCCTTGGTCTGTTCTTCCTGATCCTGGTCGTCGAACTCGTCCTGGACGTCGTGCTCCTCCCCGCGGATGTGGTGATCGTCCCGGCGGAGCTGATCGGGGACGCGCTGTTCCTCGCGGTCGGCGTCGGTGGCGCCTTCATGGCGGGCCGGGGGACTGGAAGGTCGATCCGGCCGCCTCCTCGCTCCTCGCGGTCCCTGCAGGGAAACCGGAAGGCGATCGCGGACTCGGGAGCGGCGCTGGTCCTCGGCTACTGGACCTTCGTGGTGGCGATCCTCGCCTTCCAGTGGTGGTTCGCCGTCCACCACCCGATCCTGAACATCCTGACCTTCCCCTTCGAGCTCGTCTTCGACGTCCTGCTGTTCATGGCGGGAGTCCTGGTCACGCTCTTCGGGGTCTCCCGGAGGTCATCGGATTCCCGGGAGGTCGGCTCGTGAAGCCCTCCCTCGCGCTCGTCCTTGTCACCGTTCTGGTGGTCTCGGCGCTGGCCGTGCCGGGTCCGGCGGCCCCGGCGGCCGTCGGGTCCTCCCACGCCGTCGTGACCCCGGCCTCGACCCCTTCCACGGTGTCCTGGACGGCTTCCGAATACTGCGCGAGCGACGCCCGCCCGGGATTCCTTGGATTCGTGGTGCCGTACTGTCCCGTCGGTGCCGGCTACGCCGCACCGCCCGTGACGATGTACAACGTGACGGGGGCGACCACCGGGGTTCCGGTGTGGACGTCCGCGGCGAACAACTCGAGCGGAGAGGTCGTGATCCTCGCCAACAGCGTGCTCACGCAGCCGACCGCCCAGCCCGTCTACGACTTCCCGACGATGTGGGCCTACCTACCGTACCGTGGGTGGCTCAATCTCACGGCGGCCAGCTCTCTCGGGACGACTGCGGGAACGCTGGGCTACGACCTCAGCGTCTCCGGCGGCTGCATGGCGTGGGATCCCGCCGAGCACTACTTCCTCGCCGTCGCGGGTCAGGACAGGGCCAGCGGCAACGGGTGGACGTTCACCTACGCGCCGGGGTCGAGTCCGCTCCCCGGGGGGACGTGGACCAACCGGAGCGGCGAGGTCATCGGCTGGTCGATGACCAGCTGCGAGATGGCCTGGGACCCCCCGACCCAGGAGATGCTCCTCTACGGGCCCACGCTCGGAGGAACGGGCGCGGACTTCTGGTACTGGTCGGGCAACGGCGGTTGGGCGGGGAGTTATCCGACGTCGAGCTACGGGGGCCCTCCCTGTGCCTTCAACGCCACCGTCGCCTACGACCCGGTCTCGCAGAAGGTCGTCTTCTTCGGCGGCGACACGGCGGGCTGCACGAGCCAGCCGAGCCCGGTGCTCTCCTACACCTACGCGTGGACCGGGTCCGTCAGCTGGAGCAACCTGACGTCGAGCCTGACGGTGACTCCGCCCGGGCGCGAGTGGGCGACGTTCTCGACCACGGCCTTCGGGGCCGTCCTGATGGGAGGCGATGCCTCCCCCACCAATCCGACCGCGGGAGTCCTCAACGACACCTGGCTCTTCGACGGCCAGTGGGTCCCGGAGTCGCTGGCACTCTCGGCAGGGAGCGGGACGTTCTGCCCCCGCTACGCTGCCTCCGAGGGCTCGCTGAACGCCACCGCCTTCCTCCTGTTCGGCGGCGGGACGACCGGCACGGGAAGCTGTGCCCCCCAGCCCTTCATCGGCGGTCTCTACGCCCTCAACGACACCTGGACGGTGTCCGGAGTGGCACTCCCGCCCTCGAACCCCCAGGAGAACCAGACGGGGCTTCCCTGCACCGACGCCCAGCTGAGCTGGACGAACCCGCCGCCTCCCTACGGCCTGTCGCTCGTCAACGACACCGTCTACCTCTACGGAGCCTCGGGCACGCTCGTTCAGACGATCAGCACCAACGGTCCCACCACCTCGGTGGTGGTCACGGGACTCACCTGCGGTGCCTCCTACACGTTCCGGGTCCGCGGCTGGTTCTCCGATGGAGCGCCTTCACCGCTCTCGGCCGCTCTCAGCTTCCTGACCGGCAGCGCGGCCGGGAACGGGCAGGGAGGCGGAGGCAACTCGGGAAACGGGGCGGACCTCACGCTCATCGTGGTCGGCGTGGCCGTGGCGGCCGTCGCGGTCGTGATCGTCGGCCTGTCGTTCCGCCGACGGCGGTCCGGGGGCCGGGAGAGGTAGGAAGATGGCGCTGTTCGCTTCCGACCCCGTCGAACGCGAGGCCGTCCGCCTCGGCCGGGTCCACGAGGTGCCCGCGGAGATCCACTACTCGAGCGGTTCCGACCGCTGGTGGTATCACGGCCCGCTCTGGGTGCAGGAGACCCGACCGGTCCACGAGTGGGAGTTCAGCCCCGCGCTCCGGGACCCCCGAAACCGGCTCGTTCTCCGACTCATCAAGAAGGGCTGGACCGACGAGCGGATCGCCGCCGAGCTGGTCTCCGAGGTCCGGCTGACGGAACCGCTGACTCCCGAAGAGGAGCGCGCCGCGCTGCGTAGCGCGACCGTCGTGGTACGGGAGGTCCGCCGGGCTTCGGGACGCGCCCACGAGCCCCACGTCCTGCGAATCTACGGCCTCAAGAACGCCTCGAAGACCGACGAGCGGATCCTGGTGACCATCGACCAGGACCTGGTCCACGAGGCGCCGATGGTCCCGTTCACTCGGACCGAGAAGGGAAGCCGACGCCTCCAGTTCGCCATGATGGCGGCGATGGCGATCATCGACGCGATCTTCCTCTACGCGATGGTCTCCTTCGTCAACGCCGGACCGTCGTTTGCCGTCAACGCGGGACAGATCCAGCAGCTTTCCCTCTCCTTCGGCCAGCTGATCGCCCTTCCCTCGGTCATCCTCGTGACCTACGTCCTGATGGCACGGAGAACGCTCGTTCTCGACCTCGAGATCCAACCCGTCGTCGAGGACCTCGAGGACACCCACAGCGAGGCCGTCTACCTCGTCAACTCGGAGAAGACCCCGGCGTCGACGTATCTGTCGCGGACGTTCCGGCTCGATCCGGCCGCCGTCCGGAGCCTGACCGAGGAAATTGCGCGGTTCCAGTCCGACACGATCGCGAACCTGCAGGAACAGTCCCGCTCGCTGCGGACCGAGCTCGACTCGGCGAAGGTGCTCGGCGGCGAGGCGTGGAGCCAGTCGACGGACCTCAAGGCGCTCGACCAGCGCCACCTCCCGTCGATCCACCACGATCCTCTCGGGACGTGGGTCCTCGTCGGGATCGTCGCCACGGTGGTCGGCGTGGTCGTCTGGGCGGCCATGGCCGCGGGGGTGTGACCGATGCCTCGGGAAACCTTCGTCGGGGTCGTCCTCGTGGCGGTCCTGACCGTTCTCTCGCTCGGCTCCCCGCTCCTGGGGACGGCTCGCGCGGCCGGCTCCTCCGCCTCCGCGGTCGAGTACTATCGGCTCGACCCCGGCACGCCCACCGAGGAGTCCTCCACCTACGCTCTTCCGATCTTCGTCGTCGCCGAGCCGGTCGGTTCCGTGGCGAACCGGTCCGTGACTCAGCAGGCGTGGCAGGGTCTCCAGGTCGTCGAGGTGGGCACTCCCACCGTCCCGTTCCTCAACTGGTCGGTGCCCGACTGGTCGACGGGAGCGTTCGAGCTGGCCCTCTCGCTGACAGCCGAGGAGGTCCATGCCATCGTGGGAGGGCAGGCGATCCTCGCCCTCAACTCCTCGATCCGGGTCGGTTCTACGGTCGTCGGCGCCGCCGGGATCATCGACGGCGCGGTCCTCGACTCGGCCACCGTCGTCGGCTCCTGGTGGAGCGCGGTCTTCGGCATGTCGACACCGCCTCCCGACCCCACGTTGTCCTCGCTCCCCGGCATCCTCGACGACCTCGCTTGGTTCGGAGCCTCCACCGCGGGCCGTGCGACGTATGCCGCCACGACCATCGTCGCCGTCCTGCTCTACCTCTGGGAGGGCCACAAGCTCGCCCGGGCCAAGCTGTCGGGCGACCCGTCCCGGTCCCGTCGGGAGGCAATCTGATGGCGCTCGGAGCGGACCTCCTGCTCGCCGTCGCCTTCCTCGCCGCCGTCGGGCTCCTCTTCACGATCGCGACCGCGCTGAAGAACTGGGTCTTCGAGCTCAGCCCCCGCGAGTGGGGCTACTCGGCGATCCTGACGTTCAGCCTCGGCGTCCTCGCCGCCGCCTACCTCGACGGCGACGG
Source organism: bacterium (assembly GCA_027309555.1). GTDB lineage: Archaea > Thermoplasmatota > Thermoplasmata > Lutacidiplasmatales > UBA184 > Lutacidiplasma. Next base: position 64,834 of record DAIDCO010000003.1, read on the forward strand.
GACCCTCGAGCTTCTCGCGATGGTGCCGATCTTCCTCGCGGTCGTCTGGTGGGTCGCAAGGCTCTGGCGGCGCCACCAGGGCCGGGCGGCCCGCGGGACGGAGACGTAGCATGGCGTCCATCGCTCCCAGCCGGGACCGGCCGCCGACCGTCCTCGACACCGGGGAACGCTGGCGCCTTGCGTTCTGGGAGAAGCACAGCCATGCGATCCAGTCGGACCTTCTCGAGATCACCGGCTGGTTGGGCCGCTCCCCGGACCGGGAGGTGCTGACCGAGGCCGGTGGCAAGGTCCGGTTCGTCCGGGCCGGGACGGCTCCGGCCAGCGTGCTCTTCCGGGTCCCTCGGGAAGGCACCCGTGCCTACCAGAACTGGGAGTGGTGCCTCGGCTACCTCCGGATGGAGCAGAGCCGCCGATGGCTCGTCCGGCAGCAGGTCGAGGAGGCGGAACGGGCTCTCCAGGACGCGGAGGAGGAGCTGAAGGCACTCCGCGGCCGCCATCGGAAACTCGATTCCCGTCTCCGGTCGCTGGCGGAGCGCGCGCGTGCCGGCGCCCGCTCGGGTTCCGGGCAGCAGCCGAACGGGCCGCTGGCGCAACTCCAGGCCGGTATGGCCGAGGCCCGGGAGAATCTCGCGGTCTACCGGGTCGCCGAGCGGCATCGGGACACGATCCGGCTCCGACTCGAAGGGTATCGGGACCACCTCGTCCCGCGAGTCTACCCGGGGCTCTGGGCCCGGGTCAACGCGTTCCTCGACATGCAGGCGCTCTCGGTGGCCAACGTGGCGAGCGAGGAGTTCCGCCGCCACCCGCAGCTCGCCGCCCGGTGGGCCGACCGCAGGGAACAGGCTCTCGCGGAGGATGAGAGTCTTGACTGACCCCGTCACCTCTCCGCCTTCCGCGGAGGAGTTCAAGCGGATCCCATCCGGAAAACGCCTCTACGGACTGCTCCTCTCCGCCACCGACGAGATCACCCTCAACCACGCAACGCCCGGGGTCTCGTTCTCCTATCCGATCCTCGGCGAGCTCGCGAGCGACCTCCTGGTCCTCGCGGAGACCGAGCTCGAGAAGGGTTCCAGCGACTCGTCGACCCAGCTCCTCGCCGAGTGGAAGTCGCTTGACGAGCATCTCGGCTCGGCAGAGGCGCGAAACTGGGAGGTCGACGCTCCGGAGGCCCGGATCCGCCTGACCTGTCTCAAGCGCTACCTGCTCCGCTCCGGCCTCATGGCGCAGCGCGAGGCGGAGGCGGACGCGCCGGACCGGTATCTCGTCCGTGAGGAGGTTCCCGGAGCATGAGCGATTGGGTCCCGCCCCTCGCCCACATGATCCTCGACGACCGGGTCGACCGTGGAGTGTCTCCGACGAGGGCGCTGGAGCGAGCCGAACACTACCGGCGCTGGCTCGAGACACTACCCTCCGCGCACGACCGGCTGACCTGTCCGGAGGAGGCGAAGATCCGCCTCTGGCCCGGGAGCCTCTGCTTCCACAAGGGACAGGCGACCGTGGTGGTGGGAAGCCAGGGGAAGGGAAAGACGAACCTCCTCGCCTTCCTCATCGAGCGGGCGATCCGGCACCGGCCGGAGTGGGAGATCTACAGCAACATCCCGTTCCCCTGGGACGAGGAACTGGCGGGCATCGTTCCTCCTCCGCCGCGTCTCCACTCGATCTCGACGATGTCGGAGCTGCTCCGGGGCATCGCGCAGACCGTCCTCGCGGGCCGGGAGCCGGCGGTCGTCATTGACGAGATGGACCAGGTGGCGACGAGCCACGAGTGGATGACGGAGCGGAGCGAGTCGTGGACGAAGTTCCTGTTCGTGGAGCGGCACCTGAGGGTCTGGGGGCCGATCCTCGCCTACCATGTCCGGGAGCACGTGCCGCTGCCGCTCCGGGCGAACGCCGCCCTGCGCGGAAGCTACCTGAGGGTCATCGTTCGGCACGGGAAGCACCAGTTCGTCCGGGCAGAGGACCCGACGTATTTCGGAGGCATCTGGGAGAGCGTGCTGCCGTTCCTGACGCTCGGGCTGCGGGGGTTCGAGATCGACGTCGACATGCGGGAACTGCAGACGGTGGCGCGGGGAAGCCACCGGAGGGTCGCGGAACTCACCCTGCAGTACCTCGACGACCTCGACGGGCGCCGGAAGGAGGAAGAAACCACCCGTCGCGACGTGCCCCGGAAGTCGGACCTGCCTTCCCCCGAGGTCGCTCATGCCCTGGTCGAAGCGGAGGTCATCCGTCGTCTCGAGAGCGGGGCTACTCACCGGCAGATCGTCGAAGCGACCGGCCTCTCGAAGTACATGGTCGCGGGCGTCTCCGTCCGATGGAGGGCGTCGCGCCTGCGGCAGCAGGGGCCGGCTCCCGATTCCCCCGGGGGCGCCCGGTGCCCGGTGCCCGGGAGCCCCCCTTGACGCTCTCTCTAGGACGCGCGCGCGCGAGGGGAGGAATCGTTCCGGTTCTTCCGGGAAGGAGTCCGGTCCGGGGAGGCCGTCATGTCGATTGACTGGGGCGGAGTGGCGGGGAGCTTCCTTACCGCCTTCGTTCTGGTCGTCCCCTTCGTCGTCACCCTGCGGCCCCGTGCGCTGAGTCTGGCCGGAGGAGCGACCTTCGTCGCCCTCGCCGCCCTCCTGGTGGAGGTCCTGGTCCAGAACGCCCTCCAGCCACTCTACGCTGCCGCGGTCGTCCTCGTCTTCGTGGCGCCGCTGACCGAGGAGTTGCTCAAGTTCCTCGACTCGGGTCTCACCGGGGCGAACTACGCCTCCGCTGCCGGGGCGGGGATCGGCTTCGCCGCCACCGAGAACGCCCTCTACTTCCTCGTCGCGTGGGGGGAGCCCCTCTCCTACCTCGTGGCCCTGATCGCCATCCGAACGGTCACGGACCCGCTGCTCCACGTAACGGCGACGACGCTCACCACCCTCTCCTGGCACGGCCGGCCCTGGGGCCTACCGGCCGGCATCGCCCTCCATGCCCTCTGGAACACGGTGGCACTGATCGAGGTCTACATCGACCCGACCGTCGGCCTCCTCCTGCTGGGCGCGGCCGGGTTCGCGGTTCTCGGGATCCTCCTCCTGCTGCGGCGCAACCCGGAAGTCCGGGAAACGCTGACCGACCGCTGGAGGATGAACCCGTGGTCGGGGTCGCTGCTCCCGGCGGGAGCGGCCGGAGAAGCAACATGACCGAGGAGAGGTGGTCGGGCCACGTGGGGCACCTCGAGGAGGGCGGGCTGCACGGCTGGTGCGCGAGTTGCCCTCCCGAGGAACGACACCGGGCGATCGAGCGGACGGTCCGGGCCGATGGCTACGCGACCGCGACGCGCCGGCTGAACTTCCTCGCGAACGTGGCGAACCGACACGACAACGAGCACCTGCACCGCGTCGCCCGGGAAGACCGCGAGTGGACCGAGGACCGGGAGAAGGAGGAGCGCGAGAACGAGGACCGGCGTCGGGAGCCGGGGGAGTTCCACCGCGTCGAGGGATACCGCAAGGCGGTCGGCGACCGGGTTCGACCCCACGTCGCCCGGAACCCGCGACGGAGGAGGCAACCTTGACCGAGGAGGAATACGTGGTCACGGCCCGGACTCCCAGTATGAGTGCCCCGGGCTTCTACGTCTTCCACTCGAAGAAGGTGGCCGAGCACTGGGCGGCGTCCATTCGGAGAGGAGGGGGCGAGGCCAGAGTCCGCCCGAAGTCGCCGGAGTATTCGGTCGAGGCCGGGAACCGCCCGGACTACGACGCGGTCCGGACGGAGGGGTCGAGAGCGAAGGAAGAGGACGAAGTTCCCGAGGAGGAGGACCGACCCAAGAGGAGCGGCGAGTTCCATCGGGTCGATGGCTACCGCAAGGAAGACGGAGCCCAAGTCCGGGCGCACCTCGCGAGGAACCCGCGGAGGCGGAGGTGAAGCGCGGTGCCACTCCGGTCTGGGCCTTCGTGGTCGGAGCGCTATTCGTTCTGGCCGGCTTGTGGGCCCTCCTCAACGGGATCGCGTGCGCGGCCCTCCTGAACTCGGTTGGGCCATCGATACCCTCCGGTCCCTCTCAGTTCTGCGGGACCTACGAGTGGGGCGGAGCGCTGCTGCTAATGCTCGGCATCGCCCTGCCGATCGGCGTGGCACTGGCATCCCGTCACGGACGCGGGGCTTCGGGACGGGCGATCCGGAGCCGATGACCGAGCGTCGAGCGTCGAGCGCCGACCGACTCACAGGGTTCTGGGACCCGTGTGGACCTATTGCGAGCGGCCTGCGGCCTGCCGAGTCGGACTTCGAGGCGGCCATCCTGGGCGCCCTCACCGATAGTGTCCCCCCCCGAGAGGCGCTGGCGTGGGTTGCCCGGTGGCAGACCCGGCGGGGAGGGCATGAGCGGCGGGGTTCGGCTCGAAGGCGATCGGGCACTCATCCGAAGGCACAGCGGCCGTTGAAGGAGGGCAGACGATGACCGGTGGGACCACGGCGCTCTACGTGCGAGTGAGTTCCGAGGAGCAAGACCTAGTCGGACAGGAACGAGAGTTGCGCGGTTACGCCGAGGCCAGGAACTGGACGGTCGTCGGCAGCTACGCCGAGAAGGTCACGGGGACCGGGAAGGTCGAGCGGAAGGCGTACGAACGTCTCCTGCGGGACGCGGGGGAACGGAAGTTCGATCACCTGGTGGTCTGGGCGCTGGACCGGTTCAGTCGAGAGGAGACGTTCACGAAGGCCACGCAAGCGATCCTCGACCTGGAGGGGCTCGGTATCCGGTTTCACTCGCTCAAGGAACCGATGTTGGACACCCCCGAGGACGGCCGGCCGAACCTCGGAAGAGACGTGCTGCTTGCACTGCTTCCGGTCATTGCGAGCTTCGAGTCGAAGCGTCGGTCGGAACGGGTCCGTGTGGCGATGCGGGAGATCAAGGAGGGACGACGGCGGACGCGTAGCGGGCGTCCGCCGGGTCGGCCCGTCCGGGCGACGCCCGAGAAGGTGTCGGCGATCGTTCGCCTGAAGGCCCAAGGGCTGACGTGGAGGGTCATCGCCCAACGAGTCGGGCTGCCGAGGGGGACCTGTGCCAACGTCGCTTCCCGGGTGCGCCGGGGGCTATTAGAAAACTCTCTCGATACGAAAGGGTCGGATCGGCCTTCGACGGACCCGGTCCCTACGTAAAGTGCCCGTTTCGGACCCCGTTCGTAAGAGCCTAATCAGCGGGCAGCTTTGTCGGGTGTCTCCAGAGGGGACTGACTGTCGATTCAATTCTCCATCGTTCAGAGGGCCGGTCCTCTCAGTTCTTGAGGCCAGGGTCCGGATCGATGAGCAGCCCGCGAGTCGGTGTAGCCGCGAGCGAGTCTTTCGACTTACGGCCACAGACTTGATTCCGTTAGCCTGGAGCCTCTCCAAACGGGTTAGCTCTTAACCACGGCTTTGAAACCATCCACCCTGGGAAGTCCGAAATACGCGAGTCGCGTGCCGGGAAGCGAGGATCAGCACACATGGCTTCTCACAGGCAGGCCTGGCGCCAAGGATTGAGGGTTGGGTGGATCATAGGTTTGATAGTCATCCTGGTGGGGACAGGCCTTGCATCGGTTACCGCCCCAGCAGCGGCGAATTCGACGGCGCCTACCGTCCATGTAGACACTTCGAACCAGGCCCTGACGACCCTCCCGCTTCTACCACCTCAAGGAGTTTCGGCTCCATCGATTGGCACGAACGGCGAACCGCCTGCCGCCTCAGGAGGGGGCGACGAGTGGGTAAACGCGTGGACTGACCAAAACGCTCAATCCGGGTTCGACGGACTTCGCGGAACAGTGGACGCGATTAGTCCGGCCATTCCCTGCCCAGGTTCGGGCCACATCGATTACGACTGGGCCGGCGTAGAGGCCCGTACCTCGGCGAACGATGTGGTCGACATGGGCTTCTTCGTCCAAGAGAGCGCGCTTTCTTTCGGGGTCTGTGGAGGTTCAGGTCCCTACCCTTACTATTGGGCCCCGGGCACTGGGATCGAAGCTGTCTGCTCTGGCGGACCACTCAGCGTAGGCCCTCATGTCTTCAGCGCGTCGGTAATCACTGGAACGAACACATGGACCTTCACGGTGGATGGCAATACTATCGCCGGGACTACCTTCAATTGGGGTAACGGGGGATGTTCGGGACCTGCGGCCACTGGTGAAGTAAAACTCAATTCGAGTACGGCGACTGAAACTAGTCTCTGGTCTGGGATGGAGGAATCAACGACCTCCTCGACCCAGTCATTCTGGCCCATGCCCACCGTACTGCTCCCCTCAGCATTTTCCGTGTTTTCCGGTGGGGCGTGGACCCAAGTTCCGGTAGGATTGGCCGCACGTTACCCCACTTCCGGGGCCACTCCAGCTTTCGGAATCCAGGGTCAAAAGCAGAACGCTAGCCTTGGACCGGACGCAATCGTGATCGGCAACTCGTTTGGATGGCCGAGCCCCAGTCAGGTTCTCTGGGCGCCCGCGCTTCAAGTCGGCGCGACCGCTACATCTCCAACCACCGGGCTAGCCCCACTCCCGGTCTCTTTCTCAGCTACCGTTACCGGTGGCACGGGAAGCTACTCATCGTACGACTGGTTCTTCGGGGACCAGTCGACAGGATCCGGCGCCACAGTCAGCCACACATATACCGCGGCCGGGACGTTCCTAGTGACAGTTGAGGTGACAGACTCCGGGTCAGAGACCCAAACATCCGCGCCGATTGCAGTAACGGTAACTTCTGCGTTGGCCGCGACGGCGAGCGCGTCTCCCACAACGGCCGACGCGGGTCAATCGGTCACATTCTCATGCTCGGGCAACGGTGGCGTCGCACCTCTTTCCTATTCCTGGTCATTCGGTGACGGCTCCAACGGAAGCGGCGCGTCAACTAGCCACTCATACGCTTCATCAGGGGCATATACCGCAACCTGCACCATTGTCGATGCACGCGGAGTGGTCTCGAAGGCCTCCGTTACAGTGACGGTCAATTCGAACGTTTTGGGCTTGCCGGCAACCGAGGGGTACGAGGTCATTGGGGCAGGCATCGCGGCTGCCATTGTCTTGGTCGTTGTGGCCTTGCTCATCTCGCGCGGTCGGAAGAAGCGCCGCGAGGCACCCCAGCCTTATTCACCCACTCCGACGCCGCCAGGCGAATCACCGCCGTCCAACCCGTAATCTAGCCCTTCCCTGATGGACTTCTCGGTGAGGGCCCTCCTGAAGCGGCGCGGCCTATGCTCAAGAGGGGTCAAATTGGAGCATCGCCGTCGGATGGCCCTGAGCGAAGCGATCGCTCTATGGGTTCAAATCTTGCAAGACAAGTGCGCCGCGGTCTTCCGACGTCGCCTCAAGAAGCGCCTGGAGGAGGGGGCGGCTGGGGCTCAAACGGGGTCGGTGGAGCTCTGCGCTTTCGTCTGCGGAGAACCACCAAGGACACAACGGCGGCAACGAGAAGCGCAGCCGCGATACTTCCGCCGACAACAGCGTAACCTTCAGATGCCGGCAGACCAATGAACGAAGGACTTACCGTAAGTGTTGTCTGCGCTTGAGTACGGAAGCCGTTCGCGTCTGTCACGTCAACCACGATAGTGAACTTTCCCGTTGAGGATGGAGTACACGACAATGTTGTTGCGTTCACCGAATTGCACCCCGGTGGAAGTCCCGAGTACTCGTAGGTTAGTGGTGCCTTTCCATTCGCCGTTGCGACTGAGAGAGTCGCTTGTGACCCTTCGAGGATGCTCCCAGCCGACGTGACAAACGACGAGATCGATGGATCGGCGTAGGTGATGTAGGAGCGGGATGCGGTTGTGACGGTAAAGCCATTCGAGTCAGCGACGCTGACCAGGACCGAGTACGTTCCAGGAGCCGTTGGTCTGCAACTGACGGTTGAAGCATTGTTCGCGTCGCACCCGGGCGGCAATCCGGACCATTGGTAAGTGTATTCACCGAATCCACCACTAACACGGACTGTAAACGTAACATTCTGACCGACATCGGAGGAGCTCGAAGTAGCAAGGGGCATGCTGCTGCCGATTGTTGGATCACTGTAAACAGAGAATGCCAGAACTCCGGACATGTTGGAGGCCCCAAGCGAGTCGGTGACCGAGACGGATATGTTGAACGTTGATGGGGTCGTTGGCTCGCAGGTCACAACGGGTCCAGCGGGGCTGGAACAGTTCGAGGGTAGCCCGCGCCAATCAAAGGAGTAGATTCCAGTCCCCCCTGTCGCACTTGCTGAGAAGGTGACGGATTGACCCACATCGATAGCGTGGGCGTGCGAGGCTGTCAAGCCTGAAACCGAGGGACCAATAGTGACATTATAGTCCAACAGCCCGGACGTGACGCTAAAGCCGCTGGAGTCCGTCACGATAACTGACACGGGAAATATTCCGACAAGTTCAGGGAGGCAGGCGGGATCGGCCGTGGAAGTGCCTTGGCAGTTGCCCGGCAGGCCGGACCAGGCGAAGTTGTAGACTCCCGAACCACCTGAAGGAAACGCACTGAACGTAACGGGTTGTCCGACTTCACTGAGACGGGGACTCGCCGAAGGCGTGGACACGGTGGGATCCGAGAATACAGAGAACTTCAACGGGATGCTGGTGTTTTGCGCGCCATTCGAATCCATCACCGTCGCGACTATCGAGAAATCTCCTACGGTCATCACTGTGCAGGTTGGAGAGCGCGTTGCCAATCCTACGCAGTTTCCCGGAAGCCCCGACCATGAATAGGTGTAGTTTCCCGACCCCCCAGATGGACCGACAGTGAATGCGACGGATTGATTGACATCGGCGGAGGTTCGGTTGGCAGATGGCATTGACGCCAACGGGTCGGAGTAAATTGTGAATGTCAGTGGCCGACTCAGGTTGTCCCAACTCTGGGAATCGACCACAAGAACGCGAACACTCAGGGTGCCATTGGATACTGCAGTGCAGGTTACTACTGAAGCGCTCTCGCTCGGACAACCCTTGGGGAGTCCATCCCAACTGAAGCTGTAAGGAGGAATCCCATCGGCTACAGTCACCGAGAATTTGACGACCTGGCCAACGTCGACGCTTCCGTTAGGGCTCGCGGTAAGAGATGTGACTCGTGGGTCCGGATGAACCTGAACAACAACCTGACTCGAGGCATTGATATCGTTCAGCTCGTCCTGGATGTACGCGAAGGCAGAGTAGTTTCCAGCATAAGGCGGGATCCAATGGAACGGGTTACCCGCTCCGCCTCCCGGAACTTGCCAGTCGTACGTGTATGGAGAGACACCTCCGGTTGGAGTTGTCGAGCTGAGGGTCGTTGCCTCACCGTAGTCGAGGTCTGTGCTCGTTGCGCCGACCGTAGGGGACGATAGTGGTGAAACGTCGGTCTGGAACCGCCACCCACTCACAATGGGCGCGCTGGCTTCCCACTGAGGTTCCATTTCCTGCCCCGCAACCCAATGCGGACCATAGGCCGAATTCCCGGCTGCATCGAAGTAAGCGGTGAGGATTCCGTAATTCGCCACTACGATGGGAGGCGTATACGGCGAAAAGTAGCAGAGGGTGAAGTTCGATGAATAAAACTGGTCAGACCAAGGGACATATTGAGCCACATCGAACCCGGACCCTGCGGTAACGCCTCCCCAGTCGTACGACACGAGGGGCATCCCGGGTATCGCAGAACACGTGGAGGAAGAGTAGTTCGGAACCTCAGTCATTGGTCCCGTAAAGTATCCGTTAAAGTTCGCGGAATACGGCAAGAGGACGAAGTAGTTCTGGGTCGGGTTCGTGCCTGGATCGGGTTGATTTTCGCAATCGGCGTTTGAATTTGCCGTGTTGGTCCAGTCATAGACTTCCATACAGACTTGCCCGCTCGTTGCGACGTAAACGTACAACGCGACATTATCACCGGGCGAGGGATTGTCCAAGAGGTCGCAGTTGAACACGACAGAACTGCCTGCATTGTTCCACACCTCAAACGAATCATGGACATAGCTGAAGGAGCAGAGCCCTTGAGGCCAGTACTGCTGAGTCAAGACGACCTGGTACCAATCACCAGTGTTGCTCAGCACGTTGAATTCGTAACCAATCGAATACGGGCTGCTCTGTGGCATGGTGACGTTCATGTAGGCGGCAGTGAAACTTGTGGCCCCGTCATCAAGAGAACTGAGGGTGGCGCCTTCCTGCAGGTAGAAGGTGGGATCAGTGGCAGTCGAGACGACTGGGACGGGAGGATGCGTCCAGTCTTTGGCGGATTCCAAAGTTTGGGCTGGAAGGGTCGCGCCAAGTCTAACCTTCAGGTTCGGCACACTGAGGCCGGCCGGTCCGTCGCTAACCGGGCCGGTGCGGGCTTGATTCATTTCCGCACGGCCGGGATTTTGAACGGCCGGCGTGACTGCAGGCCGGGCGCTGGCGGAATAGTTCAATCCCGCGAAAGACACCACAGAAGAAACGAGAACTACACCGACCACCAGGAGGATTGCCGGGAGGAGGTTTCGCTTGGGAGTCCGTCCGCAACAGTTCGAACCGAAGATGATGCGTCGAAATAGGGAACCGTCCTGCATAGCGAGTTGTGCGGCGGGACTCCGTTCCTGCCACAAAAGCGTTCCCTAAAGGGTTGACATTGTATCGTGGAGAATCCAATGGGAGGGTGAGATGCTTCCTCCGCCAGGGCCCGACCTCGTGCTCCGCCCCCTACCGCGTGGGCGCGGGTGGGGCGTATGGTTTGCCAAGAAGTCACGAACACGCAGTTTGGGAACGAAGCCCCCCCTCCCGAACGTCGGTTCCGGCTCCGATGGATGCCTCTGAGGTGTGCGACAAGTGCTGGTCCCCGCTCCGCGAAGCAGGTCGCCACCGGAGCGCCTTTTAAGAGACCGGCGAATCGCCGGACTGGGAATAGAGGACCCGTCCTTCATGCGACTGTTGAGCCGGAAGACGCCACCAATCGTAGATACGCATGGCCATGTGCTCCCGGAAAGCATCTCCCGCCTCGAGACGCCGGTGATCAATGGCATCCCCCAAGGGATACTAGCCCGAGGTCGCTCCCGCAAGAACCCGGCGCTCCTGATTCTCCACGGGGGCCCTGGAGGTGCGTACATCGGGTCGGCTCGCGACTGGTTCGGACCTCTCGAGAACCGTTGGGTCGTGGTCAACTGGGATGAGCGAGGCGCGGGCATTTCGTACAGCCGTGCGGTCTCCCCTCACGACCTTACCGCCTCCCAGATCACGAAGGACACAATGGCGGTCGTGGACTGGGTCCGGTCGAGCTTCGGGGTGGAACGATTCTACCTGTTGGGTCACTCGTTCGGGACCCTGGTAGCCCCGCACGTTCTTGAGGCGGCGCCGGGGGCCTTCGAGGGATACTTTTCGGTCTCCACCGCTCCGACGAGCGTTCTTGGGGAGCGGGAGGCCTATGCATGGACTCTCGAACGAGCTCGATTATTGAACCATAGGAAGGCCATTCGTGCCCTTGAGCGGATTGGATCGCCACCCTACCGCTCACCGTTCGGAGGCTTGGATGTCCGGGCTCGCTGGACGGATCGACTTGGGGGAGCGTGGGAGGGCACTACCGGCCTTGGCGCGAGTTGGAAAGCGCTGCGTCGGGGCACGGAGTATACTTGGGGCGACCTGTTCCTCCGGGTCGCCCCGGGGGTGAAGTTCTGGATGCGGAACGTGGACGAGTCTCTCGGATCGGTCGACTTGAACGAACGGTTCCCGAGTCTGCCCGTACCCGTGACATTCGTGAACGGGACTGCGGATTACATGGCACCGACGGAAACCGCCCGCCGATACTTCGAACTCGTCCAGGCGCCTCGGAAGCGCTTCATCGAGCTTCCGGGGGTCGGTCACTACCCTTTCGCCCAAGCTCCGGACGCATTCGCGGCCGCTGTCATCCCTGGTCCGTGGTAAGACTCCATCCGATGGGCGGGCCCGCTCCTCGTACGACTCGGCAGCGCCCAGTCGTCAAGTGGTCTCGATTCCGTGCCGCCGGACACCCTAGGGGTGGGCGCGAATGGCTAAGTTCGGTTCGCCTCCCGCTGCGCCCGAGCCGGGCGAATCCTCCGCGCCACGACCCACCGACGCATCGCGATCTTGCGCGTCTTCCGGAAACCCGACTTTTCAAACATGCCCAACGTCCCGCTGCATAGGAAGGAGCAGGAGGTCCCTTCGCCCGTGTAGTCCTCGGGGTAGGCTTCCACCGTTCCGCCGCCGAGCTGAGCGATGGATCGAATCGCCTCACGGAGGGCGAGGGAGGCGATGCCTTCCCCGCGGCGTTCGCGGTCAATAAAGAAACATGTGATGCGCCAATCGGGAAGTTTACCCAGTCCCTGCTCGTAGGACTTCTTGCTCCGGATATTGGGGAGTTCTGTGGTGGGGCCGAATTTGTGGGTTCCTGAAACTCTGGCCCTCCTTTTCCCGAAATTCTGGCCCCTTCCTTCGACTGCAGATGCCGTGTCCGGAATGATGGTCCCTTGAAGTGCAGCACTCGCCCGCGCTCCAGCACCCGGTCCAAGATTGCCTCCGCCAGGTCCGGGTCGTGCAGCACCTTCCCCCACACCTCGATCGGCTTGTTCGTGGTGAACACCATCGGTCGCCGATGAAGGTGCCGCTCGTTCACCACTTGGAACAGCACGTTCGCCGCGTCCGGACCATACGATAGATACCCCACCTCGTCGACCACCAGCACCCCGGGATGGGTGTAGGGTGCCAACGCCTCCCGTAGCTTCCCGTCCCGGCTCGCCGAGGAGAGCTCGTCAATGAGGTGCGCTGCTGTCACGAACCGCGCGTCCGACCCGTGTTGGATCGCCTTGTAGGCGATCGCGATCGCCACATGGGTCTTCCCCACCCCCGAGGGACCGTAGAGGAGGAGACTCCGCCCCTCGAGGACGAACTCCGGGCCGAGGTAGGAGCCGAGGAGCTCCTTCCTCAGCCCGGACTGGTAGGCGAAGTCGAACTCCTCGATCGTCCGCAGGAACGGGAACCTCGCCCGATGCGTCATCCGAGAGATCCTTGTCTGGGTTCGGTGGGCGATCTCCTCGCCCACGAGGGCCTGCAGGTAGTCGGCGTAGCGCATTCCCTCCTGCTCCGCCCGCACCTGGAGATCACTCCACAGTCGTCGGACCGTCGGCATGTGCAGGCGCCTCAGCATCCCGTCCAACTCCACCTCCGCCGTCATGTTCGTACCTCCTCGAGCATCCCCCACGGTCGCGTCAACAGCGGCTCGACCAGCTCGGCGCCGTGCCATCCTCGGTCCAGGGCCTGCTGGAACGCCATTGCCATCCGCTCGGGCCCGTGCTCGAGGAGGAGTTCGAAGAGCTGACGCACGTCCGAGGCCCAGGTGTGGGGCCTTGCGTGGACGAGTTCCGTCAGGAACGCCTCCGCCGAGGGACCGACCTCGAGG
>DAIDCO010000040.1 GCA_027309555.1 bacterium
GCGGAGGCGCCGACGAGCACTAGCGCCCCCGACCAGGGAGCGGCAGGGCCGGCCGACCGACCGGACTGGGAAGGTTGGGGTCCGCCCGCCACCGGGGCAAAGGAGAGCCCCAGACGGACAGGCTGGCCCGCGACCACGATCGTGCCGTTCGCGCTCCCCGCGAGCGTGAACCCGGTGACGGGCTCGACCGCGTACCGATAGCTACCGTTGGGTTCCGCCTCGACGATCGCGCTACCCGAAGAGGTGAGCTGGCCCCCGTCGAGCCGGACGGTCCAAGGGGTCCCGACCGGAAGACCCTGTTCGACGAACGAGACCGGGTACAGGGCCAATGTGAATCCGACCGCAACGGTCTCGGGCGCACCCTGGACCTGGAACGTGCCTCCCCGAGGCACGGGGACCCAGTTCGGGTCCCCGGAGCCGATGACGAACCGGTAACTGCCGTTCGGCGTCGCGAAGGATACGCTAGCCCCGCTGACCGAGCGCGACTCCCCCGGCGTCACGTTCAACCACCAGGCGGTGCCGTTGGGGAGACCGGTTTCGACGAACGTCACCGCGTACGAGATCGTCGAGAAGACGACGCGCGCCGTAACGTTGGATCCCGCGACCGAGAACGTGCCCGACGACGGGGTCGGCGCATAGGTCGAATTCGCCGCACCGATCGAAAAGGCGTAGGTCCCGTTCGGCTCGGTGAACGATACGTTCGTTCCCGAACTCGACCGCGGGGGATCCCCCGTGACGTTCACCCACCACCGAGCTCCGCTCGGCAGGCCGGACTCGGCGAACGTTACGGCGCTCACGGCGGGAGCTTGCTGCTCGATCACCTTAACGATCGGGCCGACCCAGGAGGCCGAGGCGGAGTCCCACCAGAGGTAAATGGCCTCGATCGAGTGGGCGAGCGCGAACTTGACATCCGAGATCGCTACCGACTCGCCGACCCCGTTACCGCCCCCGCCCAACGATAGCTGAACGCTGAGCTCGGAGAGGGGGACCGAGGCGCTCGTGAACTGGCTCGCGAGGAGCGGGATGGCGACCGCCCAGACCGAGGTGTTGCCATACCGTTGGGTCTCCACGTCCACCCGGTCGACCGCTCCGGCGATGCGGCCGTAATCCCAGTGGTACTTCTGAAGGTCGTTCTCCAATAGCGGCCGGCCGGTCGGGTAGGCGACCGCGATTCGGTGGTGCAGGTGGCAGATGGCGGTCGCCGCCGCGAAGTACGCGAGCGCGGCCGAGAAGTCCCACGTCCAGAGCGGGAAGAACGCGGTACTCGGCTCGTAATCGATGGTGATGCCTCCGAACAACGGAGCGAGCGACCGAGCGGCGATCAGGACGTTCGGGAGGCTTTCGACCCGCGCCGTAATCAGGACCCCCGACGGAAGGCTTGGGGACAGCCGTTGGGCCCACGAGTTCAGCGTCGCGATGTCGGGAGTGTGGTTCGAGAGGCTCTTCCCGAGGTCGACCGTGTCTCCGGCGTGCAGCAAGGGAGCCAGCGCGAGGACCTGGGAGACCTGCTGGCTGTTGAATGCTTCGAGCGTGATCTGAGCCGAGCCGTTCACGCTCGCTCCGAGGTCGCTCCCGGTCCGACCCGGCGACCGAGAAAGCGCGGTCCCGGAGGAGATCAGGAGAAGGGCAACGCACGAGAGGACCGCGAGCACTCCGAGCGCATTCGGCCGGCGAGCGGGAAAGGCTCCCGCCTTCGAAGCGGTTCGGAGACTCGGTGCGCGCATCGAGGAGTAGTAGCGGGGATACTAGAGCCTGATTTTGGTGCGTGACCCGCACTCATTGGTGCAAACCCCGGACCGGAGTGCCGACCGGCGTCGAACGCGCCGCGGTGGGCCCACCGGCGGGGCCGGCGTGGTGCGGGGGCGGTAGGGAACAACCGATGGACCCCCCCGGACGATGATGTTTCGGGAGGCGCGGGCGACGCCCCCCCGATCGCGGGCGAGGAGGGGTCACCCCCGAACGTTATCGTTCGCCCGGCCCGGGGGCGCACTCGTAGATCCGCCGACGCAGGTCGTGCGAGTCCTTCCCCGCACGAACGATCCGCGCGGCGACCAGGGCATCGAGCGCGTTCTGCACCGTGCGTCGATTGAGGCCGGTGAGCTCCATGAGCCGGCTCTGATCGAGCACCCCTTGCGCGCGGAGGACGTGATAGATGAACTTCGCGGCGGGGCTTGCCGTCGTCTTCGTGAGCGGAGGCAGCACCCCGAACGTGTCGCCCCGGAAACCGTCCCGTTGGGTCTCGAGGGCGGCCACGCTCGCGACCGCGACGTTGCCGAGATTCACGTCGGGGCCGAGTCGAAGGACCATCTCGGTCTGCTGGATCTCGAGCGGCGTCTCGAACATCAGCCGATCCGCCGGTAGGGATGAGCGTAAGTGGTCGACCCAATCCCACTTGATCGCCCCGTTCGCGTCGTAGATCTCGACGCCCTTGCCGCTCTCGCGTCCCTCGATGATCACCGTATCCGGACGGAACTCGAGGGCGTGCTGCGCGCGCGCGACGGTCTCCTCGAGACTGAGCTGGTGATGGACGCTCTTGCGCCCGACCTCCCAATGGAGACGGAGTCCACGGGAATGAGCGAACTCGACCACTTCCCGCTGGACCCGGTGCGGGAGGTCGATCACTCCCTCGCTGAGCTCGATCGTGTCGAAACCGACTCGGACCAGGGCCTCGAGCGCCCGTCGCTGACGGCCCTTCGAGACCGCGAGCTCGAGCAACGTTCCTCCGTTCGAGACGTGGATGTCGTGCGCGCGAAGCGCCCGGACCCGCTTCTCGAGCGCTCGCTCCTCGAGTAGGAAGGGGATCCCCCACCCGATCTTCACGATGTCGATGTACGGGGCGAGAACGTCGAGGGTGGGATCAAGCTCATCGGCGAGGCGGTCGAGGACCATCGTGAGCCCCCGCTCCCGGGGCTTCGACCGCGGCTGGGCCACCACCTGTTCCAGGAACCGCATCTCTGGACCCCCCTAGATGAATATTGTGCATGTAATATCCCGCTATTAGACGATGACGCTTCGTCTACATCGCCAATCCGTACCGTTAACCTGGGCCTAAATAGGCCCGGGGGCACCCCCCGTTCGATGACAGGACTCGCGGACCTCGGTGTGGAGTGGGAACGCTTGGACGCCGAAGAACTGATCCGGCGCACGCAGCAACGCTTCGGCCCGAAGGCTGTCTTTGCCTGCAGCTTTGGCGCGGAGGACATGGTCCTACTGGACATGATCGCACGGCATCGGCCGCCGGACGGAGAAGGCATCCGCGTCATCAGTCTGGACACCGGTCGGCTCTTCCCCGAGACCTACGACCTCATCGAGCGGGCTCGCCACCGCTACGCGATCCCGATCCAGCTCGTTTTCCCCGATGCCGAGGAGGTCGAGCAGATGGTCTACGAGAAGGGACCGAACCTCTTCTACGGGTCGGTCGAGGGACGGAAGCGCTGCTGCGCGGTTCGCAAGGTGAAGCCGCTCGACCGTGCCCTCGCGGGTGCGGAGGTCTGGATCGTGGGGCTCCGTCGGCAGCAGTCCACCGAACGGGCGGTGACCCCGAAGGTATCGGCCGACCCGTCCCACCCCGGGACCTACAAGATGAGCCCCCTCGCCGATTGGACGTGGAACCAGGTCCTCGACTACGTAAAGCAGCAGGAAGTTCCGATCAGCGACCTCCACGCCCGGGGGTTCGTCAGCATTGGATGCGCGCCGTGCACGCGGGCCGTGCCCCCCGACGCGGACCCTCGAAGCGGCCGCTGGTGGTGGGAGACCGGTACTAAGGAGTGTGGATTGCACTCCGCGGCGGTGCCCGCTCCGGCGGCGCCCGAGCGGCCCGGACTTCTCGCCCGAATGCGCGCGGCGCGAGAGTTCAGCGTGGCCGCTCCGAGAGACGTTCTGGTCCTCTAGTATCGGCCCGTGGGGCGTGGCGCGCCATCGACCGGCCTCGGGGACCCCGGCAGCCGCCCGAGTCGATGGGCGGCCGAACGGTGCAGGGCGTTTCGGAGCCTTCTCGCGAGGGCTGAAGTTCGTCCGGTTCGAACCTCCGGGTCTTGAGCGCGAGCGCCTCTCGCCCGGGCGACGGGAGAGATCGTTCGTGGATCCCACCGGTACCGTTATCGCGGTTTCCCTCGGGATGCTGAGCGGGGTCCTGGGCTCCCTTTCGGCGCGGGGGGTGCGGCGTTTCCTCTCCGCTCGCGACCCTCACCAGCTGATGTGGGCGGTCGGCCTCTCCCTCGCGACCGCCGCGACGGTCGTCGAACTCGCCGCCTACGTGGGGATTGTCTCCTCGCTTCTGCTCCAAGCCTACGTCTTCTTTTCCGCGGCGATCGTGGGTGTCCTCTCCCTCGGCACGCTACGGGCCTTTCACCGGGAACTCTGGAAGCGGGCGTACCTCGGCTATGCCCTGGCGTCGCTCGCCCTCGTGGCCGTGGTCAGCTTCACGACTCCGCTACCGACCTCGATGGTCCGCGACGGCGTGATCTCGGGAAACCCGCCGCTGTCGCTCCTGGTGCTCTCGTCGCTCGTCACCGTACCGGCCACGGTCGTGCTGCTGACCGCCTGCGCACTTTCCCTGCGGCGAAACTTCCGCTGGAAGGGGCTCTGCATGCTCGGGGGCGCGGCGGTGCTCGGTGCGGGCGGGGCATTCTACATCGCGTCCTTCCCCGTGATGCTGTACTACGCCGAGTTCGTCGGGATCGTCCTGTTGTTCTTCGGCCTGGTCGATTTCTCCCGCTGGACGCTCGCCGGTCCCGTGGCTGCGTCGGGGCCCCGCGAGCGAGCGGGATAGGGGACGGGTCCGGCGGCCACCCGGCCCGAGTCGCGGCTACCGAGGTGGGGACGCGCGCCCCCGGTCCTCGGGCCCGAGGAGGCGGGAGGGCAGCTCGGACCAGCGGGAGACGCGTTCGACCGACCGGTCGTGCGTCTCAATCAAGCCGGCGAGCCGGGCGGGTTCGAACCGGTGGAGCCCCGTGTAGAGGATCGGCCGCATCCCCGCGCGGCGGGCGCCGAGCACGTCGTAGGTGAGGTCGCCCACATGGACGGCTCTCTCCGGTCGCGCTCCGAGCTCGGCGAGCGCGTGGCGGAACGGTTCGGGCCGGGGCTTCGACCACGGATGCTCCGACGAGAACACTTGGCTTCGGAAGTACTCGAGGAGGCCGAGGGAGGCGAGCAGACGTCGCAGTCCCGGGCCGGTCTCGTGGAGGACGTTCGAGACGAGGCCGAGCGGAATGCCGGCGTCGCGGATCCGCCCGAGCGCCTTCCGCGCCCCGGGAGCGGGACGGACGGGCGCCGCATCCGCGAGCGCGTCGAGCGCCTCGGCCACGTCGTTCCCGTCGAGGGGGACGCGCGTTCGCCGGGAGAGCCACGCGGCTTGGGCGACGATCGAGGGGGTCTGTCCGCGCGCTTCCAAGTGACGGGTCCACCGTTCGAGCGCTTCCACGGCCCGCTCGGTTTCCGGCCGCGTTCGGCCCGATCGCCGGAGGGGCAACGACCAGGTCGCCCGGCGCGCCCGTTCGAGTCGGAGCTGGTCGGGCCCGCGGAGGTAGACCAGGGTGTACCACACGTCCGAAGTGAGCGCCGCGATCGGCCCCAACGCCGGGGATCCTCCGGCCGGCCCGGAGCGCCGCCGACGTGGCCGGGCCGGGCTCATCGAAGTCGTGCCCCGAGGTCCGGACCCTCGCGAAGGCCGCTGAAGGCGTAGAGCTGGATGGCCCGCTCGAAGATCTCTTGGAGGCGCGGGGCGGCGCGCTGGACCGTGCAGCGCCGGGCCGTGAGCGCCCCTACCTCGCCCATGCGACGCGCGAGCTCGGGATGCGCGAGCAGGCGGTCGAGGTGCTGCCCGAGGATCGGCACGGATTCCGGCGGAAAGGTCAACCCGTTCACCTCGTCGTCGACCAGCTCGGCGATGCCCGCGCCCTGGCTCACGAGGATCGGTAGGTCGTGGAACCACGCCTCGATCCCTACCAGCCCGAACCCTTCCCATGGGGCGGGATGGACGAACACTTGAGCGGCCGAGTAGGCGACCTGCAGCTCCGCCTCGCTCACCGCGCCGGTGAAGACGACCGCTCTCTCAAGTCGGTGTTCGCGCACGCGGTGGCGTAGGCGGTCGAGCCAGCGCTCGGCCGGGTTCCCGCCGCGCCCGCTCCGGAGCGATCGGGTCGAGAAGCTGCCCCCTCCGACGATGACGAGTCGGGCTCTCGGGTGGTGGCGGTGCACCCGAACGAAGGCGTCGAGCAGGAGGTCCTGGCGCTTCACCGGGTCCATTCGGGCGACGGAGAGGACGATCGGCTCGCTCGGCGCGATCCCGTGTCGTTCGCGGAACTCTGCGACCTCGCTGGGCGTCGCGGTCCGTTGCGTCGCCGGGTCGAGGTACGGATAGACCTGGAATGCTCTCCCGTGGAACCCCGCGCGGATGAGCTCCTCCAGCCCGGCGCGCGTGCTGACGACGATGCCATCGAACCCCTCCATCGACTTGAGGAAGAACCGACGGACGGGCTCGGGGTATCCTTTCAGGTCGACCGGGATGTGCCAGCGAAGCAGCGCCGGCGCCGCGGATCCCACGAGGCCGCCGACCAGCACCTGCTGGAAATCGTTGACGTAGACGAGGTCGTACTCCGCAGCGCGCTCGAGGAGGCGTACTGCGGTGCGGAAGTTGTACTCGGCGAAGGCGACGTAGTCGGCGATCGGGAAGTGGTACTCGAGCGGGGTGTGGAACGAGCGCCAGATCGACTCCTTGAAGCGACCGTACGCCGCCCGGGTCGCGTCGTCGAGCGGAAGGGTCTCGAGGAGGTAGCCGTCGTCCGTGCGCACCATCGGCGGTAGGCCCGCCGCGCTCAGTGCGACCCAGCGGGGGTTGGGAGCGACCCACTTTCCCACCGCCTCGCGGAGGAGGGCGCGCATCATCGGGACCACGCCGCCCACGTTCGGAACGTAGTCCGTGCCGAGGCGCCAGCGCGCCCGCCCGTGCTGCCGCGCCCCGGGCAGCGGGCGGATGGGCGGAGTTTGCGAGGTGATGCACAACCGGATCATGATGGGTGCGCCCGCAGCGTCTCGGTCGCCCGGGAGGAACTCGGCGCGGACCGGCCCCCCGGGCCGACCCGCGCAAGGCCGACGGGTCGATCGACTGCTGCTGGGAACGGCGAAGGATTCCGCCCACAAAATCCTTCGGGTTCCCCGGCCTCCCCACCGCGACCTCGCTCGTTCTCTACCGGCCGCGGGGGGGCGGGCCCGCAAGATGCGGGAGGGCGTTTCCCGGAACGCATGGCGATCGCCGAGGCCGCGGATGCCCTCGACCGGATCGCCATCGAGCTCCGGCGCGCGGGGGCCGGAACCGTGCTCGAGGTCGGCGTGGGCACGGGTAGCATCGCTGGACCACTGATCGCTCGCGGGGTGGACCTCGCGGGCCTCGATGCCTCTCGGGAGATGCTCCACCGGGTCCGGGAGAAGGGGCTGTGACGCCCCGTCCACGGGGACGCCGCCCGCCTCCCCTTCGCGGAAGGCGCCGTGAACCTCACGTTGTTCGTCCACCTGCTCCAGCTCCTCGACGACCCCGAGACCGGCCTTCGCGAGGGCGGGCGCGTCGGACGTCTGGGCGCCGTAGCGCTGGTCGAGCTGCCCGACGCCGACCATCCGGACCCCCCCGACCAACCGAGATCGAATCCCCGGGAGATCGTCTACGAGGAGCTACGACGCGGGGGGGGGGTCGAAGTTCCGCGGAAGGCCGTAGGTCCGAGGATCCGCGACCGCGAGATGCTTCGCGCCTTCCCGCCGGACCGGCTCTTCTCGGTGAGCGATGAGGAGGTAACCGAACCGCTCGTCCGGCAGCTCGAGTTCGTCGAACGCCGGGCGAGCCGATGGACGCTCGAGGTTCCGTCCGCCCCGCGCGTATAGGCGCCCAATAGGCGCGACGCGAGTTCGACGAACGTACGATCACCTACCACCGTCGACGCGCCCTCGCCCAGTGGAGCCGACCGCCGTCGGCCGCGCGGTCGTCGTCCTGAGGGCCGCCCGGGGAGCCGACCCCGCGCTACCTACCGGGAGAAGCGCTCGCGCATCACGTAGGGGAGGACCCCGCCGGATCGATAGTACTCGACCTCGACCGCCGAATGGAGGCGGGCCTCGGTCGTGAACGCGACCCTCGAGCCGTCCGCCCCGGTCGCGGTGACCCGGACCGCCATGCCGGGCGCGAGGTCGGAGGCGTCCCCGACCAGGGCGAGTTCGTAGGTCTCGCGGCCGGTGAGGCCGAGCGATCGCGCGCTATCTCCCGGGCCGAAGACGAGTGGAAGCACGCCCATCTGGACCAGATTCGACCGGTGGATCCGTTCGTAGCTCTCTGCGATCACCGCGCCGACGCCCAGGAGGCGGGGCCCCTTCGCCGCCCAGTCCCGGGAGCTACCCTGTCCGTAACTCTTGCCGGCCAGAACGAGGAGCGGGGTCCGCTCCGCGCGGTACCGCTCCGACGCCTCGAAGATCGTCGTGGTCGTCCCGGACGGGAGGTGGACGGTGTACCCGCCTTCCTGCGGAGCGACGAGCTGGTTCTTGAGCCGCACGTTCGCGAACGTGCCGCGGATCATCACCTCGTGGTGGCCTCGTCGCGACCCGTACGTGTTGAACTCGGACACCGGCACTCCGTGCGAACGGAGATAGGCGCCGGCCGGGGAACTCTCGGGGATTTCGCCCGCGGGCGAAATGTGGTCGGTCGAGACCTTGTCTCCGAGGAGCGCGAGCACGCGGGCCCCTCGGACGAGAAGACGGTCCTTCGGGAGGAACGGCGGCGAGAGACGTAGATACGGGGCCTCGGCCAGATAGGTCGAATCGGCTGACCAGGGGTAGCGCTCGCCGGAGGGGGCGTCGAGTGACTCCCAGTGGGCGTCCCCGACCTCGATCGCCCGGTACTTCTCCTGGAAGATCTCGGGCGAGAGGCTTGATTCGACGAGGTGTCGAACCTCCTCGTCGGAAGGCCAGAGGTCGGCGAGCCGAACCGGTCGGCCGTCCTTCCCGACACCGATCGGCTCGCGCGTGAGGTCGATGTCCATGCGGCCCGCGAGTGCGTAGGCGACGACGAGCATGGGTGAGGCGAGATAGTTCGCGCGAACGAGGTTGTGGATCCGGGCCTCGAAGTTGCGATTGCCGCTGAGCACGGCGG
This sequence comes from bacterium, assembly GCA_027309555.1. Classification (GTDB taxonomy): domain Archaea; phylum Thermoplasmatota; class Thermoplasmata; order Lutacidiplasmatales; family UBA184; genus Lutacidiplasma. Next base: position 9,128 of record DAIDCO010000040.1, read on the forward strand.
CGACAAAGAGGTCTTGGTCCCGAACGGCCCGGTCGACGTCGGTCGGCAACGGACCGGAGTTCCCGATGCACGTGGTGCAACCGAACCCGACGACCTCGAATCCGAGACCATCGAGGTATCGGAGGAGTCCGGCCCGCTCGAGATACGAGGTGACGACCTTCGAGCCCGGCGCGAGCGAGGTCTTGACGTACGGCGGGACGGAAAGCCCGAGCTCGATCGCCCGCTTCGCGATGAGGCCGGCCCCCACCATCACGGAGGGATTCGAAGTGTTGGTGCAGCTCGTGATCGCCGCGATCACCACCGACCCGTCGGCGACGGGGGTCACCGAGGGGGTCGGTCCGCCCGCGAGGGCCCGGTCGAGATGGCCGTCGAACGGATGCATCGGGTCGTCGGAGGGGTACGGGTGCGAGGCCGCTCCATTCGGGGAGCGGGGGTGCGCCGTTCGGTAGGCCGCGAGCGCGCGCGCGAACGAATCGGGTACCCGGTCGAGGGCGACCGTCTCCTCCGGATTCCGGGGGCCGGACATGCTCGGGACGACCGCGCCGAGGTCGATCCGGAGGACTCGGTCGTAGTCGACCGAGCCGGGCGCGGGGGCGCCCCACCAGCCTTGGGCCCGGGCATACGCCTCGACCCGCCGTACGAGCGGCTCGGGTCGGCCCGTGCCCCGTAGGTAGGCGATGGTCGCTGCATCGATCGGGAAGAGCGCCGAGGTCGCGCCGTACTCCGGGCACATGTTGGAGACCGTGGCGCGGTCGGGCACCGAGAGATGGGCGACGCCGGGGCCGAAGAACTCGACGAAGGCGTCGACGACCCCGGTCTCGCGCAGGGTCCGGGTGACCGTGAGGACCAGATCGGTCGCGGTCGCGCCTTCCGGGAGCGCGCCCGAGAGCTCCACTCCCACGACCTCGGGCGGAGAGAGGAAGTACGGCTCGCCGAGCATCACGGCCTCCGCTTCGATCCCGCCCACGCCCCAGCCGAGCACGGAGAGCCCGTTCACCATCGTCGTGTGGGAATCGGTTCCGATGAGCGTGTCCGGGAACGCGACCGAGACTCCGTCGACCGTCCGGAGGCCCACGACGCTCGCGAGGTGTTCGAGGTTGACCTGGTGGCATATCCCGTTGCCGGGGGGAATGATCCGGACCTGCGAGTAGGCGCTCTTTGCCCACCGCAGGAAGCGGTACCGCTCGCGGTTGCGCTCATACTCGCGGTCGAGATTCAACCCGAGCGAGCGAGCCGAGCCGAAACTGTCGACCTGAACCGAATGGTCGATCACGAGGTCGACCGGGACGACCGGATTGATCCGACCGGCTTCGAGGCCCCGCGCCGTGGCGGCGCTGCGCAGGGTCGAAAGGTCTACGACGACCGGCACCCCCGTGAAGTCCTGGAGCAGCACTCGTTCCGGGTAGTAGGCGAGCTCCGCGGTCTCGGGCAGCGACTCCCCGTTCGCCAGCGCGACCAGCCCTGCCCGGTCGGTCCGCGCCGCGTCGAAGTGCCGCAAGAGGTTCTCGAGCAGTACCCGGACCGTGCGCGGGCGGCGGGCGAGCCGGGCCGGGTCGACCCCCTCCAGTCGGTCGGCACGGAAGATCGTGGCGCGTTCGGAACCGAGCGGCACGGACTCGGCCACGCCGAGGGGGTCGGAGAGGGGCATGCCCCGCGCATCCGGTCGGAGCTCTTGGGGCTTGTGGAGGCGATGGGCCGGCCGACCGGTGCCGTGGGGCGGCCCTCGCGAGGCGGCTAGGGCGTCCCGTTCGGGGAGGTGGCGGCGCCGTTCCTCGGGGCAACGACCGGAACCGCTGCGCTCCACGTTAAGGTCCCTCGGGCTCCGAAGGGGAGATCGGCCACGTCCGCTGAGAGACGGAGCTCCACCTGCCGGCCGTCGTCGGTACGGACGACGAGGAGGGTCTCCCGGCCGGTCGAGCCCGCGGAGACCACGGTCGCCGGTGTTCCGGGCACCCCCTCCGGCCCCCAGCTCAGGTCGCGCGGATGGACCGCGACCGTCCCCGTACTGCCGTCGAGGAGATTGTAGCCGAGGAACGCGGCCGCCCGAGCCGTTCGGGGACGGGAGTAGATCGCTCGTGGGGCACCGATCGTCTCGAGGGCCCCGTCGAACAGGAGGCCGACCCGGTCGCCGAGGAACAATCCCTCTTCCCGGTCGTGGGTCACGTGCACCGCGGCGGTGCCGAGGAGGCGCAGGACCCGGCGGAACTCCGCGTGCAGTTCCGCTTTCACTTCTACGTCGATCGAGGCGAACGGTTCGTCGAGGAGAATGACCTTCGGGCGGGCCGCGAGGGTGCGCGCGAGCGCGACGCGTTGTCGCTCTCCTCCCGAGAGCTTCGGGGGGTACCGGTCCTCGAACCCCGCGAGGCGGAGGAGCGCGACCAACCGATCGACCTCCGCGACGACCTCCGTCCGCGACCGGCGCTGGAGGAGCGGCGCGTAGGCGATGTTCTCGTAGACCGTCCGGTGCGGAAAGAGCGCGGGCTCCTGCAGCATGAGCCCAAGACCCCGACGGTACGCCGGCCGCTCGGTCACGTCCTCCCCGGCGAGGCGAATCCGGCCGTCGGTGGGCCGCTCGAGGCCGGCGAGGCAGCGAAGGAGCGTCGTCTTCCCGCTCCCGTTCGGCCCGAGGAGCACCAGGAACTCCCCCGCGGCGAGGGAGAAGGAGACCGAGCGCAGGACGGGCGTCCCGTCCCAGGCAGCCGACAGGCGTTCCACCGAAAGCAGGGGTTCAGAGCTCGACACGGCGTCCCCCCCAGTAAAGGGCGGCAAAGACCGCAAGGCTCAGGAGGAGGAGAAGGCCGACCGCGGCGTTCTCGGCCGCAAAGAGTCGGTCCTGGCCGAGAAGGACGAGCGCGACGGGGAGGGTGGTGTACCGGGGGATCCAGAGGAAGTAGGTCGCCGTGAACTCTCCGAGGCCGAGCGCGAACGCAAACAGTCCGGCCGTCGCAAGCCCTCCGCGCACCCGCGGAAGGTCCGCGTCCAGGAACGCCCCCCACGGCCGGGCACCCAGGGTCTCGGCCGCCTCGCGCGCGGCCGGCGGAAGGCCCGCGAGCGGGATCTCGAGGCTCTGAAGGGCGAACGGGAGCGCGAGGACCGCCTGGCTGAGGACGATCAAGAGCCAGACGTTCGTCTCCCCGCCCACGAGGGGACGCCAGAACGAGGCGAGCGAGAACGCGAGCACTACGGGCGAGATCAGGAGCGGCAGGAAGAACAGTAGCCCGAGTGCGGCGGCGCGCCCCGGCCGGCGGGCGACGACGAATCCGAGGACGATCCCGAGCAGGAGCGTAATCGCAGCGGCGGCGGTCGCGAAGAGGAGGGTGTTCGCGACCATGCCGAACGCCGAGATGCCGAGACGCCCGGTCGTCGTCGGTGCGAAGAGTTCCGACCAGCCGGCGCCGAGCGGAGCGGCGCCGCCCGGCGCTACGGCGCGGTAGACCACGGAGCCCAGGAGGACAAACACGGCGCCCACGACCGCCGTCGAAAGGGCCGCGAGGCCGACCGCGAGCGGGTCGCGCCGCGAGAGTGGCTTCCGCCGTGTCGGGCCGCCGGGAGCCGCCCGGAGGCGGCCCAGCAGGAGGAGGTACAGGACGGTCGGGAGGAGGAAGAGCAGGACCATCACGAAGGCAAGGACGCCGGCGGCCTCGGGGGAGAGCAGGAGCTGGTCGAGCGACCATATGCGGGCCTCGACCGTGTAGCACCGGGACCCACAGAGAAGTAGCGGCGGGGCGAAGGAGAGCGCCGAAAAGAGGAAGGTCACGAGCCCGCCGACGGCCGCCCCCACCCACGTCGGGCCTCCCCAGGCATCGCGATACGCACGCCAGGGAGAACCGCCGAGCGTCGCGACCGTCTCTTCGAGCGCGGCGGAGGCGCCCTCCGCACCGGTCGTCGTAAAGAGGACGACGATCGGGACGTTGAAAAAGAGGTTCGCAGCCACGATCGCGGGCAATCCCGTCCCGAGGACGGAGAGGGCGGGGACGGAGGAGGCAGCGAGGCCCGCCGGTCCGAAGAGGTCGAGGATGCCGAAGACGACCACGAGACTCGGCAAAAGGAACGGAACGAGGAGGAACGAGCGCAGCGCGGCGCGCCCGGGCCAGTCGTATCGGCCGAAGAAGATCCCGACGGGGTATCCGACCGCGACCGCGAGGACGGCGGAGAGTCCCCCTTGGACGAGCGAGTTCACGATCGAGGCTCGATTCAGAGGGTCGGAGAGCGTGGAGGAGAGACCGGCGAGCCCGCCCGTGGTCGAGAGCACGGAGGCAAAGAGGATCACGACCGGCAGCAGGGCGAACAGGACGACGAACGCGATCGCCGGGAGGACGGCGAAGGCGTCGCCCCGGGGCCTCATGGGGGAAGGAGCCGATTCGCTAGCTCCTGGTACGTGGTCACCCAACCGGTCAACGCGGCCGCGATCTCCGCGGGGGTCGTCGCGTCGTTGAGCGGCACGATCGACGCGGGGTCGGGCGCCCATCGGTACACAGACGGGACCGGAATGGTCGCGTTCGCCGGATACTCCCACTCGTTGAGGGGGATCTCGGACTGGACCGAGCCGTTGAGGAACCAGTTCACGAACTCCTGGTCGAGGGAGAGATGTCGGGTGCCCTGGACGATCCCGATGCCATAGACCGTCCGCCAGCCGTAGGCGGTCCCGTTCCACCAGCTCACGGTGGAGTTGTACGCACCCGGGGTCCCCGTGTACGCGGCGTAGGCGGGGTCGGAGGTGTAGCTCGCGAGCATGGACGGACCCCCCGCTGTCGCGAACTCGTTGAACGCGGTCGACCAATCCGGCGCGGGCTTGTATTGGAGCTCGGGGAGGATCTGCGACCAGAAGCCCGTCCAGTTCTCGTGAAGGACCTGCTCGTAGTACTGGATCTCCCAGACGAGGAACTCTTCGCCCGTGAGGTCGACCGTCGGGTCCTCGTACAGGAACTGGCGGGCCCAGCTCGCATTCGCGGCGAGCTCGGGGAACGAGGCGGTCGCGACCGCGCCATGCGTCAGGTTCGCGAACGCGGAGGTGTAATCGAACCCGAGATATCCCCACTCGTACGGCGTCGCCGCGTGGTCGGGGCTGATCTCCCCGACGAGGCTGCCGGATACGTTGGCGATCCCGGGGGGCGTGTACGGCACGAGGAGTCCGTGCGCCTCGGCCTGGGGAGCCGTGATCTCGTCGAGCCCGATCACGAGGTCGGCGGCCGGCGCATTCTGCTGGGAGAGCAATGTGCTCACGAGGGTTCCCGAGGGGAATACGACGTCGAGGTGGACGTGGTGCGTTTGCGCGAATGTATCGAACACGTACGCATAGCTCGCGTTCCCCGGACCGCCGAAAAGGCTCGGGTAGGCGTAGATCACCAGCGTCGGTTCCCCGAGACCTGACCCGAGGTATGCGCCCACCCCGACGCCGCCGATCACGATGACGAGGGCGACCGCGCTCACCTTGAGGAGGCGACCGAGCCGTCCCGGATCTCGCAGGCGGCGGGGCTCCGCGCCCCCGCGGGCCGATACGCGGGTCATCCCCGAACCGGACCGGTCGAGAGGGGCCTCAGATGCGGCATCGCGTTCCCTTCGCGGGCATTATCCCGTGCAGGTTCGTGGGGTCGACGGGGTCGTCCCCGTCCTCTCAGCCGGTGCCCAGCTCCCCCTGCGTTCGGCCCGAGGCGGCACGGGGATTAACGCTTATCGGCGGAGCCCGGTCGGGCACCGGTCGGATCCCCCCGGGGAAACGCCCCGGGGGCTCCCCCGTCATCTTATACGCGACCGACCTTCGTTCTCGGGGGTCGATACGGTCCATGGCCGACTTGATGGAGAAACTCCGTTTCGGGACGGAGCTCGTGAAGCGCGGATTCGCCCGCATGCAGCAAGGAGGCGTCATCATGGATGTCACGACCGCCGACCAGGCCGCGATCGCGGAGGAGGCCGGGGCCGTGGCCGTGATGGCTCTGGAGCGAGTGCCGGCCGATATCCGAGCGCTCGGCGGGGTCGCCCGCATGGCGGACCCGGTGAAGATCCGCGAGATCCGGGAACGGGTCTCGATCCCGGTGATGGCCAAATGCCGCATCGGACACACGTCCGAGGCGCGGATCCTCGAGGCGCTCGCGGTCGACATGATCGACGAGTCCGAGGTGCTGACCCCGGCCGACCCGTTTCAGCACGTCGACAAGAAGGCGTTCAAAGTGCCGTTCGTATGCGGTGCGCGCAACCTGGGCGAGGCGCTTCGGCGCATCGACGAGGGTGCCGCCATGATCCGGACCAAAGGAGAGGCCGGCACGGGCAATGTCGTCGAGGCGGTCCGCCATATCCGCCAGGTCCACCGCGATGTCGAACTGGTCCGCAAGCTTCCGAAGAAGGACCTCGCGGCCTGGGCGAAACGCGAGAGGGTCTCCCTCGCGGTGCTGGGTGAGGTACGCTCCCTCGGACGCCTCCCCGTCGTCAACTTCGCGGCTGGCGGGATCGCGACCCCCGCCGACGCGGCGCTCTGCCGCGAGCTCGGGGTCGATGGGGTGTTCGTCGGCAGCGGGATCTTCAAGGCGCAGCACCCGATGAAGGTGGCCCGCGCGATCGTCGAGGCGTCGCTCCACTTCGACCAGCCCGAGCTCTTGGCCCGGGTCTCGGCCGGACTCGGCGAGCCGATGCGGGGCGTCGACATCGCGACGCTCCCGGCCGACCAGCTGCTGCAGGGCCGCGAGTCGGAACCGTTCGTCGCGGGCCGTTCCCGCGGCAAGAGCGAGGCCTGAGCTCGGCCCGCCCGGCGGACCCCTCGGAACGATGGGCTGAAAGCCGAGAAGTCGCTAGCGCTCCCTCGTGCGCATCGTCCAGGTCACCCCATTCTTCCACCCCCACGCCGGGGGCGTGGAGTCGCACGTCCGGGGTCTCGCGCGCGAGTTCGCCCGCGAGGGGCACGACGTCACGGTCGTCACCGCCCGCTACGACCGGCGCCTCCCGCTCGACGAACGCCTCGAGGGCTATCGTATCCTCCGTTCGCGTCCCCTCGGCGTTCTCTTCAACACCCCGGTCGACGTGGGTTCGGGACGACTGACGCGGTCGCTCCACGCGGACGTCGTTCACGTACACTACCCGCCCCCGCTCACGTCCTACTTCGTGACCCGCGCCCTCGACCGGGGGAAGGTGCCGATCTGCCTGACGTACCACTGCGACCTCTTCCTCTCGGGCATCGCCGGTCGGCTGCTCTCGAGCATCTACCAGCGCGTCTTCCTCCCTCCGACCCTGCGCCGGGTCGACCGGATCGTGGTCCACACGAAGAGCTACGGGATCACGTCGGCGAAGCTGCGCGGCCGGGAGCTGACGATCGTGCCGTCGGCGGTCGACCTCGAACGGTTCCGTCCGGGACTCGACGCCTCGGACCTGCGGGGCGACCTGCGGCTCGAGGGGAAGCGGGTCCTGGCGTTCACGGGGCGGCTCGTCCCCCACAAGGGGGTCGACGTCATCCTGCAGGCGCTCTCCCTCCTTCCGAAGGATGTCGTGCTGGTCGTGATCGGCGCGGGCCCGCGGCTCCCGAGCCTCATCGGCCAGGCGCGCCGCCTCGGCGTCGCCGACCGGGTCCGTTTCTGTCCGGCTGTCTCCGACGAGGAGCTCCCCCGATACCTGGCGCTCGGGGACGTGTTCGTCTTTCCCTCCCAGAACCGGCTCGAGGGGTTCGGTCTCGTGATCGCCGAGGCGATGGCGGCCGGCCTCCCGGTGGTCATCGCCGACATGCCCGGCGTTCGCGAGGTCATCGACCCCGGCAAGGAAGGGCTCTTGGTCGAGCCGCTGATCGCCGCCGACCTCGCGGAGAAGGTCCGATCGCTCCTCGACGACCCCTCCCTCGCCCGTCGGATGGGCGCGGCGGGCCGTCGTCGCGCGGAGGAGCGCTACGCGCTCGCGATCGTGGCCCGCCAGCTGCTCAGCCTGTACGCAAGCCTGCGCGCAGCTGATTGATCTGGACCTTAAGCCGTTCGGCCTCGGCCCCGGCCGCGCGCCGCCAGTCGGCACCCGCCGAGGCGTAGAGGATGCTTCGCGACGCGTTGATGAGGAGGGCGCGGCCGTGGGCATCGACCCCTTCCCGGACCGCCGTGGAGAGCGAGCCCCCCTGGGCCCCGACGCCCGGCACCAGGATCGGGATCCCGTTACCGAGCGCGGATCGGGCGTGGCGGAAGGCGTCCGAGAAAGTGGCTCCGATCACGACCCCGATGTTCCCGTGGGCATGGGCGAGCCGCCGGACCTCCCCCACCACCGCGAGCCAGAGCGGCCCCCGGGGGGTAGGGATCTCCTGGAAGTCCGGGGCGCCGGGATTCGAGGAGTGTGCGATGACGAACGCCCCGTGCGTCGGGTCGTCCAAGAACGGATCGAGCGTTTCCCAACCGAGCCAGGGAGTCACGGTCACCGCGTCGAAGCCGAACGTGCGGAACGCCCCGTCGTGGATCATCCGCATCACGTTCGGGATATCGTTCGACTTCAGGTCGAGGATCCGCAGCCGGGTCGGCCCGATCTTCTTCGGAAGTCGGGCGAGGACCTCGATCCCCTTCGGGCCGTACTGGAGGTACGCTCCGAGCTGCATCTTATAAGCGGCCGCGTGGGGGAAGGTCGCCTGGATCACCCCTCCGAGGAAACGGTCGAGCTGGGGTCCCGGCGCGAGTCGGCGCAGCGATTTCGGGATCAGCGCCGGGTCGGGGTCGAGTCCGACGCACACGAGCGAATCCCGCGCGGCCAGGATACGGTCGACCTTCTGGTTGAACTTGAGCGCCAAGGTTCCCGGTCCATGGCCCGGTAGGGAAAAGGATTGTGACGCGGCGGCCGACGGGGGACCGCTGGGACGGGCGCGAGAGCGACGGCGGGCACCCTCCACACTCCACTTCGGTCCCACGGCTTTTATTGCGAACGGTGGTTCCCGCCC
>DAIDCO010000041.1 GCA_027309555.1 bacterium
CGGCTATGCCACCTTGTCCTAAAAAAATGGGATTTCAAATTCCCATGGAATATTAAGGATATCGCCCAACAATCGAGCGGCGCGCTCGCCCGCGTCAGTCGGTGCTCTCCCGGCCCAAAGGTATCGAGCGCGCGACCGCCCCGTCCCACCAGGAGCGCGCGGCCGTCGGAGGGTACCACGAGGCGGGCGCCGAGGGGGATCGCTCCGATTCGGCTCCGCCACATCCAGGGGGAAGCATCCGCCCGGGGCATCATGATCGGTCCCTGTAGTACCGAGAAGACGTCGCCCGCGTCCCGGTAGGTTCCCTCGGGCAGCCGTTCACTCAACCAGTCGAGGTCCGCGAGGTTCGGCTCCTCGAGGTCGGAGATCGACTCGCGGGCAGCGGCCAAGAGCTGGGCTTTCGTCGCGGGGTACCCGTCGTACCCCGGGCTCTCCGTCCCCGCACCGCCGAGGAAATCGGTAATCGAGTCCGGCGCGCCCTCGACGCCAAGGCCGAAGTACCAGTCCATGCAGGGGTGACCGCACGTGGGGCATTGGTCGATCCCCGCCACGGAGCAACGGCAGGCCGAGCCGGCGGCGGAACAGGTCGGATGCGCGCAGGACGGGTCGCTCGCGCAGTAGTCGCACATCGAATCGGTGCGCTCAGCCGAGGCGGTTGCCGCACTCTCCGCAGAAGCTCACGGTCGGAGGGTTTTGGTGCTGGCACTTCGCGCACTGCTTGAACCCGAGCGCGCCGCCGCAGTTCTGGCAAAACTTCCCGGACCCCGACGGCTTCCCGCATGTCGGGCACAGGGTGGCCCGGTCCGCGGTGTTGCCGTCGAAAAGCGGCTGCTGCTTCACCGCCTGCTGCATCTGCTCGACCCGAGTCTGGGCTTTCGCCGCTTGCATCTCGGAGGTGAGCGAAGGCGCGTCCTTCGTGCAGAGACCCGCCTCGTCGTTCCACTCGTCCGCGCACACGTACGACCGGCACTTCGGGCACTTCGTGAAGTGGGTCTTCGCTTCGTTCACCGCTTGCTGGAACGCGTTGTCGTGCTCCCGGTGCCACTCGGCGGACATCCCTTTGAACTGGCTCGCCGCCCCAGCCGCCTGGCCGGCCCCGTAGAGACCGCTCGACGCCCCGCCGGTGAGGCTGCTCGTCATGCTACCGAGCGAGGAGAGACCCGAACTGAGGAATCCGAGCCGGCGGGACGATGCTTGGCTCTTCGAGGGGATGAACGTCGTATCGTAGCCCGACCCGCACAGGTCGCAGTGGAAGGTCCACTGGAACCCCTTGTCTCCGCTCAGATCGTCGACGTTCTTCGGATGGTCGAGTAGCGCCATCGGTGGTCTCCGTGCCCCCGGCCGGCACCCGTCTCCGGTTCTTAAAGGCGCACGGTTCGGCGCGGAGAACTCTCTACAGTCCCTTCGCTTTCCAGAACTCCTTGAGCTTGGTCCCGCACCGGTCGCATCGCTTCGAAGCCAGGGGGACCACGGCCGCGCACGCCGGGCAGCGGTAGCGGACGACGGTATGGCACTGGTCGCATACATCCAGGTCGGGACCGACCGGGGCCCTACACTTGGGGCAGGGAATCACGAGCGGCTTCGAGCACGAATTGCAGACCGTCCACCCCGTCTGGATCGGCGCTGAGCAATACGGGCAGACCATCTGAAGTGGATGCGCCCGGGCGCAGAAGGGACAGGCGGCCGAGTTCTCGTCCACGAGCTTGCCGCAGAAGCGGCACGGGCGTTTGTAGCCGGGCACTTCGAGGGGATGGCGGGCCGGTATTTGCGTCCCTCCTCCGGGGAAGACGCGCCGCGCTCCCGACGATCCCACGCGAAACGGACCCCTGCGGGGGGGAATGTCGGAGCCGATGGGGCTCTTCTCCTTCGGTCCGAGCACGGGCCCGGCGACGCCGCCCGAGCTCGGCGGCAGCCGACGACATTCGAATCGGCCCCTCGGACGCCTATTAGTGTTTCCAATATACTTTAATACCCTCTATGACAGAATCTGAGGCGAAGCTTCAAACCCGACCCGGACTACTGCCCTCGCAGGGCCCGCGCGGAAAGGAACGGTCCAGGAGATCTACCGTCCGCCCACCGGGAAGCAAAATCAATGAGCCTTCGCAAAGCGCTCCTCTGCACCCTCGGCCCGAGCTCGCTGAACTCACAGGTGATCCCCCAACTGGAGGCGGCGGGAGTTACCAGCTTCCGAATCAATATGTCGCACACCGCGCTCGACGACCTAGAGCGCGTCATCCGCCTCATCCAGAAGCACTCGAAGGTACCGATCTGTCTCGACACCGAAGGGGCTCAGATCCGCACCGGCGTCCTGCGAGAGGGGTCCGAGGCCGTGGAGGGGACGCACGTACGTCTGGTGTCGGACGCGACCCCGGGGGACTCCACGACGATCCCGATCTCGCCGCGGGATGCCGTCGACCGACTCGAGCCGTCCGCTCGGATGAGCATCGATTTCGACTCGGTCGTGCTTCGGGTGGACAGCGTCCACGACGGGGCCGCGGAAGCGACGGTGCTCACCGGCGGTGAGATCCGATCCCGCAAGGCAGTCACCGCCTTCCCGTCCCCACCGCTTCCGGCCTTTTCCGAGAAGGACCTCGAGGCGATCCACTGCGCCGTCCTCAACGAGGTCCCTCAGTATGCGCTTTCGTTCTGCGAGCACCCTTCCTCGGTCAGTCAGCTGCGCGAAATGGTCGGTCCGACCAGCACGATCATGGCCAAGATCGAGAGTCGCAAGGGGGTCCGCAACCTGACCAAGATCGCCCAGATGGCCGACCAGCTCATCATCGATCGCGGAGACCTCTCCCGGGAGGTTCGGCTCGAGGCCATCCCCCTCTTGCAGAAAGCGATCATCCGGAAGGCCAACGCACTCGGGATCCCGGTCTACGTGGCGACGAACCTACTCGAGTCGATGGTCACCCGCCGGTCTCCGACCCGAGCCGAGGTGAACGACGTGATGAACACGCTGCTCGACGGCGCGGACGGACTCGTCCTCGCGTCCGAGACCGCCGTCGGAAAGTACCCGGTCGAGGCGGCCCGAATGATCATGACACTCCTGAAAGAGTACGAGGGGTCGATCGAGGGGTATCACATCGACGACCTGCTCGGCGACCATCCCCTCGCTCTCGACCGGCGCCACCGGGCGCCGACCTCGAAGTTGTAGCGTCGCGGAGTGCCCTCCGCTCACGACCGCAGACCCGCTCGACCCCGGGCGATGCGGCGTCATGGGCGCGCCGGACCGGTCGCAGTGCCCTTGCCGTGAACAGTATCTCCGACGGAACAAGATTTCCTACCGCAGGTCGCCCCTTCTCCAGGATTCCAGCCTGCGGCGACTTGCGAAGGTCCCGTTGTTCGCGGCGCTCTCGGACGGCGACCTCACGACCATCGCCGGGATCGCCGTCCAGCGAACCTACGCGACGGGAGAACGGATCGTCACCGAGGGAGAGGAAGGGGCGGGCCTCTATGTCGTCCTGAGCGGTCGAGTCGAAGTGCGCTCGAACGGCACGATCCGCGCGACCCTCGACCCCGGGAGCGTCTCCGGCGAGATGGGTCTCTTCGAGGAACAGCCCCGCACGGCTGCCGTGGTGGCGATCGAGCCGAGCACCTTCCTCGTGCTCTCGCGCGAGGAATCCTGGGGCCAGCCCGCGCGCGAGCCGGAGCTCCCTCGGAACCCGATGCGCGCGCTGGTGCGACGGCTTCGGACCACCCCGCACGCGCTCACGGAGCGAGCGCGGGGGACCCCCCTAAGTTCCGGTTCTTCGGGTCCCGATCGCGGGGCCGTCGGCGGTCCGCCGGTGGAGTCGGTTCCCGCAGGACGGGAGAGCGGCGCGGCGCTCAGCGCCGAGACGCCCCTTCCGGCGCACCGTTCGGAGGAGAGGGAGCCGGCGCACGCGGATGTTCGGCGAGGAACGCGTCCAGCCGACCCGCGACCCGTCCGCCCAGGTCGTCGTAGGCGTAGGCGACGTTGATGATGGGTTGGGGGACGTGCACGAGTCGTGCGAGGTCGACGGGGCTCCCGTCGAGGACCAGTTCGGCCTCGGACGCACGGATCGTCTCCTCGAGCTCGCGGACCTGGGTCGGGCTGTACCCCATGGCGGGCAGGATCCGACGCAGGTGGGGGTACGTAACGTAAACCTCCGCGAGACTGCCGACCGCGGAGCGCTGCGCGTCCACGATCGTCGCTCCGTGCGCTTCGGCCACGAGGGTCGCGGCTCCGAAGGTCATGCCACCGTGGGTGAGCGTCGGCCCGTCCTCGATGACCACGACCCGGCGCCCCCGCAGCCGTTCGGCATCGGGGGTGGAGAGGGTGAGCCCGCCCTTCACCACGGTCGCCTTCGGGTTGACGCGCGCCGCGTTCTCCTCGACCTGCCGGATGTCCTCGGCCCTCGCCGAATCGGTCTTGCTGATGACGATCACGTCGGCCTTCCGGAAGTTCGCCTCCCCCGGATGGTAGGAGAGCTCGTGCCCCGCCCGGTGGGGATCGGCCACGACGAAGTGGAGGTCCGGAGCGAAGAACGGCAGGTCGTTGTTGCCGCCGTCCCAGATCACGATGTCCGCCTCCTTCTCCGCCGCGCGGAGGATCGGTTCGTAGTCGACCCCCGCGAAGACGATCGCCCCGTCGCGCAGGTGGGGTTCGTACTCTTCGCGCTCCTCTATCGTGCAGTTCGCGCGGTCGAGGTCCTCTACCGTGGCAAAGCGCTGGACCGCCTGCGCGGCGAGGTCTCCGTAGGGCATCGGATGCCGCACGATCGCGACCCGGCGTCCCTGATCTCGAAGGTAGCGGGAAACGTAGCGGGTCAGCGGGCTCTTTCCCGCGCCGGTGCGCACCGCGCAGATGCTGACGACGGGCTTCGTCGACCGGAGCTCCGTCTCCGTCGGGCCGGGGAACAGGAAGCTCGCCCCGGCGGCGAGCGCCAGGGACGCCTTGTGCATCACCTCGAGGTGCGGGAGGTCGGAGTAGGAAAGGACGACCTGATCGATCTTCTCCCGGCGGATGAGGTCCGAAAGCTCGGACTCGGGTACGATCGGGATCCCATCCGGGTACCCCGCCCCGGCGAGCGATGCGGGGTAGGCGCGGCCGCTGATGTTCGGGATCTGCGCGGCCGTGAACGCCACGACCTCGTAGGCGTCGTTCCCCCGGTACAGGAGGTTGAAGTTGTGGAAGTCCCGCCCCGCGGCTCCCATGAGGACGACCCGCGACCGTCGCATGCCGACGTGCTGCCCTCTTCGGTCATAAAGACCGCGGCGGCCCCGGGTTTTCGCGGGCGACCGTACCGGAGGAGCTACGACGGCGACGGCGGACTCGGACCGGCCTCGCGCGCGCGGCCGTCGTGGGCCGCGATCGGGAAGAGGAGCACCCGGCCTTCCTCCTTCGCGCCCATCTCGTCGACCTCCGTGAGGAGGCGGACCGCCTCCTCCCCGTTCGGGGAGAGCCGGTAGACCCCCGCGGAGTGGACGATGAGCCCGTCCTCCTGGAGCGTGCGGAGGTGGAAGGAGAGCTTCGGGGAGTCGTCGATCCCGGCCGCGCGCATCACTTCCGTGAACGAGGTCGGTCCCGCGGCGAGCCGCCGGAGAATGTGCCGTCGCAGGGGATTCGAGAGCGCGCCGAGCATCCCGTGGACCCGCGCGGCGGAAACGGCGGTCCGGATCTCGAGGACCGCCTGGTCGGAGAGGATCGACGGGTCGAAGCCGATCGCGACGGGGCCCTTCCCCTCGATCCGTTCGAGGATCTCCCCCAGCGCGCGCGCGACCTCCTCGGCGCGGTGAAGCGCGAAGAGCCGCTCGATCCCGCCGATGATGACCGCGGGACGGGCGTGCGATTCCACGAACGGCAGGATCGTCCCCTGGAGCCCGACGCCGGAATCGGTGAACGGAACATCGGTGCTCGTGACGCCGGCGATCGGGCGCTTCGGAGCCACCCCGACGAGGAGGACCTGCCGCTCCTCTTTCGCCCACTTCTCCGCGAGGCGAACCGGGTCGCGCGCGGTACTGGCGCCGAGGGAGAACGCCCGCTCTTCCTGGATGAGGTCCACGATCCGCTGCACCGACTCCGAGCGGAACGGTTTCCGGAGGTAGTCGAACGCGCCGAGTTTCATCGCCTCGACCGCGGTCTCGACGGTTGCGTAGCCCGTGATCATCACCACATACACCCGAGGCCACCGCTCCCGGGTCTGGCGCAAGAGCTCGATCCCGTTCATCCGGGGCATCCGAACGTCGGAGAAGACCGCGTCGAACTCGGCGATCTCGAGCGCTTCGAGCGCCTTGGCGGCCGAGTTCACCGACTCGACCTGGTGGCCCCAGTCCGAGAGGAGCGTAGCGAGCTCCTCCCGGAACACGGTGTCGTCGTCCACCACGAGCAGGCGCACGGGGCGGGACGGAGTTCCAGTGTGATAACCTTCGCGATGCGTGCGCGCAGCGCGCGGGGAGGAGGGCGGGGCGCTCACTCGCTCCCTCCGGCCGGCGAGGGGGCCGGCGGAGAAGAGCGGGGTAGCCTCACCTCGAACGTGGCCCCGCGTCCCGGGGCCGAATCGACCTCGATCGTCCCGCCGTGGGACTGAACGATCCCGTGGCAGATGGCGAGACCGAGCCCGGTTCCTTTCCCCTCGGGTTTCGTCGTAAAGAACGGCTCGAAGAGATGCGTCTGGACCTCGGCAGGGATCCCCGGCCCATTGTCGCTGACCGCCACGTGCGCCGAGTCGTCGGTGGCGAAGACCCGCACGGTGACGTGACCGTGGCCGTCGAGGGCGTCGTAGGCGTTGTTGAGGAGGTTCACGATCACCTGGGTGATCTGTTCGCGGTCGCCGTGGACGACCACGGGATCGTCCGGCAGGTCGAGCTCGACCTCGACGTCGGCGGACTGCTTGCCCTTGAGGAATCCGACGGAGTTCGTCACGAGCTGGCCCAGGTCGACCTCACCGACCTTCGTATCGGGCCGGTGGGCGAAGTCGAGGAGGCCTCGCACGATCTTGGCGGCGGACTCCGACTGCTGGAGCAGCGAATCGATCCGCCCGCGGGTCCAGGGGTCGTTGTTCCGGCGACGGATCGATTCGGCGATCATCATGATGTTGGCGAGCGGGGTGTTGATCTCGTGGGCCACGCCGGCCGCGAGCTGGCCGAGGGAGAAGAGGCGCTCCGAGTGGATCGCAGCCCGTTCCCACGCCCGACGCTCCGTGAGGTCGACCGAGACCCCGAGGAAGTGCGTGATGGAGCCGTCCGGGGCCCGGATGGCGGTGATCGCGAGGAGTACCGGGTGATCGATCCCTCGACGATCGCGATTGACCACCTCCCCGGACCAGGCACCGATCCGCGGGTCGAGCAGGTCCCTCCACATGCGGGCATAGAGCATCGGGTCCGTGCGTCCGCTCGCGACCAGATTGGGCCGTCGCCCGAGCACTTCCTCCTTGCGGTAGCCGTAGATCCGCTCGAACGCGGGGTTCACGTCGAGGAGGTAGCCCTCCCGGTCAGTGAGCTCCATCGCGTTGGTCGAGTGGAGGAACGCCTGGTAGAACAGCCGGGAGGAATCGGAGAGCTCCTCGGTCGACCGGGCGCGGCTACGAACGACCATCAACACTCCTCCGACCGTCCCCGTGCGGTCGGACTGGGGATGGAATTCGGCGTCGACGGTCTCCCGTCGTTTCCGTCCGGCGGACTCGAGGAAGACGCCCTCGAGCTCGATCGCGCGCCGCTCCTCGAGCGCCGTTCGCCACGCTCGGTCGAGCACCTCGCCCGAGCTTGCAAGCAGGGCGGCGAGCGGCTGGCCCCGCGGGTCGTCCGTGAGATCGAGTAGCTCGCGGAACGCGAGGTTCGACCGGGCGACCCGACCGTCCCGGTCCAGAAGCAGGGCTCCCTCCGGCCCCGCCCCGAACGTGGCGTCGAACCAATCGGACCCGGCCATCGTCCCCTCGAACGACGAGGGGGGACCCCCACTTGAGGTTCCCCCACCGGCTCGCGGGGGGAGTCAATTCCGCTCCACGGTGGGAAGAATACTCCGGCCGCGGGTGGATTCTCGATGGTCGGGCCCTCCGTGATGGTGGTCCGGGAGACGGCGAGCCTCGCCGACTCCGTCCAGCTGCTCTTGGAGACCGTGGGGTTCCGCGTCGTGCCCGAGGAAGGCGTGCCGGAAGCGCTCGAGCGGCTCGCGGACACTCGCCGCGAGCCGATCCGGGCGGTCGTCGTCGCCTGCAACCAGGCGCGGTCCGAGATGCTGGGGGCGTTCCCGGAGTCCTTCCCCTCGTCGGCACGGAAGCTGCCGCTCGTGGTGGTCGGGGACCGTCCGTCGCTCGCCCGACGGGGGTGGCCCTCGAACATCCTGTTCGTGGGCCTCCCGTTCGAGACCCGGAGGTTCCTCGAGCTGCTCCACGACCGCATGGACCTTGCCGCGACTCCGCCGGCGGTCGTGGGGGCCGAGCACTAGGGGACCCCGCCGGACCGCGCGCTCCCCCTCGGTCGCGGGAGGGCTACTTACCGCATTGGTCAAGCCGATTCCACGGAGTTCGGGCCGGCGCTCGGCGCATCCGCCAACGGCCGGCCGTACTCAGTCTGCGTCCTCCGAGGAAGGGAGGGCCGGTGCCGCTGCCGGCGAGTAGTAGAGCGACGGTATGAGCGCCACCAGGCACAGCGCGGCCGAGATGAAGAAGATCAGGTGGATCGAATCGAGGAAGCCGGCGGCCGCGGGGAACGGGACCCCGGGAGTCGCCGAACCCAGGAAGATCGACTGGATCGAGGCCCGGGAGAGCACCGAGCTCATGATGATGAGCGTTAGGCCGAGGCTGATCGTGGAGCCGGTGTTGATGAACGTCGTGCCGATCCCCGAGGCCACGCCCCGCTGCGTGGGCGGTACCGCCGTCATCATCGCCGCCCGGTTCGGGGAGGCGAACATCCCCATGCCGGCGCCGACCAGGATGAGCGGCGGGGCGAGTGCGAGGAACGAGTCGTCCGGGCCGATCGTCGCAAGCCAGAGGAAGCCGGCCGCGGAGGTGATCAGTCCGGCGATGAGGAACGGTCGGGGCCCATAACGGTCGGAGAGCCACCCGCTCACCGGGCCGAGCGTCGCGAGCGAGGCGGAGACGGGGATCAGGTAGAGCCCGGCCGTGAACGGGCTGAGGAACCGGGGAGGTCCCTGGAGGTAGAATACGAGGATGAACGTAAACGCCCCCCGCGCGAGGGCGTTCAAGAGCATCGAGATCGCGGACGAGGCGAACTGCCGGATGCGGAACAGCTTGAGGTCGAGCATCGGCGAGCGTTCCCGGGCCTCGATCCACAGGAACGCGCCGAGCAGCGCGAGGCCGACCCCCACGCTCGCGATCGCGGCCGCGTCCCCGATCTGACCGAGCGCTCCGAGGGTGACCCCGAGCAAGAGGAGCGTGAGTCCGAGCGCGAAGAGGATGTTCCCCGCCCAGTCGATCCGCGGCGCGGTCTCGGGCCGGGCCAGCTCTCGGAGGTCGAAGTGGGCGCGAACGGTGGCGAGGATCCCGATCGGCACGTTGACGAAGAAGATCCAGCGCCAACCGAGGGTCGTTGTGATGAGCCCCCCCAGGATGAGTCCGGAGACGGCCCCGACGACGATCGAGACCTGGTTCACTCCGAGCGCCCGGCCCCGCTCGTTCGGGGGGAAGGCGTCGGTGATGATCGCGGCCGAGTTCGAGAAGAGGAATCCGGCACCGACCGCCTGCACGAGGCGGAATCCGACGAGCTCGAGCCCCGTCTCGGAGAAACCGCAGAGGAACGACCCGACGGTGAAGATCGCGAACCCGAGGACGTAGAGCCGCACCCGGCCGAAGAGGTCGGAGAGCCGGCCGAAGTTGAGGAGAACCACGGCGGTAAGGAGGGAATAGCCCAAGAGGATCCAGAGGAGCGTGGTCGGCGTCGTCCCGGGGAGGTCTCGGCCGATCGACGGGAGCGAGATGAGGACGATGTTCGAGTCGATGGCGGCCATCAGGGTCGCGATCGTGGTGTTCGATAGGACCCGCCACTTGTACTGCACCTACCGGCCCTCCTCCCGTCCGTGCGAGAGCGCCACCGTGCTGGTGCGACCGGCGCCGAGTCCCGCCGGCCCTACCGCGGGCCGCATCGCCTCCGTCGTGCTCCCCGTCCTTCCTATCCGAGGGGGGTCTGGCTCGACTGGTATCCGGCGATCTCCCGCGAGAGCTTGTCCACGTACTGGCGGAAGGCCCCGAGGACGTTCTTCGCGGTGATGACTCCCACGACCCGTTCCTCGGTCCGAACGACCATTCGGCGGATCCCGAGGCTGGCCATCCGCGTCACGACTTCGTCCGTCGGGGTGTCGGGCGCGCAGGCGTGGACCGTCGGCGAAGCGAGGTCCATGATACGGCGGCTCTTCGGGTCGACCTCGCGCGCGACGATCTTCTCGAGGAAGTCCCATTCGGTGACGATGCCGGCGACCGCGCTCGACCCGCCGCGGGTCACGACCGCGTAGCCCTTGCGTTGCGCGACCATCGTCTTCGCCCCGGTGAGCGCGTCGGTCTCCTCGTCGAGCGTCAGGAAGGATGATTCCATGATGTCCTTCGCGAGCAGCACCATGGTCCGCCCCAGCCGTATCCGGGTTATGAGCGCGCGGAGACGTCGGACCGCTCCGCGGCACCGCAGGGCGCCGCCTAGGCCTTGTACGCCCCGGTGGTGCACGCGGTCAGAAGCCGCCCCCGGGAACCCCGGTCGGCGCTCGAAGGGTCATGCTCGCACGGGGATCGGAGTTGCTCGACCTCAGTCTCCTCCGGGGGTTCCGATATGCCTGTCGACCCGACTGCGGCCTCTGTTGCTACGCGGAGCCCCGCGTGGAACCGGAGGAGGAACGACGCCTGACCCGGCTCGTCCCGGACGCGACGCTCCGCCACCGGGGCCGCGACGCCTTCCTCGCCTCGCGACCGGACGGTGGGGCCTGCTCGCTCCTCGCCAGCCACCGGTGCCGTGCGCACGACGCCCGCCCGCACCCGTGCCGGGAGTTTCCGCTCACCGTCCACGTGGGTCGGAGACTCCAGGCGACCGTGGTGCTCTCGTGCCCGGGCGTCGAGCTCGGGCCGCTCGCTGCGGGGGGAGCAGGCGAGGGAGCGCCGGCGCCCGTCGGGTTCGAGGCGGAACTCTCGGCCCTCGGGGAACGGCTGGGCCCGGCTGTCGATCGGCGGGCCGCCCTCGCGGCACGCCGGGGGCGAAAGGTCGAAGCGCGGCTGCGCGAGGAGGGCCGCTGGGAGGACGACGCGTTCGTCCGCACGGAGCTCGGCCACGTGCTGCCCCTCCCGGGACCGGCGGATTTCCCCGTGGAGGACCCTCCCGAACGTGGGGATGGCCTCGAGCGGCTGCCGCTCTACTTCGACCACCGTCCGGGACCCGTCGCGATCGCGCGCGCGTTCGGAGGCTGGGAGCTGCTCGAGCTCGCGCCCGCCGGCGGCGGCCAAACGCTCGGGCTGGCGGTCCCCCCCGACCGGCCGCCCGGGGTCGCGCCCGAGGGGCGCCGCCTCTTGGAGGGATACCTCCGCTACGCGCTCGCGCGAGACTCCTTCCTCGCTTCGGTCCAGCTCGAGATGCTCGAACGCGCGGAGGGCACGGTCCGGGAGTGGGTCGGGGAAGCCCTCCGGGCGTTGGGCGCCCAGCTTCTCAGCCGCGCCGCCGTGCGCGCGAAGCTCGATCGGGGAGAGGCGGAGCTCTTGTCGGAACGCGACGTCGCGAAGGGGATCCGGGCCGTCGATCAGGACTGGCTCGACCGACGGACGTGGGGCGACCGGCTCTAGATTACTCCGGTGCCGGGAACCGCTGCCCGAGCTCTTCCTCGAGCACCGCGAGGAGCTTCGCTCGTGTCTCCGTGCTCCATCCGGAGCGAGTGGGGATGGGTCCCTCTCCCCAGCGCCGGGGGGCGGTTTCGTGGACCATCGAACGGAACTCCTCTCTCCACGTCGCGGGGAGCGGGTCGTCGGCCCGAGGGTTTCCCCGGCCCGCGAAGACCATCGCGGCCTGCGCCAGGACCCGGCTCACGTTGGCCGCACGGTAGCCACCCCCGCCCGTGACGAGCAGATGACCTCCTGCGACCTCCCGCGCGAGGTCGAGGACGATGCGGTCGACCTCCGCGTACCCCGCCGGGGTGTACTGGAGCTGCGCGAGCGCGTCGCCGACGTGCCCGTCGACCCCGTGCTGGAGCACGATGAGATCGGGGCGGAACGTCCGGAGGAGCGGAGGAACGACCGTTCGAAACAGGGGGACGAGGGCATCGTCCCCGGCGCCTGGCGGCAGTGCGAGATTCACTTTGAGCCCGGCTCCATCGCCCCGACCGGTCTCGTTCGGGAACCCCGTTCCGGGAAAGAGGGTACGGCCGTCCTGGTGGAAGTCGATATCGAGGACCCGGCCCGAGTCGTAGAACCCGTACATGACCCCGTCCCCGTGGTGGGCGTCGATGTCGATGTAGGCCACTCGCCGGCCGTCCTGCACCGCACGGCCGATGGCGATGGCTACGTCGTTGAAGATGCAGAACCCGCTCGCCCGGTCGGGATGGGCGTGGTGGAGGCCCCCCGCCGGGTGGAACGCCGGGCGCCGCTCCTCGAGCGTGCGCTCGAGCGCCCGCTCCGCCCCCGCCACGAGCCGGGCCGCGGCCGGAAAGCATCCCGGGAAGCCTGGAGTGTCCCCCGCATCGAGGAGGGTCGGCTCGGGGGCCGCGCTCGCGGCCTCGACGAACTCGATGTACTCCCTCCGGTGGAATGTCTCGAGCCGCTCGACAGGGGCAGGATCCACCGCATCGATCCAGTCGGCCCCGGGGTCGCCCCTCGGAACGAGCGCCGCGAACAGGCGGACGGCGAGCGCACGGCTTTCCTCGGTAAAGGGGTGGTCCGGGCCCAGACGATACTCTCGGAACCGCTCGTCCCACACGACGGTGAGCCCGTCCGAGGTCACCGCCGCCTCCCGGCCGCGCGGGCCCGAGCTCGCCGAGCCCGCGAGGTCCCTCCGCAGGCCGAGGGTCGTCGGAGGGGACGCTCGGTCTCCGCCTCGAACCTCCCCGGCTCGAGGCGCGGGAGGGCAGTCATCGGCGCCGGTCGAGAACGACCTATCGAGATAAACCGGCGCCCGAGCACCGCCGAACCGTCGGCAGCATTATGAGCCCGCCCGAATCGCTCCGGCGGGATTCCCCATGGCGATCGAGGACGAGGTCGGCGGCAACGCCGTCAAGGTCTACAAGGCGATGAAGGAGATGGCGATGCTCTCGGAAGAGAAGATGGGGACGGCGGAGCGGGTCACGCAGTCGGTCCGCCTGCCGAAGACGATGGTGATGAACGCCCTTCAGGAACTGCAGTCCAAGGGCTGGGCCCGACGCAAGGTTCGGGAGAAGGCGGCGGGCTACTACCTCGTCAAGTAGATCCGGGTTCGTCGGGGGAAGGAGGACCCGAGCGACTCCAGACCTTCTCGACCAGCCGGCTCGTGGAGCGGAGCGTGACCTCGGTGACGGAGCTCACGCGCGCCACCTGGGCGCGGGATCGGTGCTCGCCGTTCTCCTCCGCCGCGAGGTAGATGAGCGCGGCGACCAGGCCGTGGGGGCTGAGGCCGGAGAGCTCGGGGTCCTCCCGGGCTTTGTCGAGCATCGACTCCACGGTAGAGCGCACCCGGGGCGAGAGCGCGAGCTCCTGGGCGTAGCGAGTGAGAAACGACTTCGTCCCGATCCCCGGGATCGCGAGGCCGCTGCCGCGCTGCACGACCTTGAACGTGCGCCCGACCTCGGAGCGCTTGGCGCCCACCGCCTCGGCGACCTCGCCGAGGGTCCGAGGGATCGAATACCGCCGGCACGCGGCGTAGAGACAGGCCCCGACGCTCGCGGGGAGGCTACGGCCGCGGAAGAGGCCCCGCAGCTTCGCTTCGCGATAGACTCCCTCGGCTTCGGCCAGCACCACTCCGGGGAGGCCCATCGTCTCACCGGCCGACTGGATCTCGCTCCGGGCGGGAGTTCGTTCGAGCGGACCGTCGACCGCGCGGGAGGTCTGGCGTACCATCACCCGCTTCAGGTGCTGGAACTCGTAGCGGCGGTGCCAGTCGAGGCGGCGGCCCTGCCCGTCGCGGCTCAGAGAGAGCGTCGAGCCGAGGAAACGCTTCGTCGCCCCGGGCCGGACGAACGGTCCGATCCCGCGGCCGCTGCCGTCGGAGCCCGCGGAGTCCGTGAGCGGTGGGGGGGTCGCGAGAATCGCGGTCTCGTCAAAGACGAGTCCGCACTCGGCGCAGTGCGTCTCCGCCCGGACCGGATCCACGATCCGGTGGGTACTGCGGCACATCGGGCAGGCGGCCCCAGCCGTTCCCGGCCGGACGGGCGCCCCCTCCCCGGGATCTGTCACGTCGTGACACGGAGTCACGGGCGGGTATAAACTCTCGTCCCGCCCCCTTCGGAAAGCGGTCCGCACGAAGGTACGCCTATTTCTTGAGTCGCCGCTCTTGTACCCGTCGTGCGCAGTGGTCTCGTCATCGCCGGGGTGGCCGTCGCCGTTGTGGGCGCGGGGCTCCTCCTCTCGTTGTTCTTCCTCCCCGCGCCGCCGGTGAACTCGCGCTTCAGTTCGGTTGCGATCTCCGACCTTGGGCCCAACGCGACCAATCCCTGGATCATTTCGGAGGATTCGGCGAGCCAGGGGACCCTCGTGCTCACTTGGAGCTCGCAAGGGCCGGTCAGCGTCTCCCTCTACACGACCGTGCCCTGCCAAGGTCAGGGGGTCTGCCCCGCCGGGAAACCGCTCGTCACGTGGAACGCGAACACGTCGGGGGCCTGGAGCTACCACGGAGCGGTCGGGGCCGCGTACCTCCTCTCCGTCCTGAACTTCGGCCACGCGTCGACGTCGTTCGTCGCGAGCCTCACCGAGACCTACACGGTCCCGACCCCGAGTCAGGCCGTGCCGGCGTGGGCGCTCATCACGGTCGGCGGCCTATTCCTGCTCGGGATCGGGGGGATCGCGATGTTCCTTGGGCTCTTCCTCGAACCCGGGATCTACCGGCCCCCGCGGTCGGGATACGCCACGCTCGGTCGCGACGGGGTCGACCCGGTCGGAGAGATCGGGCCGGAACCGGTCGACGTTCGGGACGCCTAGGGACGGGCGGCGCGGGAGCTCACTGCCCCCAAAACGGGTGGACCGAGCGGTGCACCTCCACGACTTCCTCGAGGATCGCGAGCTCCCGTGGCGTGAGCGCCTCCCGTCGGAGCGCCCGGACCACGGACTCGGGAAGATCGACCAGCAGCACGTCCCCCTCCTTCAGGTTCCGACCGATCACGGCCCCGTCGATCGACGCGGCGAGCTCGGTCGATTCGGGCGCCTCGGCCACCGACGCTCCCTCGTTCTGCAGCGATTTGAGAACGCCGACCTCGGTCCCGTTCGGGTGGATCAGGCGCACGCCGGGGCGCAGGATCCCGCCGAGAACCTTGACCCCGACGACCGCCGGCTTCGAGATGCGGAAGACGTAGCCCGAAAGAACCTCGAGCTTGGCGGGATGGACGAGCTGCAGGCGAGCGCGCGCGCGCAGGTCCCGTTCCCGCTCCGCCCGCCACGCGAGGTACTCCTCGATCGCGCGGTACATCACGTCGGCGCGGAAGACCCGGACGGGCTCCGACTCCCCCTCGGGCTGGGCGTCGGGCAGGACCGGGACGTTGAACGCCAGGACTGCACGGTGCGTGGGATCCCGGACGTTCGCGATCCGGACGATCGTGGCGCGGCCGACCGGCCCGACCCCCGCCTCGTGCACGGGGATCCCTTTCTCCCGGCACTCGAAGGCGAGCGCCTCGAGCCCTCCCAGGGTGTCGGCGCAGATCGCGACCCCCGAGAGCGCGACCTCGGTCACGGGCTGGCTCTCGCGAGCCAGCTCGGCGCGCACGGCCTCCTTCTCCTCAGGGCTCCGGACCACCTTGAGGAGGCCGCCCGGCATCGCCTCCTCGATCCCCGGCGCGGAGAGGTAGACCCCGGCCGCCGCCACGACCTCCGGGAACGAGTCGAGCCGAAAATGCTTGATCTTTCCGCCTTTCAGGAGCACTGGCCGATAGATCCCGCGCACGTGGGTCTCGAACGGTTCGGTCCGGCCCGTGACGACGATCTCGTCCCCCACTTTGAGCCGGCCGCGGTAAACGATCACGTTGCCCACGGGGCCCACCCCCTTCTGATCGCTCCGCTCAAGGATCGTCGCTTCCCCGCCCTCCGAGGAGCGGGCGAGCTCCTCGCTCAGGAACCGCTGGGAGAGCCCGACGAGGAGCGCGATGAGCTCGGCAACGCCCACCCCGGTCTTCGCCGAGACCGGCACGATCCCCACGTTGTGCGTGAAGTCGCTCACGCGGTCGTACCGGTCGGCACTGAAACCGAGCTCGACGACCTCCTGCGCGACGGCGTAGACCCGCTCGTCGAGCGACCGCTGGAACTCCGGCCCCGCTTTCGCGATGTGGTCGGCCAGTCGGAGCGGACCGGTGGTCTTCCGCCCCCCGGGCAAGAGGTCGATCTTCGTCAGCGCGATCGCGAAGGGGGTCTTTTCGTGCCGAAGGATCTGGATCGACTCCCGCGTTTGCGGCATGACGCCCTCCCGGGCGTCGACGACCAGGATCGCGATGTCGGCCAGCGCGCCTCCGCGGCGGCGGAGGGTCTCGAACGACCGGTGGCCGGGCGTGTCGACGAACAGCAGGCCGGGGACCACGAGCTGGTCGGTCCGGAGGATCCCCCCGCAAAGCTGGCGGACGGTCGCGCCCGGGACCTCGACCGCCCCGATGTGCTGCGTGATCCCGCCGGGCTCCTTCTCGGCCTTGACGCTGCCCGCGATGCGGTCCAATAGCGTCGTCTTGCCGTGATCGACGTGTCCCAGGAGGGAGACGATCGGCTCGCGAAGCCCCGCCACGGGACCGAGGACGGTACCGGGCGCATTATCCTTTAGGAGCCCCCAGACCGCGCGGGAACTCCGCCCCCGAGCGCCGCGCGCAGGGCATCGGCGGCCGCTTCGGGGGAGACCGGGTTCACCAGGATCCCTCCGC
The DNA here is from genome assembly GCA_027309555.1 of bacterium. Classification (GTDB taxonomy): domain Archaea; phylum Thermoplasmatota; class Thermoplasmata; order Lutacidiplasmatales; family UBA184; genus Lutacidiplasma. Next base: position 16,964 of record DAIDCO010000041.1, read on the forward strand.
CGACCTCGAAGCCGTCGGGCCGAACGAGCCGGGGGATGAGGTCGAGGTGCCAGTGGTAGGCGTCGTGCTCGGGGCGATGCTCGGCGAACGAGCCCGCAGCAAGGTTGTACGACGCTCCGGGGCGAACCGACTCGAAGGCGGAAAGCGCCGCCCGCAGGAGCTCGGCGAGCGCATCGAGCTCGGACTCGGTCGCGGTCCCGAGCGAGCCCGCATGGCGGTGAGGGAGGAGTCGTAGCTCGAACGGATGCTCCGATGCGAAGGGGCAGTACGCCGTGAACCCGGGCGCCTCCCGGACGATCCGAACGCCTTCGGCCCGTTCACGGGCGAGGATCGATTCGAACGCACAGGCACCCCTCTGAGCGGCAGCGAATCGCGCGGCTCCGGCGAGCTCCTCGGCGAGTCGAGGGAGGACCTCGGGGAGCGCGACGAGCTGGAGGTGCGGGTGGAAGAGCGTGCCGCCCGATTCGGGGCCGGAGTTCTCGAACGTGACGAGCGTGGCGACGTCGGCCCGGGCGCTGAGCACCCGGACCCGGTCCCGGGCCATCGCCAGCACTTCGCGGACGGCGGTGAGCGGGAGCTCGGCGAGGCGTTGACCCGCCTGGGCATTGCCAATGAGGGCTTTCGCGGCAACCTCCTGTGGGAACCCGGTCAGGTCAGTACGCTGGGCGGCGACGCCTTCAAGGTCTTCACACCCTTCTGGCAGGCGCGCCAGAAGGG